>JAJRYT010000079.1 GCA_024275635.1 Chloroflexota bacterium | reverse complement strand
GGGTTTGGGTGTGCGTCGGCGTCGCCGTGGGGGTTTGGGTGTGCGTCGGCGTCGCCGTGGGGGTTTGGGTGTGCGTCGGCGTCGCCGTTGGGGTCTGCGTGTGCGTCGGTGTCGGCGTGGGCGTGGGGGTGTCGGTATCCACCGGCGTGGCCGGCGGAGTGTGTGTTGGTGTTGGGTTCCCACCACCGGCCAGCCATTGATAGGCAGCTAAAGCATCAAGACGGCCGTTTCCAAACACATTATCAGGCCCAGCCGCGCCCAGGTCAACGGCCGTATTCAGCAACGCCGCTTCCTGCTGGGCCACCGTCAATCCCGGATAAGCGCTCAACAACAAAGCCAGCGTCCCGGCCACATGCGGCGCCGCCAAAGAGGTCCCCGTTTGCGGAAAGTACAGGCCAAACAAATCCGTCGTTCTTACATTGACCCCTGGGGCCGCCAGTTCCGGGAAAATCGTAGACGCCTCGCCGCAAGCCGATGGCCCGCGGCTGCCGCTGCCATAAATCAGATCGTTATTATCCGTCGCCCCCACCGCCAACGCTTCCGGGTTATTCGCCGGGCTGGCGCTGGTCGAACTGCCGGGGCCATAGTTACCAGCGGCAAAGACAGGTACGATACCGGCCGCCCGTAAAGCCTGCAAATCCGGCTGGAAAGACAAATTACAACCGGCGCCGCCAATAGACCAGGAATTGTTGACCACATGCGGCGCATCATCAGTAGCCGGATTCCCATCGGGGTCCAGCAGCCATTGAAAACCCTGGTGAATACCTGCCGTCGTGGCGCTGCCATTATCTTTGAAAATTTTCACGGCAATCCACTGCGCCTGCGGCGCGACGCCAATCGCTGTCCCGCCGGCGTTCCCGCCCACCATAATCCCCATCGTCCAGGTGCCGTGACCGCTAAAATCGGTTGGCGTCGTAGGATGCTGTCCATAAGGATCAAACCAGCTGTTCGTTCCCCCGCGCCAGCGTGAATTCAGGTCGGGATGGGAGACATCCACGCCGCTGTCCATGTTGGCGACTACCACGCCCTGCCCCCCATACCCCAGATTCCACAAATCCGGCGCATGGATAACCGAGAGATTGGGTTCAGGCGAAGCCGCGCTCCCGGCCGGGACAATGGTGATTTCATCCAGTGTAATTTGGTAAACATCAGCGCGGCGGGCCAATTCCTGAATCACAACGGCCGTCGCCGTCACAGCAATACTGTTATTGATCCAGAGCGGCGTAAACTGGCTGATAAGCGCTTGATCGCGCCGCTGCGCCAATAATTGGCGCAGCGCGCGCTGGGAAGAGTCAGCATGGGTCTGCAGCGTTTCAACAACCGTATTCAAGCGCGCCGTTCGGCTCGTTTTTGTGATACGGCTCAAGTCGGCCTGATCGGGCAGTGTCACGATAACGGTGATCATGTCACCGGGCCGCAAGGAGGCCAGGGCTGTTTGAACTTCAGGTGCGATTTTCTCCGGCTGCCCCCCCTGGGCGGCCGATTCAGGCGGCTGTGGCGTTAAGAATGAAGGTAGAAACGGCCGTTCTGCCGACCATGCGGTTCCAGTCGTCCGCCAAACAACAGCAAAACAGAAAAGAACGATAGTCGTAACAATCGTCTTTTTCACAGGTAGCCCCTCAGGGTCAATTAGCCACAACCTGTTGGCGCAAATCGTCAAACTCAATCACAACCGGTTTCCCCGATTTGACAGCCGAGCTGTGATTACCATACAAGATATAATACCCCCAGCCTGCCTTATACTCCATATCGTGCCCTCTGACCGGTGGGTCAAGACGAATCCCGTCAGTAATCAAAGCCGGCATATATTCCGGATCATGCATGTAGAGGTTTGCTTTATCCGGATCAACAATTAGGAAACGCAGTTCAACAATACCGCCTCCGGCAAGAACAGCGACTCGTCGAATACGAATCCCATAACGCGCCTCAATCGCCACAGAGTCGTCTTGAACTGAAGCTTCAGGGAAAAACGAAAACTGCGTAGGAAATTCCGGTATCAAACTGGCTAAAAACAACAACAGCACCGCCGGCAAGACCAAACGAACCAACCGTTTTGTCCAGGTACGCCGGGGGCGCATCTCAACTGTATGATTATTCATCATCACATCTCTCTTATTGGGCAATTACATGTTCAAGCTGAAAATCGCCGATTACCACCGTAACCAAAGAGCCTGACTTAATCGCATTTTCTGTATTGGCAAACAGCACATTATAAGCACGATCAGCTTCAAAATCTGCAGCATATTCCATATCATCAGGGGGCAACAGCGTTATATCGCTATCCTCAGCAATCAGGAAGAATGTGATATCAGGGTCATGAAAAAGGCGGGTGGCCTTTTCTGTATCAAGAACTTTGATACGTACATTAATCAAACCGCCACCGCCAACTACGCCAATCAGGTTGACGTGAACGCCGGTTTCCTCTTCAAACGCCGCCTGCGTCATAACCTGTAATTCAGATTCTCGCCCACCTGAGTAGCTGGAAATGAATGCCCACGCAATTGCTGCCGCCAAAACCAGAAAAATGCCGGCAACCAGCAATGGCGATATCCGCCAACGATTTTCGTTCTGTGATTTAGATTGGATCATTGCCTTAAATTGTGTCATTACAATATAAAAGTCAAGAAGAGGAAGAGCAAGCGTTGGTTAGATCAAGATCACCAACCAGGCTTGCTCTTCCCCTAAATATCAGGCGTTAAGATCAGGGTAGATCGATTGCATCAATTTGATTCGTAACGCCAGTCACACTACCATCAAAGTACATCGAGAAGCTCGTACAGGCCGATGTGGTACCGGAGGTAAAGGTATTGCAAGCGAAGGCGTCAAATCCATCACCCGACAAGCCAGTTACGCTAAATGCGCCCAGAGTCGTCAGATAAAGATCAGCCCCACTCATTGCAAGACCATTCACATCCTCGCCGCCGCCGTTATTGAGACCAACATCGCTGCCGTCAAGGTAGATGCTCCAAGTACAGTTAATGACAGGGATACCACCATTAGGCACACAGCGGATGACATCCTCATCCTGTAGATTGTTGGGGAAGTCCGGGTCTGGATTATAACTGGCGATGGCTGAAAGTATGATGCTGCCATCCGGCAAGATATCAAAGGCATCCACATCTTCGCCGTTGGTATCTTTCAGACCGACATCACCACCGATAAAGTACAGGCTCCAGACTCCGGCATCATACAGGACGATGTCTTCATCCTGGACTACGCCGATTCCCGGCACATTCACGCCGCCGTTGCGGTTGAAGGACATGTAGAACGTGTCCGCATCCACAACCACTAACCCGTCAATGTCGGCATTGTTGGGCAGACCGGCGACCGACGCATCAAAGATACGGCCGAAGGCTGTGCCATCCCAATTGTAGACATCGGCATCGTCGTATGGGCCAGAAACGCCCGGTACGGCGAAAGCGCCTACCGTCGAGAAGTAAAGCTGGTCGAGTACGGCCGAGGTCGTCAGGCTTGAGGCGTCGGATTGTCCCGGATCGCCTTGCGACGTAACGGTAACGATTGCCGTATCCGAGTCGCCAGACAGTGCGCCGGCCGGGATGGTGACATCCACCGTGATCTGGGTCATCGCGCCCGACGCCAGCGGGCCAACTGTGGCCGGAGCCGTCGTTGTCCAGGCGTTGCCATTAACTATCACGTCATAGGTGTCAGCCACATTCCCGTTGTTGGTCACGTCCAGAATGTAAGAAACCGTTACGCCGGGGTTGCCGGGCGTCGCCGCTGTGGGCGGCGTCACGGTTACGCCGTAGAAGGGAACTTCCGTCGTAACAATCAGGACAACACTATCGGCCAAGCTCCAATTACCGGCGGCGTCTTTGGCCCGGACAGAAAGCGTATGGTTGCCCGCTGCCCAGCCGGTGAGATCAATCGAAGCTGACAGATCCCAATCCGTACCGTTGAAGGCCACGGCCATAGGCGCGCCGTTACCAGGGCCAGGATCAACTCCTGCGAACCATTCGGCCATGACGATGTTCGATGCGGTATCGCTGGCGCTGGCTGTCAGGGTTGTGACGGCCGCTCCGCCGCTGGGGTTGGGGGAGGCCGCTGTGCCGGCGACTGTTGGCGCTGTTTTGTCTACCAACAAGTTGGCGCTGGCAATTGCCCCCCAGTTACCGGATGCATCACGGCCGTGTACGTCAACAGTGTGGATACCTTCGCTCAAAGCGCTGATGTTGATCAGGGCGAGGAGCGCATAGGTGTCTTCATTGCTAGTGTTAAACAGACCATCACGCGGGTACATGGGCGCGCCGGTGCCGAATACGTCAACTGCCGGATTGTAATCAATGAAGAACTCGGCCGTCCAGAGCGCAGATTGCACACCCAGAGATGATCCTGAAGCGCCAGTTAGCGGATCATTGATCGTGGCATCTACTCTGATCGAGAACAAGCTCGGATTGATGGGCAGGCTGCCGTTATTGGGATCGGGCGCGACAGTCACACCAGAGGTATCTGGACCACTCTTGTCCACATAGAGTTCAACTATGGCCAAGGGACCCCAATGACCAAACGAATCTTGGCTATGGACGTAGACGGAATGAACGCCTTCGGACAGCGCCGCTACGGTGGCTGCCGGGATCGCCGCATCTATGCTGGCAATTGGCTCAGGTACGTTGACGGACATGGGCGTACCAGCGCCGTCAGGACCAGCGCTGTCTATGAAGTACTCGGCGGCCGTGATAATGCTGTTGCCTTCGGCCGAGTCATCGCCTGTGCCGCTCAGAACCACATCAACGTCACCCCGGCTGGGGTTAGGTGTGAAGGTAAGGCCGTAAGTCAAGGGGCCAGCGTTGACTAGCTGAAACGGAACCAAGTTGAAGTCGCCCCAGTTGCCTAGCGCATCCTGACCGCGCACATACAATGTATGTTCGCCAGGTTGCAGTCCGGCTAGAGCCGCCGGAGGCACCGCCGCTTGAACAGCTTCTGTGGGCGAGTCAAACGCGCCGTCTGTCGCCAACATGGCTGTTGCCGGGGCTGTCGTGTCGTCAATGTAGTATTCAGCCAATACGATATTGGCGTTGCCGGTATCCACGTCGCTGACAACGGCCGTTAACGTAACACCCGTTGAACCATCTGTCGGGCTGGGCGATACGGCCATCGTGTCGGCCGTTGGTCCCATGATGTCGGCTCCGCCGGGAAGACCGGGAGCCAGGGTCAAGAAAGTCATCATGCCGCCATACCCGGCGTCATTGTTGTTGTGCAACAACAAACTACCGTCGTAGAGCGCAAATTTGGAACCGGGAACAGCGCCACCCGGTATGGTGGCGATGATGTCTTTTGTTTGCCCAGAAGCGAGGGTCTCGGCTATGAGGCCACGCGGGTACGGCGTCAGGTTCCCATCTACGCCCACCAGGGTCTGGCTCGCGCCCAGCAAGGACATCGTATGGGGTTGTAACCCGGCATTGACGATACGCAGCAGCACATTGTTACCAGCTGCAGTGGGAATGGCATCCGTCTGCGGATAAACCTTGCCGTTAATCAACCGGTAAGTGGGATTGAAGTCGCGCAGATCGAAAGTGGCCGGAACCAGACTGTTGTTCAAGTTGGGATCGATCTCGCTGAGGACAAGTATCGCCTCGTCGTCATAGGCTGTTGCCGGGCTGTTATAAGCTTGATTGGCAGTCGTTGGCCGCACAATCAACGTACCGAACATACCCATGGCCACCTGATGATTGGCATTGGGCAGTAAGCCCGCCTCATAGAGGTACGTACCAGGGCTGGCCGCGGGGAAGGTGTAGGTTGTGGAGCCGCCGGGAGCAGCGCCCACCATGTCTGAAGGCATGTCCTGGCTGTAGAAGAGCATGGCTGTTTGTTCAGCCAAACCGTTGTGAAGCGTCAGGTTGATTGTTTCGCCTTCAATGGCCACGATGGCCGGGCCGGGCAACTGCGCGGGTAAGCCGCGGGTACAATCTCCGGGCGCGTAGCCCCAGATTGGGAGCGTCGTTGGGCCGCTGGGCAAGGTGATGGTCCCGGTGGTAGCGCACAGGTCATTGACGCGAACGACGCTGACCGCATTGGCTGTGTTGTTAGCCGGGTCGGGGTCGAATTCGGCGCCGCTGATGGATGCAATGTTGGTGATAGTGTCGCCATCGGTATTGGGATTAATTACGGCGGTGATGTTCAAGGTCGCCGTGCCGCCAACGGGCAGACTGCCGATTGTCCAGTCCCCGGTGACGCTGTTGTAAGCGCCCAGACTATCATCGCTGGCGTAAGTTGTGCCCGGAGGCAGGAGGTCGGTGACGGTAACGGCCGTTGCATCATTCGGTCCGCTGTTTCCAGCCACAATCGTGTACGTGACAGACCCGCCATCAAACGGCATGGCGTCGTCAACCGTCTTGGTAACGCTCAAATCAGCCACATTAGTGACGGTGATGTCCACACTAGCCGCGTCGTTAACCGCGTTGGTATCCACCTCATTGCCGCTGATACTGGCGTTGTTGGTGATGAGTGTGCCATCAGGCGCACTGACCATCGCAGTGATGTTCAACACGCGTATCTCACCGACAGCCAGGCTGCCGATTGTCCAGTTCCCGGTACCGCTGTTGTAAGCGCCGCCGCCATCATCGCCGAGGTGGCTCGCGCCGGCGGGCAGGGGGTCGGATACGACAACGCCCGTTGCCGCATCAGGCCCGTTATTGGTCGCCGTCAACGTGTAAACGATCGTGCTGCCACTGTACGGGATCGCGTTATCCACCGTCTTGGTAACGGCGAGGTCAGCAAAATTCGTAACGGTGATGTCAACACTGGCCGCGTCGTTGGCCGCGTTGGGATCTACCTCGTTGCCAGAGATACTGGCGCTGTTGGTGATAAGTGAGCCATGCGGCGCGTTGACGGAGGCGGTGATATTCAACACCATCGAACCGCCCGCAGCCAGATTGCCGATTGTCCATGTGCCGGACGCGCTGTTGTAAGCGCCTAGACCATCGTCGCTGACGTAGGTCACACCGGCGGGTAAGAGATCAGCCACGCTGACGCCTGTCGCCGCAGCCGGGCCATTGTTCACCGCGGTAATCGTGTAGATGACGCTGCTGCCTGTGTTGGGCGCAGCGTTATCAACCGTCTTGGCAACGCTGAGGTCGGTGATGTTGGTGACGGTGACGTCTACGCTGGCCGAATCGTTGGCCGCATTGTTATCTGTCTGATCGCCGGCGATGCTGGCGCTGTTAGTGATGAGGTCGCCATGCGGCCCGTTGACTGTCACGGTAATGTCTAACGACACGGAACTACCGACAGCCAAACTGCCGATTGTCCATACGCCGCCGCTGTAAGCGCCGCCGCTGTTGTCGCTGACGTAGGTTACGTCGGCGGGCAGGACGTCGGTTACGCTCACGTTAGTAGCCGCAGCCGGGCCGTTATTGGCAGCTGTCACCGTGTAGATGATGGTGTCGCCGGTCTGAGGCGTGGCGTTGTCAACGGTTTTGGCCACGCTGAGGTCGGCAACATTGACAACGGTGATGTCTACGCTGGCCGAGTCGTTGGCAGCGTTATTGTCCACCTCCGCCCCGCTGATGCTGGCGCTGTTGGTGATAAGTGTGCCATCAGGCCCGTTGGCGATGGCGGTGATGTTCAAAACGGCCGTTCCACCCGCGGGCAGTGAGCCGATTGTCCATATGCCGCCGCTGTAAGCGCCGCCGCTGTCGTCGCTGACATAGGTTATGCCAGCCGGTAAGACATCGGTTACGGAAACGGCCGTTGCATCATTCGGCCCGCTGTTCGTGGCAGTGATGGTGTAAACGATGGCGCTGCCATCTTGCGGGGCGGCATTGTCTACCGTCTTGGTCACGCCGAGGTCGGCGACATTGGTAATGGTGATGTCCACGCTGGCCGCGTCGTTGGCCGCGTTGGGGTCAATTTCCGTGCCGACGATGCTGGCGCTGTTGGTGATGAGTGTACCATCAGGCCCGCTTACGGCAGCGGTGATATTCAAAACGGCCGTTCCGCCATTGGCCAGATTGCCGATTGTCCATACGCCGCCGCTGTAAGCGCCGCCGCTGTCATCGCTGACCCAGGTAACGCCAGTCGGTAAGACATCGGTTACGGTAACGGCCGTTGCGTCGTTCGGCCCATTGTTGGCAGCGGTAATCGTGTAAACGATAGCGCCGCCATTGTAAGGCGTCGCATTATCAACCGTCTTGGTCACGTCGAGGTCGGCGATGTTGGTGACAGTAAAGCCCACATTGGCTGAGTTGTTGGCCGTGTTGGGGTCAATCTGCGCCCCTGTGACTGTGGCCGTGTTGGTGACAACCGCGCCTTCGCCCGCATTAACTGTAGCGGTAATATTTAGAACCGCCGAACCAGCAGCAGGCAGTGACCCAATAGTCCACATTCCGGTTCCACTGTCGTAAGCGCCGCCGCTGTCATCACTGACGTAAGTGACGCCGGCTGGCAGGGAATCGGCCACGCTGACACCAGTGGCATCATTGGGGCCGCCGTTGGTAACAGTAATGGTGTAAACAACGCTGCTGCCGTCATTGGGTGTGGCGTTATCCACCGTCTTGGTCACACCGAGGTCAGCGATGTTGGTGACGGTGATGTCCACGCTGGCCGAGTCATTGGCCGCGGTGGGGTCACTCTCACTGCCCGAAACAGCAGCGGTATTGGTGACAACTGCCCCATCGCCCGCATTCACGGTAGCGGTGATGTCCAGCGACACCGAACTGCCGGCCGCCAGACCGCCAATCGTCCATGTGCCGGAAACGTTGTCATAAGCGCCGCCGCCATTATCGGCCGAGTAAACGACGCCTGCCGGCAGCGGATCGGCTACGGTGACATTAGTAGCGTCATTAGGGCCATTGTTGGTAACGGTAACTGTGTAAACAACGAGGCTGCCATCGTTGGGCGTGGCATTGTCAACCGTCTTAGTCACAGCCAGGTCGGCGATGTTAGTAACGGTGAGAAGGGCAGCAGCCGTATTATTGCCCGGAACCGGGTCGATTTCGCTGCCGCTGACAAGCGCAGAGTTAACAATTACTTCGCCCTCTACCCCATTGATAGTAACTGTGATATTCAAGGTCGCTGAACCGAACGCGGGTATCGCGCCCACCGTCCATGTCAACCCGTTATACTGGCCGCCGCTGTCATCGCTGACGTAGGCGACGCTGCCAGGCAGCGAGTCGAAGACTTGAACACCCGTAGCTGTATTTGGCCCCAGGTTTTCAACCGTAACCGTGTACATGACGTTACTGCCAGTGTTGGGTGTGACGTTGTCCACCGATTTGGTGACACGGAGGTTAGCAATGTTGGTAACGGTAATGTCTACGCTGGCCGAGTCGTTGGCGGCGTTGTTGTCTACCTCGGCGCCGCTGATGCTGACGCCATTGGTTACAATCGCGCCATTGGCCGCATTGACGGTGGCGGTGATGTTCAACGCGGCCGAACCGCCGTTCGCCAGCGCGCCAATCGTCCATATTCCGCTCACACTGTCGTAAGCGCCGCCCCCATCGTCGCTGGCGTAGGTAACGCCAGGCGGTAAGAGATCGGAAACGGAAACGGCCGTAGCATCGTTCGGCCCGCTGTTCGCCGCCGTCAGCGTGTAGACTACTTGGCTGCCGGTGTTGGGCGTGGCGTTGTCAACCGTTTTGGTGATGCCGAGATCGGCTACATTGGTGACAATTACGTCTATGCTGGTCGAATCGTTGAGCGCGTTATTGTCCACCTCAGCGCCGGTAATGGCAGCGCCGTTGGCGATAATCGTGCCATCAGCCGCATTCACTGTGGCTGTGATGTCCAGCGCCGCTGAACCGCCAGCCGTTATTGTGCCAACCGTCCATATCCCGCTCACACTGTCGTAAGCGCCGGCCCCAGTGTCACTGACATAGGTTAAGCCCGCGGGCAAAAGATCAGTGACGGAGACGGAATTAGCATCATTTGGCCCGGCGTTCGTTGCCGTCAGCGTGTAAACCACATTGCTGCCAAAATAGGGCGTGCTGTTGTCCACTATTTTATCAATACCCAGGTCAGCCTGATTGACGACAGTAAAGATCGCAACGGCCGAGTTATTGCCTGTGTTGGGGTCTGGCGCGCCAAAAACGATAGCTGAATTGAAAACAGTTGTCCCATCAACGGCCGCAACTGTGCCGGTGATGTTCAAGGTTGCCGAAGCGCCATTAGCCAATGACCCCACAGTCCAGAACCCGGTGAGGTTGTTATACGCGCCAGCGCTGTCATCACTGACGTAGGTTACGCCGCTGGGCAAGAAATCAATCACATTAACGGCCGTTGCTGGATCAGGCCCATTATTTGTGACAATAATCGTATAGACAATGTTTTCACCTTGATAAGGAGTCGCATTATCCACCGACTTGGTAACGGCAAGATCACTGCCGCCTTGGGCAAACACCGGCGTCATGATCATCATCATGACCACAAGCAGCATCGCGCCCAACCAGAATTTGTACTTACTTAATGTTGTATTCATAGGATTCACCTCATTCCTGTTGCCTGCTTACGGGCAGTTATTCGGCAGCGGCGGATCGATACGCAAAAAGGTGATAGGCCCTGATGCCGGCGCGCCCCAGGACGTAATCTTTTGCAGCGCGTGAACATGCGAGATTTGATAATACTCACCGCACTGAGTCAACGACGTGTGGCCTACCGGCAGGGATCCTTCATCACCCAGATAAGGGCTGCCGCTGAACAACTGACCAAAAGCCAGGTTCTGCATGTTGGGTATGGTCACGGGAATCGGGTTGGTGACAGGATCATAATTTTCCGTGTCATACCAGTTAAAGAGGCCGTCCCATGTCTGGCCGGGAGCCGCTGGGAGCGAGAATTGCTCATGGGCAAAATCCTCGCCGGCCGGCCCTGCAAGCGGATACCCATCACGAGTAATGATTAAGGCGCTCTTGCTGTGGGGGTGTATCGGGATATCCTCGCTCCCTACATTCAGGTAACGGGTCAGCGACATCAACGGATTATATGCTGGGTCCGTTGGGGCAACCGTATCATTAAATGGATGGACACGCGGCAAGGAGCCGTAAGGCTGGCTGGGCAGCCAGGACGCGAAATTAGGCGCGATGGTGTCCGGGAAACCGCGTCCGTTCATTAACCAGTAACGCGGCTTATAGTTGTTCATATCAAACGGGTCACCGCGTTCAACAGCCTGGTTAAGGAAGGGATCAATCTCCGATAACAGCATCATGAATTCCGTATCCGGATTGTACTGGCTGTCAGGGCGGTCATTAGCGTAACGCTCGCCGTTAGGCCCATCCGGCGGCTGCACTATCAACGCGCCAAATAAACCCATACGCACCTGTTTCAGCGGGTCTGTACCGCTCTTATACAGGAATGTACCAGGGCGAGAAGCAACAAAACTATAAGTAATGCTGCCGCCGTTCGCCGGGGCGACATTCGTAAATGAGGTGAGATTACCTCCCGTATCAAACTGCGGCTGGGCCGGTTCGCCATCGGCTAATACATCCTCCTGACCGGGGAAAGTAATAGAAACATCTTCAGCCAGGGTATTATGCAAAATGACGGTGACTGTGTCGCCCTCGTTGACACACAGCACCGGCCCTGGGTGTTGGAAGGGAGCCGTTCCTTCGGAATAGCCCCACATGAAGATGACATTATCATCGGGCGTGCCAATGTAACCGGATTTTGTGGTCAAAGTGAAGGTTGAGTCAGGGCTGGCGGTACAGACGATGCCTTCGCTGGGCGGAGCCTGGGCATCGGCCACCTGAAAAGTGTTAATTGCAGACGCAGCAGAAAAGAGTACCAGGCCCACCAGCAACGTCAGTACCCATCGCATCTTTTTGAATATTAGTGTTCGCATTTTTACGCTCCTTCTTATCTACTCAAGTTCCTGACTCAGGTGTTAGGAATCAACTGCGGACCTAACGTGGTAGCAGGATACACCCGAACTTCGGTCGTTTGTCCGCCGAAGCCGGAGGGGCCTTGGTTACTGGAATGATTGTAGACGCGGTTGTAAAGCAGATACGTGTCATATGGGCCTGGCCCCTGGTATGGCGGGGCCGTGAAGATACCGTCATAGCTTTCACCGGCAGCCATGAAGACGCTGTTGGTCTGATAGCTTTGGTCTGTCCCATCACGCCCACGCAACGGCGTCGCATCCTTGCCTACGATGCCCATCTTGATGCCGGCCAGGGTCATGTTTTGCTGGGTGAAACCCAAGTTAGCAAAACGTAACAACACCCGGTCACCTTCATTGCAGGTTATCAATGAAGAGAGCGGCTGGTACTGGAGGTGTTCATAACCCGGTGTGGGAATCAAGTCGCCGTTGGCATCCCGAACCGGGTTGAAGGGATCGACTGAACCATTGGGGGCCAGAGTATCGGGATAGGCACGGCCGTTTAGCAAGAAGAATTCGGGCTTATATTCACTCCACTCTGGTAGCTGGACGTGAGAGAAATCCCAGTGGGCCTCTGCCCAAACTTCCGTCATTAACAGCGCAAACTCGCGGTCAAAACCGGTCGAGCCGTCACCGTCATTGTAAGCAAACCGGGTGTAGGTACGGCCGTTGCCACTGTAAACAAAAGGCGTGCCATCCTGGGCCGGTCGGACAAACACAAGACCAGTCATGCCCAAATGAACATGTTCTACATCTTCCACATGGCAGTGATACATATAAGTTCCCGGTTCGCGTACCCGGTAAACGTAAGTAAACTCACGCCCAATCGGCACTGTTACCGAGGCATGTGGTTCTCCATCAAAGAAGGGAATAATGTGCCGAAGACCATGAAAGTGGATCGAATGATGATCGAACAAGTCAGGCCGCATCACCAAGCCCAGATTCGTTAATTTGATCTGGAACTCATTCGCCTGTGTATTCGGATCATACTGATTGAGCCAAAAAAGCGGGGACGGAATCTGTGCCTTTCCTTTCTGGGCTTCAATTTGAGCCTTGCTCATTCCGGTTACATTGCGGAAGCCAAACATATAGGTATTGAAACCTGGCGGCGCCGCATCATCAGGGAAAAAAGGTGGAATGCCGGGAACCGGCGGTAACGAAATCCAGGAATCCGTCCCCGCAAAGTATAAATCTGGGGGGGGGTCCTGTGCATTGGCCACGCCGACGCTGACCGGACTTAACACGTTCTTCCCCAGATAGCCAGGTAAAATTTTCGCTCCGGCCGCCGCTGCCAACGTGCCACCAGCAACTTTGAGAAAGTCGCGTCGTGTCAAATTGCGGCGATAGAATTTTTTAGTCATTAGATATCTCCTTTACTAGCTTTGGAATTAGTTATGACACCAACCTCCAAATCTAGAAGCGATCTTACCTATCCCCATCCTCCCGCCCCTCTCTTCTGGAGAAAGGGGCATGAAAACGGGAAACAGTTAGTTATCAGGGAAGCGCAAGCGCATCCAAGTCTTGTCCATCAGCAACATTCAGGCCGTGAGCTGCGCCGTCAAAGTACAACGACCAAGCGCCAGCATCATATAGAACCACGTCTTCATCCTGAACAATACCTACGCCACCGGGTACAGTTACGCCGCCGTTTCTATTGAATGTCATATAGAAAGTAGTCGCTAACACCATATCCAGACCATCAATATCGGCATTGCCGGGCAATCCTTCGGCCGAGGCATCAAACACGAGGCTGAAGTTGGCGCCATCCCAACTGATGATATCAGCATCATCAACCATACCAGGCACACCTGCAATCACACTATTGGCCGATGTCGAGAAGTAAAGAACATTCCCAACAATATCTATGGCATCCAAGTCCTGGCTGTCTTCAACCAGTCCGTGAGCGCTGCCGTCAAAGTACAGTGTCCAAACACCGGCATCATAGAAGACAACATCCTCGTCCTCAACGATTCCTAAGCCGGGTACAATTGTGCCGTCGTTGCGGTTGAAGGATATATAGAATTGGGTAGGTGAAACTATAACCAGACCGTCAATATCGGCGTGACCGGGCAATCCTTCAACCGAGGCATCGAACACCCGGCCGAAAGCAGCGCCATCCCAGTTGTAAATGTCGGCATCATCATTGGTGCCGCCCACGCCTGGAATGACATTGCCACCGACAGTTGAGAAGTACATCTGAGAAGCCGGAGCGGCGCTACCTATCTCATCCGCGCCCATTTCATAGCCATTGTCGGCAGGGCGCAGGTCGCCATCAATGTCATCGAACGGGGCATTGATGACACCTTTGCTGACCGCGCCGGCGTCAAACGCCGGAGAGGTCGGCTGCAGGTGATAGTTACCCAACAGGTTAGGCGTCGCATCGGCTGTCACAATAAGAATGTCCACAAAGCGAGGGTTGCCGCGCCAGGGTAGTACCCGAACCGAGGTATCGTACAAGGAGCCTACCAACGGATCTAAGCCAACGATGTTGCTGCCATCCGGGATGGTCCCGGCGGTCACTTGCAGCATCGAGTTGGTCGGCGCTAACAGGCCCGTGCCATCGGCTACGCCCAGGTCCCAATTATTGATCGGGTTGGGGTCTCCTGCCAGACCAATGCCTACCACCGTACCGCCGGTATAAGCGCCGGCCCGGTTATCCCAGAAGATATTGTTAAACAACAGCGGGTCGCTGAAGATCGGCGAGCCAGGCGGCAGCGTATTTTGCAGCGTGGTACTGTTGCGCGAGCTGGACAGGCCAGCCGGAGCCGGTGAGCCATTGCTCGTCATCGCCGTTGCGGTGGTGATGTTTTTCATCACTGTGTTGTTGTAGAAGCGCACGTCGGGTGCATCACTCAAGGAGACGCCGCCACCTTCATGGGTTGAGATGTTGTTGACGATGATGTTGTTGTAGACATTGAACGGGAAGTCGCCGGACATTAAGAAGCGCAAACCGCCGCCGTCATCGTTACCCAGGTTGGCCTGGATCAAGTTAGCGTAGATGTCTACTGGCCCGGAACCAGGTGATAGGGTGGTGAAATCGGCTGGAAGTTCGCCTGCGATCATGATACCGCCGCCTTCGTCATAGGAGCGATTGAAGTAGATCCGGTTGTGGTGGATCTGGCCGCCGGGGCTGAAGCCATAATGGCTGATGCCGCCGCCGTACTCGGCTGAGAAGTTGCCACAGATGTCGTTATAAGCGATCTCGTAGCCTTCCGTACCGGAGAAGATACCAACGCCACCGGCCAGGTTAGTGCCGCCGTTGGCCAGGATGCGGTTGTTGGCGATGCGCACGAAATCGTTTTGGTTATCGTTCATCGCCCCCGGCAGATGCGGCGTCCCCATGCGGATAGCGCTGGCGTAAGCGCCGCCGTTGCTCTGCAAGATGTTGTTGGTAATTTGCAGGTAGTTGGCGTAGGCGTTGGCGAAGATGCCGCCGCCTTGTACGGCCGCTACGTCTTTCTGCGTTGGGTCAACCGGATTCAACTGGTTGGGGAAACCCTGCTGGTCGCCGCCCTGGATAATGAAGCCGTCTACGGTAGCCGGGAAGGTATTGGTGAATTCACCGTCTTCCGCCAGGACGTAGACGACCGGGCCTTCGTAGATGGCCTGTGGGCCATCCCAGGTCAGGCTGGTCACAAAGGCCAGCCAGGCAGCTGCATAACCGGTGTCGCCAGCCACGCCGCGGCCATCAATGACGGAACCGAGTACGGCCGTATTGTCAGGGTAGATACCGCCAGGGCCAATACCCTGCAACTTGATCGGCGCGTACAGCACTACATTTTCATAGTAAAGACCGGCCGGGTTCCACTGCGCCGGCGCATCCGGGTAAACAACAACCAGAGCATTGCCAGGATCGTTAGTCGAGGCCGCGTCAATCGCGCTCTGGATAGTCGCATAGGCATATGTCGGGCCAACTTCATAAACAACCGGGTTGTAACCGGCGCCCAACACATGGAAGGTCAGGCCATTTACGGTATGGTTGCCGTTATCGGCCGTGATGGACAATTGATATGCGCCTGGGGGCGTTGCGGCCGGCAAGGTCACATCAATTTGGGTATCCGTCCATCCGGTGATGGGTAGCGAGGTAACACCATTGAGCAGCGCCTTGCTGCCTGCGCCGGGCAGGCCAAAGCCCTGCCCCTGGATAGTAATCGCGCCATCGCCCAGAGCAACCTCATGGTAAGGCTTAGATACAGCGAATATTTCTGGGGTTACTGGGTTAAGGGGATCATTGAGTGTACACTGCGGCGGCGCGCTGAACAACGATCCAGCCGCCAGGACGCCAGGTACAATCTGCGTGGGCGCCAGGTCAGAGGGGACAATCAACCCCGGATAGATTTCGAAGCTGGCGCCAATGGTGCGATACTGCGGGCTGTAGTTGGCATTCAACTGCCCCGGCTGACCGGGATCGTTGCCTAACATGTAATACACGTTGGGGCAAACGCCAGAGGGCGTCGGACAGTTGACGGAATGGGTCGAAGGCAGCAGCACCTCAAAAACGCCGTTGGGATCCGACTCGATTGTGGTCACCAGGTTATTGTTAAAGTCGTAAATGCCAATGGGCGCATTGGGCATACCCGCCTTCTCGCCATAGCTCAAGTCTATCGGATTGGTGGATACGGTCAGGTCATCAATGATGTACCCTTTCCATTTACCGGCGATAGGCACTTCGGTGAAGAGGGTGAAGATCGGGGCAACGGACTTGCCGTTGGCGAGTGTGACCAGCTTGATGTCGCAGAGCGGCTTTTGCGCGCCCTCAAAGGGGCTGCCTCCGACATCGGCGAAACTGGGATTAATTACTGCGTTTGGCCCATCGGGCAAGATACCGGCGACGTCCACCGTGTGCAAGGCGCCAGCGCAAGCCGGGGGAGGCACCTGGGGTACGAATTGGTCACCGCCATATACGTTGATATCTTCTTCACGGACGACCTGGTATAACGGCCGTCCCAGTGAATCATTGGGAATAGCCACCTCAACCAGGTAATCTTCACCAGGCAGCGAGACCGGAGCCGTGCCATCGGCACAAACGCCTTCGCTAAGCGCGCCGCCAGGGCCAAAACAGCCTTCAGTGAAGCCCCAGTTACCGTCCAGTGTCGCAAAGCCGCTCTCAATCTGAGTTCCCACCAACGGTCCTTCGAGACAGCGCTTGCCGGTCTGAGGATCGTGAGGCAGTACCTGCTGATCTTGCGGGTTTAGTAGTGCGTTACCGTTCGGATCACGGGCCACACAATCAGTAGGCTGAGTCCAGGCCTCGGTTGTCGTTGTATTCAACAACGGACCTCTCATGTAAGAACCATCCGGGTTTAACTGATAATCGCCGCGCGCATCGCAAGATTGCGTTAGTGGATCGGTACAGTGGACTGGTTCATATAGGTTAAGGTTAATATCGGGAATACCAGGAGACCAGGGTTCGGCGGCTTGATAACGCGGATCCAATTCGTTACGCGTTGTATCGTAGAAGACGGACCCGACGATACCGCCATTGGTACCGGCCTCATACGGATGAACGCCCCAATCCAGGCGGGCAGACTGCCCCAGGACTGGCAAAATACCGACATCTACGCCGTCGCCCACAATTGTCGTTGGGCCAGATTGATTATTATAGTATGACGTAGGCTGGCCTGTATTGGGATCGACTTGGTTTTCTACTTGGAAAGTAATGCCCGTTGTGTAGAAGCGATCGTTATACGCTTCCAGGACCATCCAGGAGGTCATGGGGTACACTTTATCAAAGACGTAGTAACCAGTGGGATCAGTGGTAACGGCGATGGTCATACGGTCAATTTCGCTGTTATCGCGGTCTCTGAGCACCACCAGGTAGTTGGCTAAACCAGGTTCGCCAGGGTCTTTTTGGCCGTTTTTGTTTTGGTCGTTAAAGACGTAGCCATCAACTTTGGTGAACCAGCCGGTGAGGAAGGGGGTGCCCATGTCGTAAATCTGGCCGTCGGTGACAGTGACCTGTATCCAATCGAGGATGTAATGCAAATCATAATCCCACCAGGTGAACAGGTAATTGCCGTCAGGGACGTTATCAATCTGGAAGCTGCCGTCTTCATTGGCTGGCCCAACGTAAACGGCCGTGTCGCCATTTTGAAAATCAGACAAAGCAACCCAGGCGTTATCAATTGGGCCGGTCACTTTTGAACCGTTAAACCCGTTCCAAATATCGCCATAATAAGGAAGGCCGCCCGTTTGGGGCAGATAAACCGAAGCGGAGACAATCGTGCCGCTCACCCCGCCGGTAACGCTCTGATCATTAAGCAAATCAGTCGGCCGTACAAAGCCAAAAATCGTCCAGGGGAAAGGTTCGCCGGCAACGACAAACTCATTATCCAGGCCGGTGCCACCTTCCTGCAGCCAGGTATCCCAGCTCCACGAGCCTTCCAGTGTAGTGGTTTCCACCCACACCTCGCCGTCAGGCGGGACAACGAATACGTCATAGCGGTTGGAACCCACATTGGGAATGACAATATCGCCATTGATATCGCTGATCAGGCAGTCCGTTTGGCCGGTGATATTCCCGACCGCATCATAAGTCGTACACAGCGGGTTGCCGAACAAATCAACCGAAATCTCACCGGCGATGTCATTAACAATGGCCCTAAAGCCAGCCAGTCCTTGCTCCACGGGCGCATCAAACTGGCCGTTGACCGAAGACACATCTTCAAACACTTTGATGCGTATCGTGGCCGGGGGCAGCGGGTGGGGTTGAATTTCGGCGACGACATTGGCGCCCGTCACTGGGTCAGGATCGGGCAAAGGCACCGTGAAGTGCGCGCCGCCCATTTTATAACCATCGGCCAGAATTGAGACCAGGTATTTACCTGGGGGGAGGTTAATGCCGGCATTCAAAACGCCATTGAAGTCGTCTTGATTCCCCTGGGTGAAAATGGGGGCTGCACCGGGAACGGCCCGAATAGAGGGCCAATCACACGTGTCTGGGTAGCCGGCATCCTCTGGTGAACAACCGGGTAAACGATCCTGGGTGGGATCCCCGGTGTTATCTACGTTGATGAGATATTTATACTGAGTTACCGCATCGCCTCGCGTTACTGGACCACCAGGAGCATTCGGTTCATCACGAGCGCTTTCCACTCGCAAGGACAAGGTGCTGGTGGTCTGAGCGGTCGTGGAGGGCAATGGGGAACGGGCTACAGAAAAGAGTACGATCGCAAATATGGCTAATCCTCCCATGAGGAATAGCGCAGATTTTTTAGGCATCATACAGACCTCCTAAAAGAATTGATTTTGATGCAAAGAAGAACAGGTTGACGATTCTTGTGTTTCATCCACACCTCCCAAAAATTGAATTTAATGCCAAGACGATGCCACATCGTCTCTTGTTTATTGAAGAAATACGGCCGTTCACCTTCATCTACGGCCGTACCACAAAAAACACTGCCTCCCTTTTTCACAGAGACAGGTCCTTATTAATAGATTCGTGCTGATGCCGTTGCTGCCATACGTGTCTTAAATTCTGCATTTCGGGCAAGAAAACTAGATTAGGCGCATCATTTTTTCCAGCCGCCTCAAGTAAATAACCTATATCTTTTTCTATGGCCTTAATAATAATTTCCTGTTCTTCTGAGGAAGCGGGAAGATGCCAGATAGGACAAGAAAAGCTGTATCGTTCAAACCAATGAGGCAGGCTGATGAGCCGCAGCCATTCCGGTTGAATGGCTGCCAAAGATTCAATCGTCTGGCTCACCATTTCCCGAACATCGATCAATTTATTCAGGGTATTCAACTCATTCACAGCATCAATGACATGTTCCCAACGACTTTCCCTATGCCCGAAGAGGTCCAGTTTTTTCAAACAGATCATCATGCCTTGCAAGACATCCTGGCCGAATGTATTATGTTGAAGTTGTTGGCGAAATTCGCTCAAGGCGGCATGATCCCAGCCAGGATAATTTATTGGTAAATGCAAGGCGTATTTCCAGTCCAGCCGCATACGAATCGCATCAGCCGCCTGACGATCAGACAGATTCTCCGCGATCTGAAAAAGCGTTACCATTGCCAGAACGAAAAGAACAGTCGTTGGCTGGTCATCAAATGCGCTTAAATGATCCATATTCAATTCGCCAAATAACGAGTCAATCTGATCCCCAATTATCAAATATACGTTCTCCCTCTTAAATATTGCCCTGGCTGCATAATCTGTCTCCTGGGGTAACGGGCGATAAGCATGATGAACGGGCACATTGACCTCCGTTAACAGCTGTGTTGTTTTCGTCGGATGTGGTTTATT
Source organism: Chloroflexota bacterium (assembly GCA_024275635.1). Classification (GTDB taxonomy): domain Bacteria; phylum Chloroflexota; class Anaerolineae; order Promineifilales; family Promineifilaceae; genus JACKCC01. Next base: position 13,796 of record JAJRYT010000079.1, on the reverse strand, counting down.
ACTTCTTGAGTAGCAGTAAGTTTGTTAGCTTGGCGGCTTTCTCCCACTGCTGTAATCTACTTGGCAGTGAATCGCACCGGCTTCGGGGCTACAGAGTGTCAATAGCCCTTTGGTACTACTATATCTGTGTATAGTTTACAAGAAGAAACAGTCAATTGTGAAGTGTAGTCTGCACGGAATTATGACGGGGAAATATGAGGGATACTACGCAGGACGGGCGATTTATATCCGTATAAAATACGAATACGAATTGTACAAGACAAAAGCCGCTTATCCGGCTTTATATGGAGATTCTTCCAAATCGAGCAGGTTGTTTTGAGCAGCATAACGTACCAAACTGGCGCGGTTACGCAAGTCAAGTTTGTCCATCAGGTTGGCGCGGTGGCTTTCGACTGTACGCACGCTGATGGCCAATTGTTCGGCAATCTCACGGTTTGTATGACCGGCAGCGATATGACGCAATACTTCTAACTCTCGTGGGGTCAGTACGTCATGCGGTTCTGGTTCTACGGTTGACGTTTGCTGTAAAAAAAGGGCACGGGTCATGGCCGGATGAACATACAAGTCGCCACGGGCAACAGCTTTAATCGCATCAACTAATTCTGACTCGAGCGCTCGTTTAAGAATGAAGCCTGAGGCGCCGATCCGAATGAGTTCTTCTAATAAGCAATCATCTTCATGGATAGTCAGGATGAGTATATTTATGTTAGGGTATTTCTGATGAAGCTGCCGGGTCGCTTCGATACCACTGAGGCCAGGCATACTAATATCCATTAAGATAACATCGGGCTGCAACGTCTGGGCAAGGCTTACAGCGCTCAGGCCGTCGCTGGCTTCACCAACAACTTCCAGGTCAGGCTCAATGTTTAAGAGAACGCGCAAACCGGCGCGGAGTAGAACATGATCATCAGCTATAAGTATTCGAATTGTCATAAGGTATCTCCAATCTTAATGTCGCTCCAATTCCGGGATCGCTGTTCAGTATCAATGTTCCCGACAGCATTTCGGCCCGCTCACGTATTCCAACCAGGCCCAGGCGACCGCTGGACATGGCGGCAACGGGATCAAATCCAACGCCGTTATCTTCGACAATAATGACGAGTTTCCCCGGCTGCTGTTCAAGAATGACATCTACGCGTGAAGCTTGGGAATGTCGGAGAACGTTGGTGAGGGCTTCTTGTACGATTCGGTAGACGGCCGTTTCAATTTTAGAAGGAAGGCGGTCTTCGAATCCTACCGCTTCAAATTCCGCAACGATTCCATATTTTTCGCTGATCGCTTCCACATACTGACACATCGCCACAACCAACCCCAGATGATCCAGGCTTACCGGTCGCAAGTCAGCGGCCAACCGATGCAGGTTCTCTAAAATCGTCTCAACTTGGCGTTTCATATCCGTCACGCCGGCTATAATTGCCTCTGGACGATCGGCCTCGCGTTCCAATAAATGTAACCCAATTCTAAGAGAAGCCAATGCCTGTCCGGCTTCGTCATGTAACTCTCGGGAAATATAGCGGCGTTCCATCTCTTGCACTTCTACCAGCCGGTGCGAGAGAGATTGCAGCCGTTCACGCCCGGAACGCACCTGTTCAAACAACCAGGCATTTTGGATAGCGACGGCTGCCTGTCCAACCAACGCTTCTGCCAGCGATATATGGCTGGGGGTAAAGAATTCAGGTTCAATTTTATTAAACTCACATAACCCGATCGCTTTGTCATTTACTATCAACGGAATACCCAGCCAATTCCCCGCATTTTCTCCATTTATGAGCGGCTTCCATCCAGGATATGCACTTGTATCAGATATAACTATTGTCTTTTGTGACGAGAGCAAATTTAAGATATGAGGGCTGTTTTGGGCATTATATACAACGGAAAAATCTTTCGCCTGTCTGTTCGCCAGTTTCGTGCCCTGCGTCGCCCGAACAGCCATACGTGTTTCGTGGTGGATTAGAATGACCGAGGCGCTGTCAAAAGTCATACTTTTTTTCAAGTGGTCTAACAACACGTTCATCACACTGTCTAAACTAAGCGACTGGGCTAAATCCTGGCTGGCAGCCCCCAAAGTCTCCGCCGTTTGGCGGGCATTCAACGCATCTTGATACAATTGCGCATTCCGGACGGCAACGACGGCATGGACGGCGAAAGCCTGTAAAAGATTTACCGTATCTTTGCCAAAGAACTCAGTTTGAGAGCTAAACAGATTTAAGAAACCAACGCATTCATTTTCATTTTCAGCTATAAGGGAAACGGCCGTATACGATTTCACCCATTCAAAGCCAGAAACACGACGCCATAAAGGATCGTTAAGCGTATCCCCAATCCTCACCGGCTGGAAGGAATCATTCATTGGCTCATGGGTAAACATACCCATCGGGATACTTGTTTCCAAAACAGTTTGCGATATCGACCGATCATCTAACCCGCGATGCAACCACTCTAATTTATTATTCTCTTTGTATATCGAGACCGCAACGGCATCACATTTTGTCACGTTTTGCGTTTGTGCAAGAATGCGCTGCAGCACGCCATCAAGATCGAGATTAGCATTTAATGCCAATGTCACCTGAATCAATCCCTCAGCCAGAAGGCGCTGTCCTTGCTCGGCATAGGTTAGCGTGAGCAGTTCCTGATCTTTGCGTTTGATTTGACTCTCTAACTCTTTTTGAGATGTAATATCCTTTTTAAGGAAGATAAAATGAGAAATATCGCCATGCTCATCCCGAACAGGGCTGATAATCTGTTCCTCGGTATAGAGCTGCCCATCACGGCGACGGTTGAGCAGTTCTCCCCGCCAAACCTGCCCCGAAAGAATCGTTTCCCATAACCGCTCATGATTCACATCGTCAAATTGGTCTGATTCAAATAAACGCAGATTTTGGTGTAAAGCCTGTTCAAAGGGATAGCCGGTCATCTCCGTAAAGGCCGCGTTAGACCACTCCACATTCCCTTGCCTATCGGTGATGACGATGGCGTCGTCAGCCGATTCAAAAGCGGAAATCAACAAATATAACTGCCGATCTGTCCGTTCCAGCTGCCGCATGTAGCGGAGCAATGGCTGGTATGAAAGAAAGAATTGCAAAGGCAAAACAATAACGATTAAGGTGAGGGCAACGAAGACGGTTTCAAAGATACCGGTTATTGATGACAGCGTGCTGCCTTCTATGAGTACCTCAGACGACATAACGGCAACAGCTGTAGCGACAATGATAGCATTGACAGATATTGCCAAAAGTCGCAAGGGCGAAAAGCGCTTGTCCAGCCAATCAGATCGGCGGGCCTTGTTTGTCCCCGCAATTTCTTTGAGAAAAACAGGGTCGTATTCTTCGTTAAAACTACTGATATTCATCTCCACTTCCTGCTGAAACGGAACGATTACTTACGCGGCAGCTTGGCGATAAAAGCACACCGTCATTCTATAGCAACAGTGTATTCTCTTATTATTACCATCAAAATTAAGAAAATCTGGCATTTTTGATTTATCGACCACTTTGGTACGGTGGCAGGCCGCTACTTCTGTCTCCTGTCCCCTGCAAAGATGCCCGGATCGTTTTGCCGAAATCGGGTTCAGTCAACCTGGTCAATCACAATCGTTGTCAACCACAGCGCGTCGTTAGCGGTCAAACCAGACGGCAGCGGCGACAATCTTTTACCGGTATCCGGATCGTAAAGGCCCAACCACACACCATATTCGCCGGAAGCAAGGCCAGCAACCGGCAGGGAAATTGTATCGGCAATAATTTCGCTTTGTTCCCACCAGTTTGTGGGATACGTCCAACTGCGGGGGATCAGGTCGGACTGAGCGGCGATATTGCCGGCGCTGTCAACCAGATGAACAAATATCTTGTAGGATTGTTCCATCCGCCGTTCTGCCTGCCAGTACAGGGTTAGTTCACGGGCGGCGGTATCCCCAGCGCTATATTCGTAACCCAGCAGCGAGATTTCGTCGTTCCAGGTCACATTTGTTTGATTGGCAATTGCGGGCCGGGTGAACACGCGGGGCAGCGCGGTTACGGTCAATCTCCCTACATTCAGCAGCTTTCCCACGATGCTTCCCTGGTCATCAACGATAGTCATGAAAATGGTTTGTTGGCCGCCAGCCATAAATGGGTCGAGCTGGAATTTGTAGACGGCGCGCACAATTTCGTTGGCTTGCCAGCGGGAGGTGGGCCAATCCGGGGCGAGTGGCTGGCAATGGACGGCGTCTACAGACGGCCTATCGCTCCCCAAACTCACGCACAGGTTGTAATCCTGGTGAACGGCCGTCATCCCGCCCCAAACAGCGTTTACTGTCACCCAGTCTCCCTGAACGGCCGTTCCCGGCGCAGCGCTAACCGCCATCAAGCCAATGACAGGACGGCCGTTCTCGTCCAACGCCAATTCATCGGTCAAAAAAGCAGCGGGGGGGATAACGGCCGTATCTGTCTCATAAACCACAAGATCAGCATCCTCATAAGCCGGAGCAACCGCCAACCACTCCTTCCAGGCCGCCACCTGCTCCGCCTCCAAAAACCGCTTGTGTACAATTAAAAACCGCACATTAGCCTCATGCAGCAGTTGCAATTGATGCGAGACATTCACCACCGTCTCAGGCGGATCCGCAGCCCCACGCAGATGACTCAGCAAAGGCACGCTGTCAATAAACCCAAACGCCTCGCGCGGCGGCCGGGCAATTCGCCCCTCCACCAACGCTTTGCCATGCGTAAGCTGATACACCATATACTGCCGCACATATCGGTCATTATTATTCGAATAGCCAGGCACATCCGCTACCCCAAAATCCCCGTCCATTTTGGCCAGCGTCTCATACCAGGCCGGCACATCCAAAGGCAGCAAGGCATAAGACGCCATAGATTCAGCCACAATCAACGCTGGCAGCAGGGCCATAAGCGGCAGCGCAAAAGCCGCCAACCGGCGCATCTGCAAAAGCGCGGCCGTCCCAAACCCGGCCAACAAGGCCACCGGTAAGCTCAAAACGACATTAAAACGATCAGGAAACCGCACCATTTGAAATAAAAAGCTATCCTGAATCCAACGATACGGTAAAGCAACCATAGGGACGCCGTTCACGTACAGCGTCGGTCCCAGCGCCAGCAGCACATATACCAAGGCCATTAACAACCAGAATCGTGACTTCCGCCAATTCATTGCCAGGCCCAGCAAGCTCAGGAAGAGCGCCGTATAGCCAATTGAGCGCACATAATTGCGACTCCCCACAAAATTGCGGTAAACCGTCATCGCCTGCTCGCCCCACAGCGGATGATAGCGGCTGGGCACAAAATAAGCTAACAGATCAGCGCCATAAGCGGCTTCCTCCACAAGCGCATCCTCCGGATGTGTTCGCGTAAGTTGATAGGTCATCACCGGCAGCAGCAGCGGCGCCATTAACAAGAAGGCAATCCCCCCCACCCACCATACGCTTTTCAACATTGCCCGCCACTGTCTCCGGGACGTGATGAGGTCACGCAGGACAAATAAGGCGATGGCAAACATGCTTATAAATAGTAACTGCCAGCGCGTCAGCCCCAGCAAGGCCAGGAAGACGGCCGCTAGGATAATGTCTTTGGCGCGTCTGTTAGCGAAGGCGCGGCGCAGATAAAGCAGATGGAACGACAGCCAACCAACCAGGATCAAGTTGGGATGACCGTGATGGGACAGGTTATACGGCCAAAAGCCGCCAATTAACCCGGCTACAAAAGCAGCCCTGGCTGACCCGATGACTTCCCGCGCCAGCCAGTAAACGGCCAGCGCGTTGAAGGCAAAGATCGCCATGAACGTCAGCGAATAGGCCGCGGTTTCGCCCACAATGGCTTGCACGGGCAGCCAGACGGCAAAGTTTACCCAGGCTAAATTATGATTAAGCAGGGACACGCCGTCGGGATAAAAAATGCGGTTGGTATAGAAGGGATTTTGCCCGGTCAGGAGAGCTTGTTTGAGCCAGTTAAATGTCCACAGGTGTACGTAGGCATCGCCAATTTTGCCGGGGATAGCCGTACCAAGCTGCGCGGCCAGGGGCCAGGTCATCAGAACCGCTAATAAAGCATAAATAATGACGGCCCCGATCGTTTGTCGCTGGCGAAAGGATTTTTCAGGCACGAAGTCTATCCTCGCTGATTTTATTAAGCCAGGGCTGGGGTGGCGTTCAGTAATGGGTAGGCGCTTTTCTCTGGCAGATCTTACCGGTATTTCTCACGTAAGGCCCGTTCCATCCGCCGCTGATCGTCCTGTTTGGCCAGATCGGCCCGCTTGTCGTATTTATGTTTGCCGCGCGCCAGGGCAATTTCCACTTTGGCACGGCCGTTTTTCAGGTACATTTTGGTGGGAACGGCCGTTAACTTCTTCCGGTTCAACTCATCAATGATCTTGTTAATTTGCCGCCGGTGCAGCAGCAATTTACGCGGCCGGGTCGGCTCATGGTTCTCCCGGTTGCCATGCTCATACTGAGCAATGTGCGCCTCCACCAGCCACAACTCATCCCCCCGCGCCTGCACATAGCCGCGCCGCAAACTCACCCGCCCTGCCCGGACAGATTTAATCTCCGTGCCCGTCAACACCAGTCCCGCCTCAAAACGCTCTAGCAAATGATAATCAAACGTCGCCCGTTTGTTATTAGAAACGATTTTAATACCCATTATCTTTATCGAGCCGGATAATTGATGATTAATGATTGATGATTAAATCATCAATCATTAATCATCAATCTTTATTGTCCCGTCAAAATATACGCAACCGCCCGTTGTAACTGAGCGTCTTCTCCATCACTGCCGGCGTCCGCCGCCAATTCAACCTCAATATCCGGCGTAATCCCTTCCTTATCAATACTATGATCATCAGGCGTATACCACCGCGCAATCGTCACGCGCAGTTCAGAGCCGTCCGACAGCGTCTGAACGGTTTGGACAGAGCCTTTACCAAACGTCGTTGCGCCAATAAGCGTACCCCGTCCCCTATCCTGAACCGCGCCGGCCACAATCTCCGATGCGCTGGCGCTGGCTCCATTCACCAACAGTACCAGTTGGATTGTCTCGGCGGCATCCCCGTCATCAGAGCGGAAAGTTTCGTCCAGCCCATTGCGATTACGCTCATACAATACCACACCTTCCGGCAAAAATATATCGGCAACGGCAAGAGATTGGTCGAGAAAGCCGCCCGGATTATTGCGTAAATCGAGGATGATTGCCTGCGGATTTTGCGCCAACAGGTCGTCCAGCGCGGCCGACAAACTGCTCTCAGCCGCCCGGTTGAATTCCAGCAAACGCACATAAGCGATATTATCCGGCAGCATTTCTGATTCCACAACCGGCACTTCAAACGTCGTGCGCACGATGGTGAATTCTAACGGTTCCGCTTCGCCTTCGCGGGCAATAGTCAGATTAACGGTGGTTCCGCTTGGCCCGCGCACCAACAATATAACTTCATCGAAACTGATGCCGATAACCGACTCGCCATCCACTTCAATAACGATGTCCCCGGAGAGCAAGCCGGCTAATTCGGCCGGTTGGCCGGCCATGGGGGCGACGATTTCAAAGAATCCTTCCTCATTTTCGGTTACAAAGGCGCCGATGCCGGAAACGGAGCCGCCCATATCCTCGCGTAAGCGGGCGGCAATGTCAGGCCGGATGAAACGGGTGAAATCATCATCCAGCGCCTCAATGGAGCCTTCAATAGCCGCATAAAGCAAGTCGCTCTCGTCAGGCGCGTCGCCATCGTAATTGCGTTCGATGACGTCCCAGGCTTCATCGAACAGGGAAAAGTCCAGTTGGGATTGAACGGATGGTATTGTCGTATCTGTGGAGCCAGTATCGGGAACGGCCGTTGGCAGCAATGTCACACCGTCAGATGGCGCTTCCGCCTCGATAATGACCGGGACTTCCCGCGTCACTTCCACTTCCACCGTCTGCGTCTCCGTCGCCGTCTCCGTGATGGCTTCCGGCGCCGCCGTCGAGCGCCCAATAGCAAATCCAGCTAAAGCCATACAAATACACAGGGAAACGGCCGCCGCCCCGCCCAATCCCATCCAAAGCAGTTTACTACGTGATTGATTCTCTGATTCATTCATAATGATCCATTCCAATCGGGAAGTGAGATTAGTCTCTAGTCTCTAGTCTCCAAAAACAAACATTGAAGATCGCCATCTCACTCCCCACTCTCGCTCTGCAGCGACACAACGGCCCGCTCCAACACCTCATCACGGCCGTTATCAATCGCCGCCTGTGTAATTTCCACCAAAATATCCGGGTGCAATCCTTGTTGGTCAATCTGGTTCCGATCCGGCGTATACCAGCGAGCCGACGTCACATGCACCGATGAGCCATCACTCAAATCAAAAACAAGCTGCACAGACCCTTTGCCAAACGTATCACTGCCACCGATTAAAATGGCCCGCTCCCGGTCTTGCAGCGCTCCAGCGACAATCTCGGCAGCGCTGGCCGTACCCCCATCCACCAACAATACCAACGGCGTATCCGGAGCGGCCGTTTCCTCAGTCGCTTCATACACGCGCTCCCCTTCGCCCTGGCTCTGCTGGTACAAAATGGGGCCATCCGTCAGGAAATGGTCAGCCACATCAACGGCCGCTTCCAACAAACCGCCCCCATTATGCCGCATATCCAAAATCAACGCTTCGGCCCCTTGATCCCTTAAATCGAGAATGGCCTTATTCACTTCCTGGCTGCTTTCGCCGCTGAATCGGGACAAACGAATATACCCAATCGTCTCATCCTCCGGCAGCAGTCGGTAGCTCACCGATGGATCTAGAATAGCGGCGCGCGTGATCGAAATCTCAGCCGGCTCAGACTCTTGGGGATGGCGCACGGTTAAAGTAACGATTGTGCCAATATCTCCCTTAATCATATCAGCAACTTCAGCCACCGTCATAACGGCCGTAACCTCCGTTCCATCCACCGCCAGCAGAACATCCTGCGACAAAATGCCCGCCGCCTCAGCCGGATTGCCAGGCATCGGCTCCAACACAATGTCGCCCCCTTCCTCTAGCCGTGAAAGGAAAGCGCCAATGCCGCCAAATTTCCCTTGCAGCGATTGGATCTCATGCTGGCGGGCCACCGGTTCAACAAAAACCGTATAAGGGTCATCCAACAAAGCGATAACCCCCCGGATAGCGCCATAAGTCATCTGCTTAGATGTAGGCAGTTCGCCCAAAAAAGTAGAATCAATCCGGCCCCAGGCCTCCCAAAATAAGTCAAAGTCCCGCTGGTCGCGCACCAATGTGCCGCCGCCCCGCAGCTCCATAAAATCGTTGGTAAAATAACCGGCCGTGAAGGCGCTGACGGCTAATGTGATCATTAAAACGACAGCCAACATATTCCGTAATTTATCGCTCATAATCTACCCGTGAAAAAAGCCAGATGAGATTGACTGAACAAACAACCAACATCATCTGGCTACTAGCAAAATCTGGTGTTTGGCGCTGCAAAAGCGATTTTAACACAGGTGTTCGATGAAGCAATCTACGGTATAATCTTGTCAGCAAAACTTAATACAATGAAAAGAAAAACGCCGCATCGCCCCTTGTTAAGTTTTGTTACAGTAATTTATTCGTTCGAAAATAAGGCATGGTTCAAAACTCGGTTTTGCATTCGGCTATCGTTGTGCATTGCAAATGCACGGCTGAGACAAAAAACCCGTTGAAAACGGGTTGAACTGCGCTCAAACCGGGTCTTTAGCGCGTTTCAACGCACTTTTTGTATGAGATGTGGATTGGAAATCCACATCTCATTGTAAAGAAATTTGTGCAATTCGTGGCCGGTCTTGAATTCGGCTGAGTCTGATATTGTTTGTCATGATACGCTGGTTCCGATGGGTTGAGTTTACCGCCATACTCTTTTTGCTGCTGTTGTCTGGCAATAGACAAACGGCCGTTTCCGCACAAACGGATGACACGACTGAACAACGCGCCGCCGCGCAAACGCTGCTCGATCAGATGAGTATCGAAGAGCGTGTCGGGCAGCTTTTCATGGTTACATTCAAGGGTGATGCCGCCAATCAAGAAGATGACATCGCCGACTTGATCATCAACTATCGCATTGGCGGCGTCATTTTGCTGCCTGAAAACGATAATATCACCGGCTTTGGCGAACCGGACAACACGCCCCAACAAGTTGCCGAACTAGCCAACGCGCTGCAGCGCCTATCAATATTAGGACGAGAATCAACCGATCGCCAACCCGGCGATCTGTTAACTGAACCATCCATTATTGCTACATCCCAACCAGAGCGGGCCGCCATCCCCCTCATCGTCGCCATTCACCAGGAAGGCGACGGCTCCCCTTACAGCGCCATTCTTAACGGCTTCACCGAACTCCCCAACAATATGGCTATTGGCGCTACCTGGCAGCCGCAGTACGCTCAAAATGTGGGTGAAATCGTGGGCCGTGAACTCGCTGCCGTTGGCATAAATATGTTATTGGGGCCATCGCTCGATGTGCTGGAAAACCCGCTCCCCGGCAGCTCCAGCGATATGGGCGTGCGTGCATTTGGCGGCGATCCCTACTGGGTCGGATTGATGGGGCGCGCTTACACGGCCGGCGTTCACATGGGCAGTCAGGATCGACTGGCCGTCGTCGCCAAACATTTCCCCGGCAACGGCAACAGCGACCGGCCTATAGATGAAGAAGTGCCTACCGTGCGTCAATCCCTGGAACAGCTCAAACAAATTGAGTTGGCCCCATTTTTTGCGGTGACAGATGCGGGTAACGGCCGTTCCGCCACCGCCGACGCCCTCCTCGTCACCCACATCCGCTACCAGGGTTTCCAGGGCAACATTCGCGCCACCACCAACCCCGTCAGCTTCGACCCCCAGGCCCTCGCCACCCTCATGGCCTTGTCTACATTCAGCGATTGGCGGCAGAACGGCGGCGTCATCGTCTCCGATTCCCTGGGCGTGCGCGCCGTTAAACGATTCTACGATAACACCGAGCAAGAATTCCCCCACCGGCGCGTCGCTAAAGACGCCCTGTTAGCCGGAAACGACCTGCTCTACCTATCTAATTTCGCCGCTGGCAGCGCCGCTTACGACGATCAACTTAACAACATCCGCGACACCATCATCTGGTTCCGCGAAAAATACATCACCGACCAATCCTTCCAACAGCGCGTTGATGAAGCGGCGCTCCGCATCTTGCAGCTAAAACTCAAACAGTACCACAGCGATTTTTCCCTAAGCAATATTCTGGTAGACAGCGCCGCTCTCACAGATGTCGTCGGGCAAGGCAATGTAGACCTGTTTGTGTTAGCGCAAGAAGCAATCACCCTGATCGCTCCCAGTCAGGACGAATTGGCCGAACGTTTAGCCAGTCCGCCCGGCGCCGGCGACACCATTACCATCTTTACCGATGTCCGGCTGGCGGCGCAATGCAGTTTTTGCCTGCCGCAGCCCCTCATCAGCGCCACCGCCCTGCAAGAGCGTATTCTGGCTTTATATGGCCCGGAAGGCAGCAGCCAGGTGCAAGAAATGCAAATTCACAGCTTTACTTTTGACGATTTGCAAAACTTCCTGGACGCGCCAGAGCCAATCACCCTGCCATCCCCCGTCATCACCAATACAGTTACGCCCAGCGCCGAGAACACACCGCTGCCGGATAACGTAACGCCTACGCCCTTCCCCACAGCAGCGCCCCCCCCAGGCTATCAAGTCCAGGAAACACTCCGCAGCACAGATTGGATTATCTTTGCCATGCTCGACGGCGCGCCGGAATCGCGCGCCCTTAAAAATTTCCTGGCCGCCCGTCCTGATATCGTGCGTGATACGCAGGTCATTGTTTTTGCCTACAATGCGCCCTACTACCTGGATACAACCGAAATCAGCAAACTGACCGCTTATTATGGCGTTTATAGTAAAACCGATCCCTTCATAGATGCCTCGGTGCGCGCCTTGTTCCAGGAGTCGCCTTTGAGCGGCGCCGCCCCAGTTGATATTGAAGGTATCAACTATGATTTATTCGCCCAAACGCAGCCCGATCCTGGTCAAGTGATTGAACTTTATCTGGTTGATGAAGAGACGATTCAAGCGCCACCCAGCGAAGCGCCGCTGGAAACATTGGTGGGAGAAACGCTGCATTTACAAACGGGCGTCATCCTGGACAAGAATGGACACTCAGTGCCTGATGGAACCGTGGTGCAGTTCAACCAGTTCGACCGGATTCAACGGTTGGAGAGTATCATTGCCAACGTCCCCACCGTGAACGGCGTGGCCCAACTGGATTATGTATTGGAAGCGCGAACCGGGCCGGGGCAGTTTCGGATTACGGCCGTTTCCGGCAGCGCCGCCGTCTCGCAAGAAGTAGATATTGTGGTCATCGAAGAAGGGGCGCAGATCGCCATCATTGCCCCCACCGCCACCGCCACGCCCACGCTACAGCCGACCAACACCGCCACGCCCACGCCGCCCCCCACCGACACCCCCGCCCCCACGCTGACCATCACCCTCATCCCCACCCCGGCCCCGCCCCAAGAACCGGCGGTACGCATCGCCCTGTCGGAATTTCAAATGCTGCTAGCGATGTTCACCGGCTTGCTCGTGATTGGCACAGTGGGCACGGTAACGAACCGCCGCCACACGACGGATGCCCAACATGTAGGCTGGCTGTTTTGGGGAATGGCCGGGGGATTGCTGCTGTATATTTACTCGATGCTGGACTTACCGGGAACGGCCGTACTCGCTCCCCTGGGCAGTTGGGCCGGACTCATCAGCACCCTGGCCGGCGGGGCCGTCGGCTTCGCCCTGAAATACTTCCAAATCAGGCGGCAGCCAGCCACTCAGTAAATAGAGTTGGGTAATGGGTAATTGAGTAACCGGGCGTCTCCCCTCGTTCCACGCTCTGCGTGGAATGACCTACTAGACGCTCTGCGTCAAACATAGGCCAGATACCAAAAGTTCCGCTTACAAAATGATCATGATCGTTTTATTGTTTTGGTTCAACGTCAAATGGGCACGGGCTATAAAAAATAAGTCGCTATCGGAGGCTCTCAGCTTTCTGCCAAAACAGCTTGCGTTGTTCACGCGCTTGCATCAGTTTTTGACGGCGTTGGTCAAAAATTTTGGCTTCACAGTGGTTCAACTTGTCGGCAGGCGTAATGTAGCCAATGGCTGAATGAAGCCGGTGATGATTGCATTGCTCAACAAATGCGACCACTAAACGGTTGGCATCTGTCGGTGACAGCGGCGTGCCTGGCCGGATGCATTCTTGCTTGAGCGTTTGATGCCATCGCTGATAACCCTCGGTTTTGCCTGGGGGAACTTTTCCCGCGCCCGTTGCAAGATTGTCTCAACGTCGGCCTCTGTCATCGCCGGGCGAATTTCCCAGTGAACGATGTACCGGCTGCAGCCATCCAGAATCGTACATAGGTAGTAGAAAGCGCCGCAGATATTGATGTAGATGATATCGATGTGCCAATGCTGATGCGGCCGTTGGGGTTGCGTAAATCCCGTTCCTTTCTTGGACGGCTTGGCTGTTGAAGCGCGCAATAGACCAGAGGTGAGCAGGACTCGATAGACGTTGCTGGGACTAACGGCCGTAATCTCCTCGTCCAACATCATGTAGGCCAGACGGCGGTAGCCAATTTGACGGCGGTCAGCATTTATTAGAATTAGCAGTTTGTCGGAAAAGTCTAATTTGCTTTTACAAGGACACGGATTAACAGTAGAGTAGAGGATGAAGACATATTTGTTTAGATTTTGCCCCTGATTCGTTTCCCAGTTTCCTTTCGCGTGTCTATACAGGCATTATCATGCAACTATGACTTCATCCCCCCTCGTCAAACCGTGCGTGCGGTTTTCC
>JAJRYT010000078.1 GCA_024275635.1 Chloroflexota bacterium | reverse complement strand
TAGGCAACGATCTTGATGGGCCGTACCTTGTTCTACGCGGTCTTTCTGCGCTTTTTCAAATGGTTGTTACCCTTTCTTTCTTGGCTCTTCATCCTTTCCCTCGGCCTATCAAGACTTATGGGTAATCACCAAGAGACTTATGTTATCTACAGTAACCATTCACTCCCCCGCCGGCAAAACCCTCCTGGAGGTTCACAAATTAGGCAACATTTTACCCATCTCAACCTCCGGGAGGGTGAACGGTTACTATCTATACAATCACGAACAAACGATAAATGTCACAAATATTCACGACAAACATCACTGTTGCAGGCACGCCTTCGGGCTTACTATAAGGCAAACCTTATAATTACCATTTTGGCATACCAAAGCTGTAAACCATACATGAGACACGATTCGTTCAACGAAAGTACAGCAATGTACCTCAAAACTATTCGGGAATTGATCGAAGACAACGAGCCTGTTCCCATCTCAGCCCTGGCCAAACGACTGAAAGTTTCCACCGTGTCGGCCACAGAAATGATACACCGGCTAGAAGACAACAACCTGGTCGCGCACATTCCTTACAAAGGGGTACAGTTGACCGAAGGCGGCCGTATTCATGCCGGCGAGATCATTCGCAGCCATCGTTTATGGGAACGGTTCCTGGTTGACCACCTTGGCCTGGCCTGGGAGAAAGTTCACGATGTGGCCTGCCAATTGGAACATGCGACCGAAGATTCAGTGACCGAAGCATTGGCGCAATTTCTAGGTTATCCTGAGACGTGCCCGCACGGCAATCCTATTCCCAAAGCCGGCAGCCAGCCTAAATTAACCCCAAGCCGTACTTTAGATAAGATGAATCCGGGCGAATCTGGCACAATTGAACGCATTCACCCGGAAAGCGCTTTGCTTCTGGATTACTTATCGGCCCATGATGTAAAGCCAGGCCGCCGGGTAAGGGTAGAGGAAATTGCGCCCTTCAATGGCCCCATTATGACATCCGTTGAGGGGAAAGTGCATGCCCTGGGGCAAGAGATAGCCGCTCATATTTTTGTGAGAGAGATCGGTGCGGAATAAGATGCTGCATGAGTTGACCATGTCACTGACAATGGCCCCCAGCGGGCAAGATGTGCAATTAGTGGGCATACAGGCCGGTAAACGGCTGACTCACCGGTTGGCGGAACTGGGATTGACACCAGGGGTTGTGATGTCGGTCATTCAGGATTCAGGCGGCCCGATCTTGTTATCGGTGCGCGATTCGCGGATTGCTGTGGGGCGAGGCATTGCCCACAAGCTTGATGTGGCAGTATTGTGAGGTAAGGAGCGTTCTGGATGCGATCTGTTTGTGTGGCGCTGGCCGGGAACCCGAATACAGGTAAGAGTACGATTTTTAACGCGCTGACCGGTTCACGGCAGCATGTGGGCAACTGGCCGGGCAAAACAATCGCCAAGAAAGCCGGTTATTTTGATTACCAGGGATTTTCTGTGGAGGTAATTGATTTGCCGGGAACCTACAGTCTATCGGCATTTTCGCCGGATGAAGAAGTAGCCCGCGAATTTATTGTAAGTGGCCAACCGGATGTCGTCGTGAATGTGGTGGATATGACAAATCTGGAGCGTAACCTGTATTTGACGACACAAATCCTGGAAGCGGGCACGCCGCTGATTTTGGCGCTGAATATGAAGGATGTGGCCGCGCGGCGCGGCTGTCATGTCGATGAGCGAAAGTTAGCCCAGTTGTTGGGCAATGTACCGGTAATTCCTGTAGCGGCCAGTAAGGGGGAAGGTTTAGAGCATCTGCGGCAGGCGATTTTCCAGTTTATAAACGGCCGTAAAGAGCAGTTTAATGGCTCTGGCCCGATAAGCAATGATACTATTAAACGAGCAAACAATCGTGTCAGATTCAAAAGTGGTTGTCACGTATGATCCTGAAGTTGAAGCGGAAATCGCGTTTTTGGCCGCAGAATTGGCACGACGAGGGATGGGCAACGGCCGTTTCCCCCGCCGCTGGTTAGCCATTCAACTCCTCGAAGGCGATAAAAGTTATCTCGAACAACATGCCAATGGTGATTGTGCCGCTATCGAAGCGGCGCTAGCCCAAAGCCAAACCCGATTACAGGTTCGGTATGGCGACGATGTAGACCTGGTCATTACCGACGCGCGCTATGCGTTCGTCCATGACCTGATCCAGCAGGTGTTGACCCGCTCCGCCGCAGACAGGACGAGCCTCTCCGACCGGATTGATCATGTCATCATCCATAAATGGTTGGGCATTCCCATCTTTTTGGCGTTGATGTACCTGGTTTTTAATCTGGTGCAAAACGTATCGGCGCCTTATCTGGATTATATTGACGGCGTTATCAGCGGCCCGCTGACTGGTTGGGTAACGGCCGTTCTCCAACTCATTCACGCCCCGATCTGGCTGCTCTCCCTGGTCACCGATGGAATGATTGCCGGCGTGGGCGGCGTGCTGGTTTTTTGGCCCGGCCTGTTGGTGATGTACATTGCTCTGGCAATTTTGGAAGACAGCGGTTATCTGGCCCGCGCCGCCTTTGTGACGGACCGGTTTATGACCAGGATGGGGCTGCACGGCCGTTCCTTCGTTCCCATGATCCTCGGTTTTGGCTGCAACGTACCGGCCATCTACGCCACCCGCACCATCGAGAGCCGGTCAGCCCGCTTGCTCACCGGGCTGCTCATTCCCTTCATGTCCTGCTCGGCGCGACTGCCGGTCTACGTCATCTTTGGGCTGGCTTTTTTTCCGCACAATGGGGATGTCGTCATCTGGTCGTTATACTTGATTGGCATTGTCGTGGCCGCATTGGTGGGCATGGCGCTGTCGCGCACGGTTTTCAAAGATGCCGTGCCGGGCATTTTATTGATGGAAATGCCACCCTACCGGCTGCCGTCGCCCCGGCGCGTCCTCGATTATGCCTGGAAGCAGTCCGCCTCGTTTATGCGCAAAGCAGGCACGTTTATTCTGGTTGGGACGATTTTCTTCTGGGCGCTGATGCATCTGCCTTGGGGGGTGGAAACACCGCGCGAGAGTTATTTTGGCCGCGTCAGCGAGACGGTTGCCCCGCTGTTTGCCCCGGCTGGGTTTGGCGAATGGGAGCAGAGCGGCGCGCTGCTAACAGGTCTGCTGGCGAAAGAGATGGTTGTCTCTACTATGTCACAGGTGTATGTGGGACAGGTTGAAGGGGGGGTGACGGCCGTAACTGCTCCCCCTACCTTCCTGGCAGACATTCGGCAAATCGCAGTTGGATTTGGCGACGCCACCCTTGACGCCGGCAAGCAAATCATCGAAACCCTGACGCCTGGCGTAACCATCTTTGCTGGCGAACACAAAGCCGATGAAACCGCGTTAACCCTGGCCCTGCAAAATGCCTTCACTCCCCTAACCGCCTTTGCCTTTATGGTGTTCGTCCTACTTTACATCCCCTGCATCGCCACCGTGAGCGCCCAACTGCAAGAATTTGGTTGGCGTTGGGCGCTGTTCTCGATGACCATCATGTTAGCCGTTCCCTGGTCATTAGCCGTGATCATCTTTCAGGGCGGCAAGCTGTTGGGGCTGGCCTGATGTTAAGGGAGATAATTGCTCTTTTCCAGGAACAGCAGAACATCACGCTCTCCAAAGAAGCGATCTGTTCTCGCTTAAACATTTCGCCTGACGTGCTGGAACAAATGCTGCAAACACTTTTGCAGCGCGGGCGATTAGTCAAGGTAAGCGGGGGTTGTTCCGGCTGTGACGCCTGCCCGCTGGAAGACTACTGTGCGACAACGCCAACTATTTCGTTACAGGGCTATGCGCTGGTCAAATCCGAAGTGAACCACGTCAGAAACCTGTCATAAACCTTTCCAAAACTTGCACGATTTATTCCCTGTCTTGTGAGTACGGCCGTGTCGCCAATTCTGCCACTTCCATCAGCGCCATCGCACAAGCAGCAGCTTCTAAGCTGCATTTGCCAGGGCGTTACCCGAGCGGGATAATCTTTTTAAGGACGATACCTCATTGGAACTGCGCCCCTGGGTCGTCAAAGGTTCTGGTTGGATGCGAACGACGCTTTTTGTTTTAGAAATCCTGGCCCAGCAAAAACTACGCCCCACATGCTGCGCCATGCGTTTGGCACGCAGTTGGTGAATGCCGGGGCGGTAGTCGCCAAGGGGGGTGTAGCAGGTCACGTTGCCTACCAGGTTCCCGTTTTCGTCGCTCATGGCGCTCACGCTGCCCAGGTGGTCACTGTGCAGGTAAAACAGGCCGTTGTTGGCCGGGTCGGGGTCGCCGGTTACGCGCATGGCCGTCATCTGCCCGCCCAGCATGTAGGTGACGCGGGTGGTGGCGTTGGCCCCGGCTATCGTTTTCTCGTAGCGGGGGAAGGGGGTGTAGGTGATGGTTCCGTCCGGCTTGACGGTCTTGACCCGGCTGCCGTCGGCGTCGTAGGTGAACGTGGTGACGCCGACGGTCCCGTTGTCCGTCACCTGTACCAGTCGGTTTTCCACATCCCACACCTGGTCAAAGCTGCCTGTCCCGTCATTGCGGGCGAGCATATTGCCGTTGGCGTCGTAGCTGAAGCTTTGCGTGTCGCTCTCCCCGTTGGCCAGCGTGGCGATGCCGGTGATGTTCCCCGCCGGGTCGTATTGGTAGCTGCTCTCCCACAGGGGCGCGCGGGCGCTGCGGCCGTTGAGGAGGCCGTCCCCTTCAATCGCCAGGAAAGCGGCCGGTTCGGCGGTGTGCGCCATCTCGCTGTCGAAGGTGGTGTCCTCTTCTACCATGATTTGCACGCCGCCGTTGGTCAGCGCCGCCCGGTTAAAGAGCTGTCGCCGCTAGACCAAGAGGAAGGAATACGTCCAGGAAAGTATCCCTGTGGGCCGAGAGGCGGCCCCAGCAATGAGAGGAAGACCACACCACAGCGGGGGCTGTAGGTGACGGGCAGGACACCTCTTTTCATGGTGCTAGGGGGTAAAAATCAAAATCTTTCCATGGGAAAGCATAAGCTATGATAGCCTCTGCATTATCAGAAGTGAACAGCAAAGAGTCAAACAGCGCGGATCTCAGATCGGGGCCTGGTTCAAAGAAAGTTAAGCCGCCAACTTCTATATCAGGGTCAACCCAGGCTGTTCGTTCTAATAGTTTGTATGTGCTGTTCACTTCCTCACATACGCCAGCATTGACCCAAATCCCCTTTTCAAGGTAGTACAGATCGACGGCATAGCAATAGCGTTCCTGGGAGCTATCTTCTACGTGAACGAAATCTGGAATACCGAAAGCGTTAATTACTTCTCCTAATGTGAGGTCATCACCCGGCCTAATGCCAATACGATAGACAAATCCATCCTTCAGGCCAATACCGCCGCTTCCGCCTGAAACACGCCGGTAGATGTAACCGGATCGCGATGGATCGATGGAATTGACTCCACCTCTAATTGAATCTTGTTCCACCAGAGTTGGATCAGAAATGATTTTCAGGGCGGTGGCTTCATCAGTAATCCCTGGCGTGATTCCTTGCCAACAAGGCGCCGCACACGGTTTTCCCTCCAGGTAACTGGTGTCTGGTGGTGGTTGAATACATGAAACCAACCAGGAATATGCCAATAAGCTCAGGCTAAATCTAACAAAGCCTTTCCTTCTTACGAGAATCCAAATGATTGTGAACATCTCTCAATCCTTGTAATCATCTGTCAAGCTGTTGTATTTGTTGAGATATGTACGGGCTTCGTAAATCAATTTCGTTCAAGGTACTTAAACTATTCTGATCTACAACAACAATACCTTCGCCATTTTTTGATTGGTTATGCAATCGCTACCAGAGGAGGAGTTTTATCAATTCTCTCTGGTGACAATTAAAAATCATGTCCGCAAAAACCAGACAGGATTTTTAATGTCGCAAATCACAAAACTGTCAAAAGCTACCAGAGAGACATTTTTTATGCCTCTCCACCATTTTGGCGAAGGTATT
>JAJRYT010000077.1 GCA_024275635.1 Chloroflexota bacterium | reverse complement strand
GGAAACGTATAAGGATTTAGGCAGCGAGTACTTCCACGCAAGACGAAAAGAAAACAAAGTTGATTATTTAACCAGACAATTATCGAAGTTAGGGTACGAGGTGCAGCTTATGCCGCAACTCGACCCTATACCAGCGGGATAGTGCGCGGCTCTGCCGCGCACTCGCGCTATTTACAAGGGAGAAAAAGAAATGAAAAACAATCCATTGCCCAGGCTTGACACTGATGAAAATCTTAGAAATGAGTTGTTACCTCACTGTCGATTGAAACCTGGTGAAATTTGGGAAGACCCGATCAATGGACACAAAGTTGGCTGTTTAGATGCAACAAATAGCCTTGATATCAAGCGACTAATGGGCGGCGAATATGCAAAACTGGCTATTCATGATCCGCCATATAATTTGGTCGCTTTTCAAGAAAGATCGATTGCCGAATTTATTAATTGGTGTAAAAAATGGGTGGAGAATTCCTGGCTGTGGTTAGACAAGAATAGCGCCTTGTATATTTGGCTGGGTGCTGATCAGAAAGACAACTATCAACCTCTACCCGATTTCATGATTATGATGCGCGATTTAGATTTCGACCCAATAAGCTTTATCACCATGCGCAACCAGAGAGGGTATGGAACCCAAAAAAACTGGATGGCTGTGCGCCAAGAGCTACTATATTATGTGAAAGGATCACCTTATTTTGAGGTTCAATATACGGACATTCCTAAAATTTTGCGAGGTTATTACAAAACTGTAAATGGCCAAACAACTGAAAATTTAGAGCGCAGTAAATCAGATAATATTCGGGCGAGTAATGTTTGGGTAGATATTCAACAAGTATTCTACCGAATGGAAGAAAATATTTCCGGTTGTTATGCTCAAAAACCGCTCAAATCAATCGAGCGAATAATTAATGCCAGTTCAAAACAAGGCGACTTGGTAATTGATTTTTTTGCTCATTCTGGCACAACGTTGTTAGCTTCTGAAATCAAAAAGCGTCGTTGTTTCACAATTGATATAGACCCTGTTTACTGTGAAATCAGTATACGCCGTTTAGAATTATTTCGGCAAAAAGGCAGACTTGGGTGGCAAAATGGACACCCTTTTGAAATGGAATTGCCAGATCGAAACAGCGAACAGCCGCAACTTCCTAATAACGGGCAAAAGCAAGAAGTTTTCCAACAACCAGTACAGGCCAAATTGCTGTAAAAAGACAATTCTATGGAAAAACTAAAAGCAGATCTAGATAAACTCATTGTGCAATTGAAAAATTCCGACGAGTTTGTTGAGCGATTAGAATCTCTCATATCAGTTTATCCCTTCAATGAATATGAATACATCATTTCCACGCTTATGGGTGCGAATCTTCTTAGCATAGATGACTATTATGAGCTGCGTGACGAATATATTAGTAGGAACATGTTTCTTTACATATTTGAGATAAGTGCTCCACGAGGATTCGGAGAAAGATGGGCGCAGGGGCATTTGAAAGAGTTAGTACCTGAGTTGATAAAACCGTCAAAAAAATTAGACCCTGAATACTCAGGACAATATGATTTTTGGTTGGAGGTGGATCACCACAAAATCCGAATTGAAGTCAAGGCTTCTCGTGCCGTTGATTTTGATAGCCATGAACCATTATATGTAAAGGCTCTTGCGACGAAATCAAACAAAAGATTCGATATGAATTTCCAGCAAGTTAAACCAAGATATTGTGATGTGTTCATTTGGGTTGGGGTTTGGCGAGACCGAATTCGATATTGGGTGTTAGCATCAAAGGACGTTGAAAATAACAAATATTATTCTGTTGGCCAACATAGAGGCAATGTTGGTGAAGGCCAATTGCATCTAAAAGATGATAATATTCAAGACTTCCACCAATTTGAGTTTCGCTCAACTAAATTATATGATGCCATACTTGAAGCCTATCATCGTCAAACCTCATCCTAAAATGAAGGTTGGCCTAAAAATGCTTTCACGCTGACCACGAGTACGGAGCTTATTTGCCTGATAAGATTATGGTAGGCAAACGTAATTCGCCCGCACAGGTTTTGGTTTTTGCTCGTGGCAGGTGAAGCAGGCGTTATATG
Source organism: Chloroflexota bacterium (assembly GCA_024275635.1). Classification (GTDB taxonomy): domain Bacteria; phylum Chloroflexota; class Anaerolineae; order Promineifilales; family Promineifilaceae; genus JACKCC01. The sequence goes on along the minus strand of JAJRYT010000077.1, from coordinate 8,869 downwards.
GATGAGTTACTGACCACCAAGCAAGTACAAACATATCTGCAAGTAGATCGCACCACGATTTACCGCATGTTGAAAGACGGCCGTCTTCACGGCGTCAAAGTCGGGCAGCAGTGGCGATTTCCCCGGTCAAAAGTCGAAGCCCTGCTATCCGGCTCGCCAACGTCGTCTCCAACCCCGGAAACGCCCACGCTTTCACGCGAGGTTTTACCTGTCCAGTGTCTCCAGTCCGTGCAGGACGTCAGCGCTGAAACAGTCGAAGTGGGCGTCATCACCACCGCGATGGACGGCTTGCCCATCACCGAAATCAGCAACTCCTGCCGCTTCTGCAACCTCATCCTGAGCACCGAATCCGGCCGTCAGGCCTGCATCGCTTCCTGGCGTAAGCTGGCGCAGCAGCATGACACACACCCGCGTTTTGTCACCTGCCACGCCGGTTTTCAATACGCCCGCGCTCGCATCGAAGTAGACGGCGTCCCCACGGCCATGTTGATTGCCGGGCAATTCTTCACCTCGCCCCCAGACCCGGTAATCAGACAGGCGCAAATACAACAGCTGGCCCGCAGGCATGGTCTGGACCTGGAAGAATTAAGCGCCGCCGGACAGCAGCCGCGCGTTCTTGGTCAAGCCAAGCAGACAAAAATCACGGCCTGGCTGGAAAAATTAGCCGACACCTTTGCCATTATCAGCCTGGAACGGGCCGATATGCTTAACCGGTTGCAGCGTATTGCTAACATCAGCGTAATCGTTCGCCCTCCCGAAGTTTCGTGATGTATTTAATCCTCGTTCCCGGCGAATAGAAGCGGATTTCCTCATAATTTTCCTCGTAGCGCATCGCCATCTTGTGAAATTTTTCACCTGATATGATGATTGTCATGGTTTATCCATGACAATCGTCGCTGTCAAGGGCCGAGTCGGCGTTTATACTTATCATGTATTCGGATGGTCGAATATATAGATGATAGTATGGACTAATGAGGGACGACTATGAGCCAACCGGCCGCCAAAGAAATCAATCTACTGCACGCCAACCTTTGCCGGGCCGTAGCCGATCCCAAGCGGATTCTCATCCTTTATGCCCTGGATGAACAATCGCGTAATGTGACGGCGCTGGCCGATTCCCTTCGTATGCCTCAACCGACCGTTTCCCGGCATTTGCGCGTCTTGCGCCAACAAGCGCTGGTGACGACAGAGCGGGAGGGGGCGTCTGTCACCTATGCGCTGGCTGACCGGCGCATTATTGAGGCGCTGGATTTGATGCGCCAAGTCATGAATGACGCCCTCAGACAGCGATCTGATTGGCTGCTGCAAGAGGGCGGTTCTTAGCTGCTAGGAGGCGATGATCATGGTTCAACGTAAATTCCCGGCTCCTTTTTGGATGGTTTTGCTGGGGAGTTTTGTTTTAGCGATTAGTTTGATGTGGCCGGATACGGCCAACGCCCAGTGTGGCTCTTCGGCGTCTTCTTGTAAGAATTGCCACGAGGTGCAGGCGGAGTATCCGGTGAATAATTCTGGCGACTGGCATACGGCTCATGCGTTTGGCGACTTTTGTGAGTTTTGTCACGCCGGGAATGTACAGGCGACGGATAAGGGCGAAGCGCATACCGGGATGGAGTACCCGCTGGAGAATATCAATGCCAGTTGTTTGAGCTGCCACCCAGCGGATGTGAATGAACGCGCCGCAGTGTATGCGGTGGCTTTGGGTGTGACGGTAGGCAGCGGCGGCGGCGGCACGACGGCCGTCACCCACAATGACTCTCCCCCCGCAGACGCCGCGCCGCCAGCGGAACCGGACACGGCCGTCGCCGACTCCGCTCCCGTTTCCGACGGCGGCGCGATTGTGGATTACAATCGCCAATACGATTTAACCGTCCTAAACCAGCGCAAACCGGTCAATGTAGGCAACGTTATTTTAACCATTTTGCTGGTTGGCCTGACCGGGCTGGCCGCCTACCTGATCTGGCGCTGGGAAGGGCTGGATGTGAAGTGGCGCGACCTGCGCGGCGTGCCCGCATTAGCGGGGGCGGGTGAGGCTGGCACGGCCGTTTTACCCCCTCCACGTCCCCGCGCCCGCCCGGCGCAGCCTGCGGCGCGGCCAGCCGCGCCGGCAAACGGCAAACTGAACGATCTGCTGGCGCAAATGCAGCGAGTGGACCCGGAAACGCTGGCCGCGCTGACCCGGCTGTTGGCACGACCGCAGGGCTGGCCGATTATACGGGCGGTGGGCAAAATTGATTCGCGTCTGGTAACGGCCGTTCACCAGCTAGACCCCATTGACCGCGACCTGCTCATCGCCATTGTCAAAGAAATGGATAAAGAAAAAGGAGCCTGAAATGAGTGTTCTATCAACACCAAAAGATGAGGTTGCGGAAAAGCAGCCCCATTCCAACTGGTTGATGACCCAGATACGGAAACCGGAATGGTCGCCCTACGCCGCCGGAACCATGCTCGGCATTACCGTCGCCCTTTCCCTGCTGCTCGCCGGACAGATGCCGGGATCCTCCGGTTCGTTCGAGAACTTGATAGCCTTTCTGGGCAGCAAATTAGATGCTAACAACATCTACTTCCGCTTCATTATGCCCGCCGGGATCACCTGGCAGGTATGGTTGATGTTGGGCGTTTTTCTGGGGGCTTTTGCCTCGGCCTGGTTGTCCCACGATTTTCGCTGGCGGAAAATGCCCGATAAACAGTGGATTTCCGTCTTTGGTTCGGCCCGTTGGAAGCGGTGGCTTATCGCCTTCATCGGCGGCGCCATCTTGGAAATTGGGGCAGGAATTGCCGGCGGCTGCACCAGCGGTTTAGCCATCTCTGGCGGGGTTCAATTAGCCCCGGCCGCCTTCCTGTTTATCCCCGGCATGTTCATTTCCGGGATCATCACAGCGGCCATCATCTACCGTAAAAACTTTTAGGATTCGTATTCCGTAATCCGTAAACCGTGTTCCGTCTACGGATAACGGACAACGGATAACGGACAACGGAGTAGAGAAATGTCAACAGTTGTAATTCCTCTCATCATCGGCCTGGCTTTTGGCTGGTCGTTACACAAAGCGGGCATGACCCGTTACCACAAAATCGTCAATCTGTTTCGTTTAACCGATCTGGCGGTTCTTAAGTTTATGATGGCCGCCATGGTCGTCGGCGTTGGCCTGATTTATGCTTTTGTCGGCTTTGGTTGGGTGACGCTGGCGATTAGCACGCCGGTTTATGTGCTGGGTAATTTCGTGGGCGGGTTGGTCTTTGGCGTCGGCATGGCCGGCGCCGGATTTTGACCGGGAACTTGTGTCGCTGGAAGCGGCCAAGGTAGTCTCGATTATCTCATCCCCGGTTTACTCGGTTTCTTCACCGGCGCGCTCATCTTTGGCTTTATGTACCCATCGCTGATGCCGGGGTTGACGGCCGTCGCCAACTACGGCGCCGCCAGCCTGCCGGAAATGCTCCACCTCAGCACCTGGCTCACCGTCGTCGTCTTCATCGAAATGATCGTCTTGCTGCTCTACGTCCTGGAAAAAACCAAAGCTGGACGGCGCGATAAACTAAATGATTAAAGATTAAATGATTAAAGATTGGAGACCGTCTCAATCTTCAATCTTTAATCTTTAATCATCAATCTTCTAAGGACTAAAATGATTGACTACAACAAAAACCCCAATCTCGTCACCCGTCGCAATTTTTTGAAGATGGCGGGACTGACGGCGGCCGGTGTTGCCGCCGGCCGTGTGGGACTTATCTCCGGCGTGCAGCCGGTGTTGGCGCAGAGCAATGGGCACCTGCCCGGCCCGATGGCCGACGCTTACGTGCCCGGCATGTGCGAAATGTGTGTCTGGCGCTGCGGATTGTTTGCTAAGGTGAAAAACGGCCGTATCGTCAAACTAGACGGCCATCCCGAAAGCGATCACTCCCTGGGTAAACTGTGCGCCCGCGGCCAGAGCGGCTTCCAAAACACCTACGACCCCGACCGCGTGCTCTATCCCCTCATCCGCGTCGGCGAACGGGGCGGCGGCCGTTTCCGCCGCGCCAGTTGGGACGAAGCCCTCGACTTGGTAGCCGAGAAAATGCAGGGCATCAAAGATCAATACGGCCCCGAAGCCATGATCTTCAGCAGCACCCACAACCTCTCCCAGGTACAATTTGAAAACCTGCTCAACGGCTTCGGCTCCCCCAACTACGGAACCCAGCGCAGCCTCTGCTTCAACGCCATGGTCACCGCCTTTCTGCTCACCTACGGCGTCGAAGAACCGGCCCGCAACTACAAATTCGCCGAATACATCATCCTCACCGGGCGCAACCTGATGGAAGCCATCTCCACCTCAGAAACCTACCATCTCAGCGACGCCATCGCCCGCGGCGCAAAACTCGTCGTCCTCGACCCGCGTTTCACCAAAACGGCCGCTAAAGCCGACGAATGGATCCCCATCAAGCCAGGAACCGATCTGGCCTTTCATCTGGCGCTGATCAACGTCATCTCCACAGAACGGCTGGGAGACTGCGATTTCGTCGAACAATTCACCGTCGGCTGCCAGGATTTGCCCACCGTAACGGCCGAATACACCCCCGAATGGGCCGAAAAAATCACCGGCGTTCCCGCCGATACTATTCGCCGCATCGCCCGCGAATTTGCTTCGCACGGCCACCGCAGCATGGCCCATCCCGGCTGGCGCACCTCCAACTTCGTCAACAGCTTCCAGACCGAACGGGCCATCGCCACCCTGAACGCCCTTGTTGGCAACGTGCTGAACCAGGAAGAAGGCTGCCTCATCACCGATACGGCCGGCGAGGGAGCCGGTTTAGGTAAACCGCCGCAGCCAGCTTATCCGCGTGTCAGCGCTTTGCGGCTGGACGGCGTACCCTGGAAATACCCCCTCGTGCCGCTCAAACTGGGCGTCTTCCAGGATATGCGCGACGCCATTCTCACCGGCGATCCGTACCAGGCGCATGGCTGGTTCATCTCCCGCCAAAACCCGGCCCAATCCCTGCCCGATCGCGGCAAGACAATCGAAGCCTTCAAGAAACTGGACTTCATTGTGACGGTGGACATCATCATGAACGACACCGCCTGGTTCTCCGACGTGGCGCTGCCCGAAGCCAGCTACCTGGAACGATACGATCCGCTCAACGTCGTCGGCGACAAAATCTGGCTGCGCCAACCGGCCATCGAACCGCTGGGCGAAGCCAAATCGGCCCTTTGGATTTACAAACAGTTGGGCGAGCGGCTGGGGTTGGGCGACTATTTCCAATATGCCGACGAGGAGGATTATATCCGCCAGCAGCTGGCCCCGCTGGGACTTTCGTTTGACGAATTGAAGCAGCGCGGTTATGTCGAAATCCCGCACGGGCCAGAACTGCGTCCGGCGGAATTTAACCCCACGTTTAATACGCCCAGCGGCAAAATAGAGGTTTATTCGGAAACGCTGGCTAACGCCGGTTTCTCCGGCTATCCTACTTGGGAAGCGCCGCCGGAACCCGGCCCCAGTGAATTTTATCTCCTGACGGGTAAAGTGGCTCAGCATACGCAAATGGGGACGCAAAATAATCCTTATCTGCACCAGGTTTTTAATAATACAGGGCTGTGGATTAACCCCGAAGCCGCCAAAGAGCGCGGCATTCACAATGGCGATATGGTGCGCGTAACCAGTTCGGTTGGTTCGGTGGAAATTGACGCCTACGTGACGGAAGCGATCCGGCCGGACTGCGTTTATTTGACGCCCGGCTTTGGGCATATGAGCAAAGGATTGCGTCAAGCGTACAACCAGGGTGTAAGCGACAGCGATTTGCATGTTTCTTTCACCGACCCGATTAGCGGTGGTCAAGCGTTGTCGCAGACGTTTGTCACCATCGAAAAAGCGTAACCACTCAGACCTGCGAGGTTTTTACCGGCGTATCGTTGATCCAACGAACATCCCAAACCTCGCAGGTCTCCAACATAAGGTATTCAAAATGGCTGATGTAAAACGATATGGATATGTGATAGACTCGGCGCGTTGTATTGACTGCCGCGCTTGTCTGGTGGCCTGCCGGGCCGAGTGGCAGGTACCGGAGGGCCAAACGCGCATTTGGGTCAACAGCAGCGGTCTCAAAGGGACTTTTCCTAATTTGAGCCAGCAGTTTGTTCCTTTTCAATGCCAACATTGCCGCGATGCGCCCTGCCTGGACGCCTGCCCCACCGGAGCCACTTACCGGCGGGAAGATGGCCTGGTCATGATTGACGAGGAAGCGTGTATCGGCTGCGGCTTGTGCGTGAAGGCGTGCCCTTACGACGCTCGTTTTTATAATGAGGAGAAAGGGGTAGCGGAAAAGTGCAATGGCTGTTACACCCGCATAGACCGGGGCGAGCTGCCCGCTTGCGTAGCCACATGCGTCGGCGGAGCGCGGTTGTTTGGCGATTTTAATGACCCGGACAGCGTGGTGAATAAGGCGCTGAAGGGACGCGCCGCGCATCGCTTGATTAACGAGATTGATACCCAGCCAAATGTGTATTATCTGGAGCCGATTGAGGAGGATAACCAGAGTTGGCCGGAGGCGAAGGAGATGACGCCGGCCGAGACGTTCTGGCGCAAATTGGCGACGCCGGGCACAAAGCTGGCGATTGGAGCGATGGTTTTGGGACAGGCGTCCGCTTTTGCCAAACAGTTGGTCAGCGGCGAAAATGAGTTTGAGGAATAATTGGTAATTGGTAATTGGTAATTGGTAATTGGTAATTGGTAACTGGTTACTGGTGATTGGGAGTGACTGATGTCTACTGTAAATTTGCCTTTGGCGGAACGGAAACGGTTGAAGAAGAAGAAGCTGACGAAGCATCATCTGGCGAATATTTTGACGCATTGGTTTAATGCGTTCAGTTGGGGCTTTTTGCTGGCGACAGGGCTGGCGATTTTGGGGAACCGGGTTTACCAGACGGTTCCGGCGCAGTGGAGCGCTTTTTTACGGAACCTGTTTGGCGGGCTGGCGCCGTTGATTAAGTGGCATGAAAGTTGGGGGATGTTTTGGGCGTTCGTGATTACGTTTAATGTGCTGGTGGGTTTTCGCAAGTATTTTATGCCTTTTGGCGCGCGCCGGATGATGCTAGATCAGGATGATTTGGAGTGGTTTAAGCAGTACGGCCGTAAACTGGCCGGTCTCAGCTACCAACTGCCGGAACAAGATGATTACAACGCCGGGCAAAAGGCGTTCTCCTATGTGGTCATCCTGGGCATTATCACTATCATCGCCACCGGCCTGATTATGACGTTTTCACCGCAGGTAATGCGGGCGACGGGCGGGATGCAGTGGCTGATCCAGTGGGCGATGCCGATCCATTTTACGGCCGTCGGCCTCGTCGTCGCCGGTCTGGTGGTTCACATTTACATGGGGGCCATCTTCCCGGAGGAACGTTCGGCGTTTTTCTCCATGTTCAGCGGTAAAGTGGATGCTTTGTATGCCTATTCGCACCATCATAAATGGTACAAGCGCTATATTCGCGCCGAGCAGGAATGGGAGGCGGGGGAACTGGCGAAAGATATTGAGATGGGAGTGGGGACGGCCGTTTCGGATGCGGAGTTGGACGAGTTGGCAGATTGAAGATTGGAGATTGGAGATTAAGGATTGATGATTGAGAGACTGGAGCGTGGCTCCGGTCTTTTTTTATGTGCGGATGAGGACGGCGTTATCTTTTGTTTGGACGGTGAGGGGGCGTAACGGCCGTTGCGCCGGCCCCCGCTCCAATTCCCCATCCGGGCCAAACTCGCTGCCATGACAAGGGCAGTGGAACCCGCTGCCCGATTCCTTTTGCCGCACCAGGCAGCCCAAATGCGGGCAAACCGCATCCAGCGCCGCCAGGTCGCCCGCGTTATTGTGTACCCAGGCCCGCGCCTCCGGGACGTAAGTCGTCGTCTCCGGCAGAAAATCATCCAGCGTTCCGGCGGCGACGACGGGCGACGGCCCCGTCTCCAACCCGCGCCCGCCCAGGAAACGGCCGATTTGGTACGCCAGCCCGCCCATCGCTGCCAGCCAGCCGCCGTGAGTGACCAGGGCTAAAAAGCGGCGGCGGGAAATGACATTGCCAGATTCAGACAGGGGGTGTTTATCTATCATAGCTTCATTGCAGCTGGGATAAATGTCAGGGCAATGTTCAACCCGGAATCAAACGCATCAGGCGGTTGCCTGAGAAGACTGGCCTAAAGGCTGAAAATCGGTCACTTCTTTACGTTCTAATTTTGTACGGATTTGTTCAAAGCGTCTTACCGTTTCTTGAGCGTAGAGACGTTCACCACAGCGCAAACAAACTTCAGCCCGAACGGTGACAGCGGCTGTATGCACCCCGCCGCGTAATAATTTCTCGACTTTTTTCTCAACCATCTCGCCGTCGCAAATGGGGCATTTAGGAAATGGCGTCATCTTTTGGTCTCCTTTCTTGCCAGTTAATCCATCGGTTCGGGTCTGGACGATAAACGGTAATAAGCATTGCCCATTGGTTATCTTTGTTATATGCCTATACGCTATGCACAGGCTCGCCGGCGAAAGTATCGCCATAAATCAGACAACTGGGGTATGGCTTGTCGCGGGGATAATCTTCAATGATTTCCCCTTGAAAAACGCTGAAGAAAATTTTGTCAAAATCAAGTTTGTCCGCCCGTACTTCTTCATCAGCGTGGTCTGTAATACGTAAGCGGTTCTTGTGAATCGCATCAATGATTTTACCTATTTCCATCGGAAATCTACTCGACTTTTAGACTTGTCGCATTAGTATAGCATATCTTACGGCCGTCCCCGTCCCTCATACGCATGGCATTCATAATTGACGTGGATTACAAATCCACATCTGAGACAAACAGTGCGTTGAAAACGCACTAGGAGATTGGATGGCAGCGATTGAACCTGCTTTCAGCAGGTTTTTTCG
>JAJRYT010000076.1 GCA_024275635.1 Chloroflexota bacterium | reverse complement strand
ATCACTGCCCTGCGGAAAGAGGGTGTGATAGGAAATGACTAAAGTGCGAAGTGGAGGCGACCAACTTTAATCACTTTAGTCACTTCTAACTTTAGTCACTTCTAATCTTTAGTCACTTTTAACCTTAGTCACTTTATAATCTGAGGTAGATTTTGAATCCACGCGCTATATACGCAAATCGAAGCGCCGATTTGATTATTCGGCGTTTGCTGGCTGTCAAGCCAGGGGAACAGGTGGCCCTTATTTGTGATCCGCACTCGGCGATGGAAATGGTGTATGCGTTGGCAGGCGTCATTGAAGTGGTCGGGGCTGAGTACACTATTTTGATGCAGCCGACACGCACAACCGAACGTAAAAACGATCTAACGCCAATCATCGAAAAAGGATTGGAAGGAGCTGATGTGATGATTGGCTTAACCGGTTCCAGCGGCGCATCCACTTATTCACATGTCGTGAAGCGACTGTACGATGAGAAGCGCTTGCGATCCAGCTCGATGGTGATGCGGACGTTGGAAAACTTCACTGAAGGCGGGGCGCGGGCGGATTATGACGCGCTGTATGCCGAGGGGCAGCGGTTGGCGGCTGTCTGGCGGGAGGCGTCCCATATTCATTTGGCAACGGCAGCGGGCACGGATTTGCGTGCGCCGATTGCCGGGGAAAAGGTGATTATTGAGTGTGGGTTTGCTACTGAGCCGGGTTTGGAAGCCGCTTTTTCTGATGGCGAGGTTTCGCAAATGCCCCGCGTGAATGCGGCCGCGGGGGTATTGGTTATTGATGGCCCTATTGCTCACATCGGCCAGCCAGACAGTCCGATTACACTGCAGGTCGAGAAGGGACGAATTATGAACGTCTCTGGGAATTGTCGTCAGGCTGACGAATTGCGCCATATCATTGCCAGTATTAAAGACGCCGACAATATTGCCGAAATTGGCATAGGCTTAAATGATGCCTGCCGCCGCAACGGGGATTTTGAAGAGGAAAAGAAGGGGCGCGGCAATATTCACGTCGCCATGGGCGACAATGTTTTTTACGGCGGCGATGTACGCTGCGCCGTCCACATGGATATGGTGATTTACCAGCCAACGGTGCGCCTGGATGACCGGATTATTGTGGATGCCGGTCAGGTACGGCTTGATTGAGACAGCACAAGATACCAACCTCCGGGAGGTTTCGAGCATTACCGAGGCCATTGATGGAGCCTCCCGGAAGTTTATTTGCATAGGAGGTGATTATAAAAACAAATTTTCTTTCTTTGCTGGTGATGAATGTAATATTAAGTTTGTGATTTGGAGGAGATTAGCATGTCTAAACGAATACCCCTATTTGTAATTTTATTAGTTGTTTTGTCGCTCACACTGGTTGCCTGTGGCGGGCAGCAGGTGGTGGAAGTGACTCGTGTGGTGACGGAAACGCAAACGGAGCAGGTGGAAGTAACGCGCGTTGTCACTGAGACGCAGACGGAAACGATCACTGAAGAAGTTGAAGTAACCCGTGTCGTGGAAGTGGAAGCGGCAGCAGCCGAGCCGATAATCATTGGTGCGACTGGCCCGCTGTCGGCGCCGGGTTCTGTGGGCGGTGGTATTGCTATGCAGTTCACGGCCGAATTAGCGGTTGACGAGATTAACGCCGCCGGCGGCGTCATGGGCCGCCCGATTGAGTTGATCTTTGTGGATACCCAGGGTTTGCCAGAACGGGGAACGGCCGTTGCCGAACGCCTGATTGAAGAAAATGGGGCCGTCGGTATTATCGGCGAGTACCACAGCGCCGTTGGCCTGACGATGAAAGAGGTTTGCCATGAGCGCCACATCCCCTGTATTTTCTCAGAAACCTGGAACGATGACATCACCGCCTCCGGCTACGACGAAGTCTTCCGCCTGGCTGTAACCTCTACTCTGGTCGCCTCCCAGCAGATCAACTGGCTGGAAGCACTGGGTTTTGAATACGTCGTCATTATCGCCGAAAACACCGATTATGGCGTGCCGGCTTCTCAGGCGCAGGTGGACTTCATGACCGAGCGCGGCATTGATTCCGATGTTTTCTTTGTGGAGCTAGGCACCGAAGACTTCTTGCCCGTGTTGACCCGTATTCAGGAAGGGGAACGCACGCCTGACGCTATCATGGTGCTGGTCACCGGTGAAACCAGTTACAATGTCGAGCAGCAAATGGCCGAAATTGGTTTGGCTCCAACGGAAGAGACAGTTTGCGTGGCTAACCAGGTTGCTATTAATGCCGAATATTGGGATAACGTGCCGGATGGCAACTACTGCGCTTACTTGCGCGTAGGCTTGACGCCCAACAATTACAATGACATCACCAAGAGTGTGGACGATGCGTACCGCACTCAGTTCGACCGGCCTGCGCCCAGCTTTGCCCTGGCAACCTACGACAGTGTGTACGTCATGGCTAACGCAATTGAAGCCGCTGGTTCCACCGACCCGGACGCCATCATCGCTGCTATCGAAGCGACAGACGTGACGCTGGCACAAGGGCATTACTATTTCCCCTATGGCATGAACAACCCGGTACCGGACGATCAACCGGCCTGGATGTGGCATCAGTGGCCGGATGCGGCCGTTGTTATTCAGCAATACTTTGAGGTTGGTCAAGACCCGGATAACGCGGCTGTCGTCTTCCCACCGGCTTTCCAGACTCATGGGACGGCTCTCATTCCTTATGGCGAAACACCTTAGAATAGTTGATTAACAAAAATGTCCCCGATGCATGTGTATCGGGGACATTTTTTTAACGAGAAAAACGGTTTGAAAATTCTGGCCTATCAACCCTTCATCACACAAATAAAATCGGCCTCAGACAGGCAGGCGCATGTACGCAGGATGGTCCAATTTTTGGAAGCGCGATGTAGCCGGGAAGCGAATATTGCCCTCATTATCTTGCCGGAACTGACGACTATCGAATACTCACGCCAATCATTTGAGAAACTGCCTGAGTTAGCAGAGCCTGTTCACGGTGAAACTTTAACGGCCGTGTCGGCGTTAGCTAAACGGATAGGAGCGGCTGTCGCCTACGGGATTCCCAGGGTAGACAGTGGGCAATACTTTATTTCCCAGGTGGTTGTAGGGCCGACGGGTGCGATTTTGGCTGACTACAGCAAACTGCACTTGGCGCAATTCGGCGCATCCATGGAACGAGATTATTTCTCGCGCGGCAATAAGTTGGCTGTTTTTGAGTTGCAGGGCATCCGTTTCGGCATCATCATTTGTTACGATTTTCGCTTTTCAGACTTGATTAAGCAGTTGGTTGACAAACACCAGGTTGACGTTATCTTGCATCCTGTTGCCTTTACGAAGGACAGCACTTTTGCCAGTTGGCATCATTTTGTCATTAGTCGGGCGCTGGAGTACCAAGTTTATTTTTTAAGCATTAATCGTGCCGGGAAGGCATGGGGAAGCTCAATTTTATGCCCGCCCTGGATTGACGAGCAAAGGAAGCCAATCACGATGGGGGAAGGGGAAGAAGCGCGCGTATTACCTATTGATAAACAGGTGATTCGTTCCGTCCGAGAGACGTATCCATTCCGTGAAGATAAATTAGCGGATTATTCTATTTTAGGGGCAGGAGATTAGGGCGTAGAGACTGAGGGCTGGGGACAAACAACCAGCCACTAGCTACGGGAGAGAGGAGAAGATTATGGAGAATATAGAACCAACCTGGATTTTGCTGGGGACTATGGCCTGGCTGTTAGTCTGGGGGATTTTAGGGGGCGTCCGCACGCCAAATGTGTACCGGCACAAAAATCTAAACCCGGAGGGGACTCGCGTGGTGGGGATGTTGGGCGGGATGCTGGGCGGGCCGATCTTATTGATTCCATTGTGGTATTTTACGCCAAAGGTAAATTCCAGGTATACGGCCGTACTCGGCATCCTTCTGTCCATCGCCCTCTATCGCGTATTTGCCTTGTACGACCCCGATAACCTGTGTGTCACCAACTATAACTACGTCATTAACCAAACCGCTAATGGGCTGCAAATTGGTTTCATTTACGCGCTGATGGCCGTTGGGTTGACCCTGATTTACGGTATCCAAGGCGTCATCAGTTTCGCGCACGGCCAACATTACATGATCGGCGGCTTTATCTCCTTTTTCTTCTTGAAATGGATGGCAGAGAGCGTTGGTATACCCATCAATCCCTTGTGGGGCATCCTGGTTGCCGGTATCGGCACAGCTATTTTAGGATTCATTTTCGAACCTCTATTTTTGCGCCCCATGCACCAGGGAAAGATCGAACGTCCCGGCGAATATGCAATTTTGGTCACCTTCGGGCTGGCCTTCCTGTTAGAAAACGCCACCCTTTCCATCGTCGGCCCGTTCCCGCAAAAAGCGCCTGGCTACACGCCCGGAATTGGCATGATCAACATGGGGCCATGGATGCTGGGCAGCCTGGAACTAGGCCCAGTTCGGCTGGTGACCGACCGGCTGGTGGCCTCCGGGGCCTCCGTGCTTTTGATTGGGCTGCTGCTGATCTTCCTCAATCGCACCTGGATAGGGCGGGCGCTGCGAGCCGTGTCAATGGACAAACAGGCCGCGGCCGTTGCCGGTGTCAACCCCTTAAGCATGAACACACTCGCCTTTGGCATTGGCACCATGTTGGCCGGGATGTCTGGGGCAGCGCTCGTTCCCATCTTCTCCTGGGTTCCCTGGATTGGCGCGGAGGCGGCCGGCCGTTCCTTCGTCATCATCGTCTTGGGCGGTCTGGGGTCCGTGCCGGGGGCGCTGTTCGGCGGCTTAATCATCGGCCTGGTAGAAGCAATGGGCACAGCCTGTTTTCCCGATCCCACCCGAGGACTGGCCTACAAAGCGGCATTCGGATTGGTCATCTTTGCCTTAATGCTGCTGCTGCGCCCCACCGGTTTATTTGGCAGGAAGGAGACATAAAATGACAGCGATCACAACTTCAACTCCCCACTACGAATACAAAAAATGGCAGTTAGCCACTCTGAGCATCTTAATACCGGCCGCTTACGGGGCTGTGACGCTCTCGACCTTGATTGAATCACTGGCTGCCGCGTTTATGTCCAATGTGCCCGAGTCGGCCTCTGCTTTGTTCCTGATATTGTTGCTTTTCACACTGTTTCGCTATGGGCTAATTGGGGCAGTAGTCGGGTATTTGCGCGCTGGTCAACAGCGCAGCTCCCTTTGGTTAGCAACCGGCGGCGGCACAATAGCGGGCCTGATCCTGTTTTTTGTGACAAACCTGTTTCTCAAATTACCCGTTAATGCCGGGCAGCTTATTTTTGTCCTGGTTGAAAGCGCTGCTCTGGCGCTGGTAAGCGGTCTGATAGTGGGTTGGGCGCCTCGTTTCCCATTTCGACAGACGCTGCCCATTGGGGCTTTACTCTACTTGGGTATCCTGGCTCCTGTTGCCTTAGGCAATGATTTCCGTATTGGCGTGGTGACAGAAGCCTATTTTCTGGCGATCATGGCTTCCAGTTGGGCGCTGCTGGCCGGGTTGGGCGGCCAATTCTCATTTGCCCACATGGCGCTGATGGCTATCGGCGCTTACACCTCCGGGCTGTTGGGGCGCGATTTTGGCGTGGCTCCTTTGCCGGGAATCATCGCGGGGACAGTGATGGCTGGATTGGTGGGTCTCATCATTGGCGTGTTATGCTTGCCCCTGCGTCGGGCGTACCTGGCGCTTTTTACTATCGCCTTTGCAGAAATTCTCCGTATTGTGCTGGTCACTGAGTTTCAATACACGGAGGGATCAAACGGCTTACAGCTGGCCCGGTTGTTCCCGGTGGGCGGTTTTGGCGATTATTATGTGCTGCTGTTTATGTTTGCCGCCAGTCTGGCCTTGATGTACGCACTTGCTAATTCTCGTTTTGGCATGTTTTGGCGGGCCATACGGGAAGATCAGGAGGCGGCGGCGGCGATGGGCGTGGATGTGGTGCGCTATAAGATCATGCTATTTGTAATTACCAGTATGTTAGCCGGTATGGCCGGGGCGACATTTTATCACACGATTACGATTATCACGCCGACGAATATCGAAATATTGATTATGAGTACGGTGATTGCGATGGCGGTCATAGGCAGCCTGGAAATTTTGGCGGGCGCGGCGATTGGCGCGTTTGTGCTGCACATTTCCCTGGAGTTGCTGCGGGAGATTATCCTGCCATCCTGGGCGGTGAATGCGCTGGTGAATGTGGGCATTCCGGCGACGGAACGGATTCAGTTTGGCACCTGGCGATTTGTGTTGTTTGGCTTGCTGCTGATGTTGACGCTGCGTTTTGCGCGCAATGGGCTGCTTTACCCAGTGTTTGAACGGTTGAGCGGCAGCGCGGCAGCGCGGCAAGCGACGGTGGCCAAGCGAAACCAGGCCAGTGAAACGGCGAAAACGGAGGCGGTCTGATGGGTAATAATGGTCAGGTGAAGATGCTTGAAATGCAGGGTGTGAGCAAGAGTTTTGGCGGCTTGCAGGCGGTTAATTTTGTCACGGCGACGATTACCGCGCCGTCCATTGTGGGGTTGATTGGACCAAACGGCGCGGGCAAAACGACGCTGACAAATTTGATTGACGGGGTGTATGCGCCTACGGGGGGGGCGATTTTTTTGAATGGGGAACGGATTGACGGCTTGCCGCCGTATCAGGTGGCTCGGCGGGGGATCGGCCGTACTTTTCAGGTAACGCGGGCGTTCCGACGGATGACGGTGTTGGAAAATATGCTGGTTCCGGCGTTGGCCTTAAACCCGGCGGCTAACCGGAATGAGATAGAAGATAAGGCGTATGAGATTCTCGAGTTTTTGACGGTAGAGCATTTGATTGGCGAATACGGCCGTAGCCTTTCCGGCGGTCAGCAAAAGTTATTGGAGCTGGGGCGGCTGTTGATGCTGGACCCGGACTTTATCATTTTGGATGAACCGTTTGCCGGGGTACACCCTAAGCTGCAAGAGACAATTTATGAGTACATCAACAAGGTGTATGAGGATGGCAAGGCGGTGTTGTTGATCAGCCATGATATGAGCGCCATTTTTGCGGTGAGTAAGCGGCTGTTGGTGCTGAATTTCGGTTCGTTGATAGCAGATGGGTCGCCGGATGAGGTGCGCAATGATCCGGCGGTGATTGAAGCGTATCTGGGAGAGGATGAAGATGAGTGAGTTGGATGTGAAGACGGATGGGAATGGAAACGGCCGTAACATGGAAAACATGATGCTGCAAGTGCAAGACCTGTACGCCGGTTATTACGCAGACCTTCATATCTTGCAAGGCGTAAACCTGGATGCGGAGCGGGGCAAAATAACCACCGTGCTGGGCGCTAACGGCGTGGGCAAATCCACTTTACTCAAAGCAATTTATGGCTTCCTGACGCCGCAAAAAGGCAAAGTTATCATTGATGGGCAAGACGTCGTCGGTACGCCGACTCATCAACTCATTGATCTGGGATTGGCTTATATTCCCCAGCATACCGGCATCTTTAAGTTCATGTCGGTTGAAGAAAACCTGATGATGGGCGCTTACACTTTCCGCAAAGACAGGGCGCGGATGCGACAACGAATTGAAGAAAATTACGAACGTTTTCCTATTCTTAAAGAAAAAAGGCGACAGATGGCCGGGGAGCTTTCCGGGGGGCAGCAGCGGATGGTCGAGTTAGGCCGTACTTTGATGACCGACCCCAAAGTTGTGTTGGTGGATGAGCCAACGGCCGGTTTGGCCAAACTGCTCAGTGAAGAGGTGTACAGAATGCTGGTTGACCTGCGTGATAAGGAAAAGAAGACTATCATTCTGGTAGACCAGGAAATTCGGCAGGCGTTAAAGATCGCTGATTACGTTTATGTGCTGGAGTTAGGGCGGAATAAGTTTAATGGCCCGGCGGAAGAGTTCACAGATTTAGAGAAAGCGTTCTGGGTGTAAATTTTCAAACTATACAGCCTCTCGACAAGACATCCGATTTCTTGTTAGCCATGATGCGGGTGTACTCGACAGCGAGAAATCGGATGTCTGTATAGTCACTAAATTTTCAGGATTGATAATTGACGTTCCCAATCATCAATCCTCAATCCTCAATTATGGAAAAAATAATTGGCGTCGTTGGCGGGGCCGGGCCATTTGCCGGGCTGGATTTGTTGGGCAAGATTCTGGATCAGACGATTTCGGAACGGGACCAGGATCATTTGACGGTAATTAGCTTATCCCAGCCGAACCAACTGCCGGATCGCACGCGATTTTTATTGGGTGCAACGGCCGTTAACCCCGCCCATGCCATTTTCAATCAATTACAACAGTTGGAACGCGCCGGCGCTGACATCGCTGCCATTCCCTGTAACACCGCCCACGCCGCCCCTATTTTTAACTGCGTGTTAGAAAAATTAGGGGCGGTCGGTAGTCGAATTCGCTTTCTGAACATGCTTGCCGAAACTGTCAGCTATATCCGTCAACAGCATCCTGATAGGCAGCGAATTGGCATTCTATCTACAACTGGAACGTACCAGGCTGGTATTTATCCTCATTTATTGAAAGCAGCGGGATATGCGGCCGTCATACCTGACTTACATCTTCAAACTGAACTCATCCATCCCGCCATTTACGATCCCCAATACGGCATTAAAACAGTGGGCAAAAACGCCGTTCGCGCCCGAGACGCATTACTGCAAGGCGTCAATGATTTACAGCAAAAAGGCGCCGAAGCCATCATCCTGGGATGTACGGAAATTCCCCTGGCCCTTCCCGAAAAATGGATAGGGGATCTGGTAATCATTGATCCCACACTCGTTCTGGCGCGGGCGCTTATCAGAGAAGCAAACCCGGACAAATTAAGGCCATTGTCCTGATTCTCCCACAATAGAATATCCCCGAGCTTGCACATCTCGGGCTGAATTAATAATGACCGAATCCCCATGTTTCTCTATAACCCGGCAAAACGCATCCACTACGTCAGGATCAAACTGCGTGCCGGCACAACGATTAATCTCGCTCAATATCGTATCCGGATCTAGCGCCATTTTGTACGGCCGATCAGAAGCCATCGCCTCGACCGCATCCGCCAGACATAAAATACGCGCTTCCAACGGAATAGCTTGTGCCGCCAGCCCGTTTGGATACCCTCGCCCATCAAAACGTTCATGATGATGTTTCACAAAGGGAATAAGCATACGCAAAGAATGACACCCATAGATCAGGTCAGCGCCAATCGTAACATGCGCTTTAACCATCTCGTACTCTTCATTATCCAACTTAGACGGCTTAAACAAAATAACTTCAGGGATGCCTAATTTGCCAATATCATGCAGCAGCCCAGCTTTACGAATGTGTTCCAATCGCTCTGGCGGTAAGCCTAATTCTTGCGCTGTAAAAACAGCGTACCGGGCAACATTCTTGGAATGTTCCATTACATACGGATCGCGCAAATCAATAGAACGGGCCAGGGTAAGCAGTAATTCTTCGTTTAACAATGTAATTTCTTCAGCCTGATTTCGCAGTTCCCTATTATTGGCACGCAGTTGTTTGACCAATCCCTCCGTATGGTCTATGTATTGTTTCTGGCTGAAACGCAGCATCAGTAGGGGAACCAGAACAACTAAAATACCCAGGAATCTGGCCGAATTGTAGCTAAAAATCAGGGCATATCCCACAAATCCCAGGGCCAGATAATAAGGAGATAACCACCGGAAACGTTCTTTCCAAATTGGATAAAATGATTGGTTGCTGTCCAGGCTTACGGCCCCCGCCAACAGGCCAGTAGTAATTATATAAATGAACCAAGCTGTCGCCAGGCTGACTAAAATTTGAATGGTGGTGGGTAAAGATGTTAAAGAGTCGGGAATCAACATAATTAACCCGGCGCAAATCAACCCGCTTATAGCATGGTTGCTGGCATTGAAAATTACGCGTTTGAGGGGAGAACCTCGTTTGATGAAGACGACAAAAGCTATGAGGGGGGCAGTGAACAATGCCGCAACAGGGCCAAATAATAGGATACTGGCGATATACGGCGCGGCAGAGGTGGAAACCGTTGTGTCTTTTAAGTAGATTTCAATGGACAACGCTTCGACCAGAAGCGCCAGAGCAACAAAGGCGCCCAAACCGATCCAGTCTAAATTTGGTTCGAAGCGCACCAGGGCGATGGCTAAGATTACAGCGATTAAAGCGACTCCGCCAATGTAGATATTGGTTAGCTGACCTATATCTAAAAACGGCTTGGGCCGACTGGCCGGCGGCTTTGGCGAAACAGGTTGATTTACCGGATGCTCATCGGTTGCAACAGGGTTAAGTGGGGGGCCCTTATGATTGCCATTCAGTTCTGTTTTATTGGGCATGGCTGCCGAGTTGGGAATTCTTAAATGGCGGTCGCGTTGGTAATGGTAGACATAAGAACGGTTACGGCCGTTGTCCTTAGCTTGGTACAGCGCGACATCGGCGCAATGAATAAACTCAGTCGTCGTTTGCTCATTACCTTGTCTGGCCGCAATCCCAAAACTCATCGTTGCCTTAATTGGGGTCCCATTCGCGTCGGCCACAAATTCGGCCGATTCTATGGCTTTACGCATGACTTCGATTCGTTCCCACGCTTGTTGCGGCATCGTTTCCGGCATCAAAATGGCAAATTCTTCGCCGCCAAAACGGGCCACAATGTCATACATTTGTGCCGACTCCCGCAATATCTGGGCGACTCCTTGCAAGACAACATCTCCGGCCAGGTGACCATATGTATTGTTAATATCACGTAGCAAATCTAAGTCCGCCATAACCAGAGAAAGCGGGCGGTCAAGCTCTTGGGCGCGTGTTAATTCATCATGTATGGCCTTATTGAAATATCCTGCATTCCACACCTCAGTTTTAGAATCTACCTGAGCCTGACGTTCCAGAGTTGGGATAGAGAACGCGCGATATATTAAAACCAGAGGCGATACAGCAATCCACACAAGCCAGAAATTGATTTGCCAAAGGGCCGCCACTGCATACCCCATTAACAAAGTAACCAGATCGGTAATCAAATTGCTTGGTTCCAAAATACCTGATTCACGCAAAGAAATACCTCGCGCAAAGCCAATTGCCAACCCGACCAAAAGATGGTTAAGGATCACATAAACGGATGCCGAGGCCACGGCTGCAAGGGGAAGAGCGATATTGCCCAGGTTAGAAAAGGTGCTATCCAGACCCAAATAGACCCCGCGTGCTGTGATGCCGGCAATGACATGAACAAAAATGTTAAACGGTTGTAAATACCAATCCCGTAAATGGGGGCTATCAATGATTCGTTCACGCGTCCATTCAATCAGGTGGGGGATGAGTACCAGAAATGCGAAAAGAAATGGATGTAGTAGGATCACCCCGGCAAAGAGGAAAAGCAGAGTGGTATGATAAAGTTGATGATCAGGCGCTTCTACCTTAAAAAGTTGGGCCAGGGTAGCGGCAACAGCTAAGGTCGCCAAAATGTACCATTGCGCTGATAAATCTGCCAATGTGACGGTCATAGTTGCCCATACAGATAATAATGTCCCGGTGATAAAGACAAACCCTATGTAGTTCCAGGCTCGTCGTGGCATAATAGATTCCTCCTGCTATAAAAAAACCTATTTCAGCATAAAAATTGCAAATTGTCTCGAAGTTTGGGCGAAAAGAGGTTCTCATATAACGTCAGTAACGCAAAAACCTAAAACCGCAGAAAAACCAGAACCAGAAAAAAACAGGGCAGTTTAGAGCCGCCCTGTTTTTATTTTACTGAAGGTGTTCCAATAGCTCAATCACCAATATAGCCTATCTACCTCAATGGAGACAGCGTTTACTATCGTCTAAACCACCCCAGTTTACACTCCTCGTTTTTAACATTTGGTACATATTCATACTACTGTTCCTGGCTGATTGATAAAGATTTAGGTTCTTCAGGAATTGGCGGGGTTGACAGGGTATATTGTGTACTACTTACTACATTTCCAGAAAGACCTTACGTAATACATATTGCAGCAAAGCCGCAACAAACAATCTAACCGCAGAGACGTAAAGAGCGCAGAGTTTTCTCTTTTTGAGATTTCTCCGCTGCCTGACGGTTCACGATTGGTTTACCGCCAGGCGGAGGCGCCAGTTTAGGTTTAGCTGCCCCAATTAACATCGAACCCACGAATATTGGGCGGGGGCGGCAAGGGGAGGCTGCCCCTGTTTACGTCTTTGAGATGGCCGCCATAACCGTTCGGTTTGGGGCGGCTGCCCCAATTCACCAAGCTTATGGATTGTGATGCGGTCGGCGTTCCGGTTGTCTGCGATGCCGTTGGTACGGTAACCAACAATGGCATTAACAGAGCCACCGCAAGTAATAAACTGGCGGTTATAAGTAAAAACTTTGTAGAAATATTTCGTTTGTTCATTTTATCCTAGGCGCTTACGCGCCCACATCGACAGAAAGTTGTCG
The DNA here is from genome assembly GCA_024275635.1 of Chloroflexota bacterium. Lineage (GTDB taxonomy): Bacteria > Chloroflexota > Anaerolineae > Promineifilales > Promineifilaceae > JACKCC01. Next base: position 104 of record JAJRYT010000076.1, on the reverse strand, counting down.
ATAAAAAAATTTTTCATTCAAACAACAACACCAAGCAGATGAAACAACGAACGCATTTCACCATGAATCAGCCGATATTGTTTGTCAATTGCATTTTCCTGCTT
>JAJRYT010000075.1 GCA_024275635.1 Chloroflexota bacterium | reverse complement strand
TCTTTTTTGCATATGCCGCATTGGGTTGTTTCGCGGCGACTTTCAACCGTAATGATGAATTTACCATCCCGTGTTTGCTTGGTGGCAAGCACATCAACTTGAGGAATATCCAAGGGAAAACTGATTGTGGCCGGTGTAGCTATGGGCATTGTTCTTACTCCGTTTGTAAAAACATCCATTTTACCTTATCACCATATATGGGTGTACCCCTTGAATTCCCAAAGAACCATGTTTTTCTAAATAATTGTACAGCTTTGTCAAAGCTTTCACTGCCGAATCAGGCAAACCAGGTGAAGCCGCAGCCGCCTTGACCTCCTTCAGAACATTGTCAGCTTGCCCATGACGTAAGCGGTGACGCGCATCAGCAAACCAGTCCCGGCAGTGTGTGGTACGTCCATCCAGCCAAACTTTTACGCCAGACCATATATTTTGAGCCGCATGGTAGAAATCCAGCACCCCGGTAGCATAGGGTTGGAAACGTTCATCAAACAATCGCCAAAGACCGCGTGCGCCATCGCTTAACCACACCACCGGGGACGTTTCCTTCACGCCCTGTTTGAGTCCTTCCAACCACATACGTTCTGATAGATCATCAATATCACCCAATACGGCTGCGACTCGGTGATGATGCAAACGAGGGGTTTTCTGGCCCGCACGGGTGCAAACTGTACCCAGACGAGCAAAAACAGCTACTTTTACTTCCCGCCACCTTGTTTTTCCCGCCGCTGTTCCCATTTGGGGACGAAAAGGAACCATCACGCCATCCGCTCCCGTTAAGAGAACCTGTGCTGCTACTTCGGCGCTCATGGTTTCTACCTCTGGCAATTCTCCCGTGGCCAAGCGCTCAAGTTCTGCCTCCAGGCTCTTCATCATTCGTTGTCCCACTGTTTGCACCCATTCCCAAATCGTTTGACCGCTAATATCTATGCCTGCCAGTTGCTTCAATAATATCGAGGCTGTTTCAAATGGCACAAAAATGGCGACCAGACAGGCGGCTTGCCGCAAACCGGTGTCGCTCTTTTGATTAGAAACTAATCCCAGTTCCCTATCGAATGGCGCAACCTGTCCAATGATGCACTTGTTAGGGCAACGTCCCAAGCGACGTTGCCATTTAATGTCCCCAATGGGGCTCTTTATCTGGCGCGGCGCAAGCCCCTTGCTTTGCAAGCGTTTTCCGCATTTGGGGCATGGTCTCCACTCTGTTTTTGCTTGCGCCCTTCTCGCCAGAGTTTCTTCCACCATTCTGACGGCCAAAACACGCGCTAGTTGCCAGGCGGCTATTATCAGCAGGGACAAGGTTGTGGCCTTTTCTAACTCATCAAACATGGTTTGCCATTCCGGGCCGATTTCACGTATAGTATCTATCAAACACGACATCTTTTTTTGTTACTTCCAAGTTTGTTGTGATTCTTCGGAAGTTTAGTTCAAAATTGATGTCGCGTTAATTCCCTCCCCCAAGTCTTTTATGCGCCCGTTTTGTATCATTGGGGCGATGTTTTACTCAACCAGACGGATTGGGCGCAGGCCGAGCAGAAATTTCAAAAAGCGTATGATTTGTGGCAGGGGGCGGGGCAAACAGAACGAGCCATGACCTCTTTGGCGGGGTTGGCGTATGTGACGTATCAACAAGAGATGCTGGCAACGGCCGCTGCTCATGCTGAGAAATTATAGCAAAGCTGGCAAGAGACGCCGGCATTGGCTGAAAGAGCGGATGTGAAACTGTATTGGCTGTTGGGCGTGGTGTGGCAGGGGGCGGGGGATTGTAGGGTGGATCATTTGTGGGAAAAAGCGCGCGCTTTGCTGCATAAGCGGAGCGAGAGGATTCTTGATGAGGGGGCGCGGCAGATGTATTTAGAACAAGTGCCGGCACATCGGGCTATTTTGGGTTCTGTTGCCAATCACTCTGGCTAAATAGCGATTCAATTGTGGCAAAGCAGCGGTAAAAGTAGCGTATTCCATCAGCGCCATCTTGGGGCGGGACACCTGGCGCATGGCCGCCAACGCGCCCGGCTGGTTGACTCTTAAAGAAATTGCTCTCTTGCCGGATGTTGAGGTAACATTACGTTACAAACTGGAAATCATGGCACAGACCGCTGATGTTCAACAAAATCCTCATCGTTAACCGGGGCGAAATCGCCCGCCGCATCTTATTGGCCTGCCGCGAATTAGGCGTGCGGGCCGTTGTCATCTACTCCGAAGCTGATCAGGGCGCACCCTGGACGCGCCTAGCCGATGAGAGCTACCCGCTGCCAGGGATGACGGCGGCCGACTCTTACCTGAACCAGGAAGCGATTTTCCAGATTGCTCATGCCAGCGGCGTGGACGCCATCCATCCCGGTTACGGCTTTTTGAGCGAAAACGCCAACTTTGCCCAGGCGTGCGCTGCGCATGGATTTGTTTTCATCGGCCCTGGCCCGGAAGCAATGCGGTTGATGGGCAGCAAAGCATCGGCGCGGGAGCTGGCCCAGGTGGCCGGCGTTCCCGTTGTTCCTGGGCTGGATGGCGCCGGCAAGAACAATGTGGAATTAATGACTGCGGCCGAGGAGATTGGTTATCCGGTTCTTATCAAAGCCAGCGCCGGAGGCGGCGGTAAAGGGATGCGCGTGGTCTGGTCGGGAGCCGAGTTGGATGGCGCGCTGCAGGCGGCGCGCCGGGAAGCACGTTCCTCTTTTGGCGATGATCATATCATTCTGGAAAAGTATTTTACTGCGATTCACCACGTAGAAATCCAGGTGTTGGCGGATCGGCACGGCCATGTTTTGCATTTGTTTGGACGTGAATGCTCTATACAGCGCCGCCACCAGAAGATTATTGAGGAAAGTCCGGCGCCCATTATTCAAGATGATGATTTAAGGCAGCGGATGACGGAAGCGGCCGTTTCCCTGGCGCGCGCAGTAAATTATGTGAATGCAGGGACGGTGGAATTTATTGTGGATGGGGCCGGAAATTTCTACTTTCTGGAAATGAATACCCGCCTGCAGGTAGAGCATCCTATCACAGAACTGGTTACGGGGATAGATTTGGCCGTCTGGCAGATTCGCATCTCCACTGGCGAGCCACTGCCGTTTACTCAGGAAAGCATCCGGCAGCGCGGCCATGCCCTCGAATGCCGCATTTATGCCGAAGACCCGGCTAATCAATTTTTACCTTCCATAGGTGAAATTAGCTACTACCAGCCGCCATCCGGCCCTGGCGTGCGCGTGGATGACGGCATCGGATCGGGCCTACAAGTTACGCCTTACTACGATCCCATGCTGGCGAAAATCATCACTTGGGGACACACACGGCCGGAGGCTGTAGCCAAGATGGTTCGGGCGCTGCGCGACACAATCGTTTTGGGCGTAACGACCAATATCCCTTATCTATTGGCAATTTTACAGGAGCCAACCTATCTGAGCGGCAACACCAGCACCAATTATTTGGACGAGTATTTTGCTGACTGGCAGTTTCAGGTCAACATGAGTGAGAGTGATTGGCTGGCTCTGGCAGCATTGGAAGTTTTACAGGGAGGAGGTAAACGAGCCAAACGGACTGCCAACGGGGAAGGGGGCGATATCCAACCCGATCCCTGGAACAAGCCCATCGCCTGGCGCAATGTGAAGATTGAGCATTGATAACGGACAATTTTTTCCCAGTGAAGTCTGGAAAAAGACATAATGCTTTTTCGATGTAAGCTGATTTACAGGTGCGCGGCAACAAATACTACAGCGTGTTTTCAAGGTGAATAGTACTATAGGGCTATATTGTAACGCGGATCGTAAGTGTGTCAGGCTAATATAAAGTTAGCAAAGGCAGGTAGGTGATAGGATGAATGAAGTAAAATCCAATAATATGATGTCATCGGTCCACGTAAAACCTAATCCAGTATTGGTAGCGCGGCAGATTGAAAACTTGCGTGAAGTATTACGCCGTATGAGGGCTTCTGCCCGGGCGGCAGCTCTGGACCCCGTGATTAATCGTAAGTTAGAGCAGTTAATTCACCAACCTTGATGAAGTCCATAACGTAATGGTAGCCGAAGCCAGACTTAATCAGTCTGGCTTTTTGTTTATATGGCTGGCTTAATTGTGGTTCGATATGTCTGGGTCTGAGGGCTTGAGCAGCCGGAACAGGCTGAGTAAGAAGACTAATGTTAGCAGAAGGACCTGAACGGCGAGAACGGCCGTTTTCTTTTCCGTCCTCTCACTTATCATCTTCGGCGCCGGGAACGCCTTTGGGGCCGGATCGCTGTCCTCACCAATAATCGCCCGTCCCGTATCTGCCTCAGTCAACGTCAACAAATAGGCAACCATACTATCTACTTGTTCCTGGCTCAACCGGGTCGTGTAATCGCGCGGCATGATGTTAGCGATACAAGGGCCGTTCGGACAATCCTCCACGATAAACGCATTGGGATCGAGAATAGATTGGCGTAAATATTCCTCAGCCGATATATCGGGGACACGTCCGCCGGCAATCGCGCCAATCGCTGACAAATCTGGACCGACTTTGTGTTGTTCCCCCATACTGCCGATCAAATGGCATGAGCTGCAGCCTTAATTCAACAGGATGTCTTTTGCGCCTTCTCCCTGAATGGGGCGCGGTGTGGCAGTGGGGGCGGGAACGGCCGTTGCTTCTGGCGGAACCGTTGGTGTCACTTGCGCTTCTACTGTGGCTATCTCCTCGACCGTTGGTTGGCGCAGCTCGCCGCCTGGTTCAATACGCAAGATAGCTTCACACGGCGTGAACGCTGGCTCCGGATCAGGCGCGCACCACCAGGGGCCGCCCTTCTTCGATTTTAGCAAAGGCACATACCAAAACACGACATTACCGCCGGAAACCGGATCACCATCTACCCACTGGCGCGGCGGCTGAAACGTATCGCCTGGGCCGGTAATAATTGGGCCGTCACCTTCACCTTCCTTCTTTTGCAAGATGAAGAAACGACTTTCATCCAATCCCAGCGGGTCAGTACGCTGCATCTGCCACCGGTAACTTAGCTCACCATCAAAAGTCGCTACTTTCTCGCCATCGGGCGATAGATCATCTACAAAAGGGAAGATTTCTTGCTCGGAGACAGCTTCCACCCACTGGTTTTCCTGCCATACCCAAACATTGTCATTTTCCGGGCCATTCAAGTCTAAGTCAATCCGCCAGAAGGGACGGTACACGGAAAGATCATCACAGCCGGGGCCATGAGAAACAAACCGCAGGTCAAAACGGCCGTCGGCATAAAAGCGAACGACTTCCTCATAGCGGTAACAACAAATGCAGTTGGGCCAGTGGGTGAATTCCGTAAAAAGTTGGCGCACTTCTACGCTGTCTCCCAGGTCGTTGATTTGGGTTCCGCCAAAAGGCGGGACAGAGGCGGCAAACCCAACTTCATCCCGATAACCGCCGGGCCAGCTTGGATACCACGCTTCGATCTGGCCGATTTTTACGCTGGAGAAAATGGGCATGCCCTGGAAAGCGGCGTCGCGGAAGTTGACGCCATCATTGGCGGTCATTTCCCAGCAGACGTTCCAGTCATATTGTTCAAGGCAGCCATTGCTGTATGGTTGCTGTGGGGGCAACGCAGCGGCCAGGCTCCGGTCTGGACGTCCTCGCGTATAGAAAACGCGGGCAACTTTATTTTGCTCCATGTTGACAAAAACGTGGACGATACGGCCGCTTCCCGCCGGGTCATGAAAGCTCAAATCTACGCACCAATCATCGCGGCAGGCATCATCGGCCAACCAGCCGGACATAGGAACCATGGCCGGATCAACCGCGCCAATATCGCCGAGAACAGAGTGGACCTCAGCATCGCCGGCGGCAATGGCGACGGCCTTGTCCATGATGTAGGCGCTGCCGCTGGGCCGCGCCGCCGCATCCAGCCAGCCGCCGACAACCTGCCTGGTTTGTAAATTTACAATGCTGTTGATAGTACCGCCTTCGCTGTAATTGTAATAAGTCAAGTGGGCGCATGTATCTTGACCGCAGCCGGCATCTTGCCAGGGGCGGGCTTCACCCAGGCTCAAAGGCACGGCGTTGACAAACTGAATCTCTCTACCAGCCAAAATCGCGGCCATGTCCGGGTTAGTCTGGGTAATTGTTTGCAAAACGTTGCTATCAAAGGGCATCTCAGCCATCAAATTCATAGCCAGCATTTGCTTGCTTTTAGCAATAGCGACGGCGACGCCGCTGTCGGCTGGCGCGACGCGATACCAGACCAGACTGGCGGCGATCAAGATGATATTAACGAGAATGAGTTTACGGATAATGCGCCGGGGGCGGCTTAGATTTTTCACAACGGCCGTTCTCCTGGTATAAAAAATGCTTGTCAGATGCTTATCTATTGATGGCGGGCAGGTCACTCAGGGTTGTATTCCATCCCTGTGGATTATAAATGGAAATCCTAAATCGTGAAGTCTGATAGTCGTTGCCGACCGGGGGGGCTGTGGTAAACTATTCGACGTTGGCGATAGCCAGATAGAAAATTCTACCATATGAAGGCCTGTGCGTGATCGAAATCAACAATTTAACCAAGCGGTATTACTCCTTAACAGCGTTGGATCGGGTTACTCTCAGGATTCCCCGGGGCGAGGTGCTGGGGCTGCTGGGACCAAATGGCGCTGGAAAAACGACACTGCTTAAATTGATAGCCGGCTTGATACATCAAGATGCGGGCTATATTCGGCCCATGACGCCTGATTGGCCGCTGATTGGCCTAAAACCGGAGCGGTTGTTGTTTCCCAATCATCTACGTGTTCATCAATATTTGGCGTTAATAGCCGGCGTTAGCAACATTCCCAAGCGGGACACGCCGCGTGTGGTGATGGAAAGTTTGCGCCAGGTGGGCTTGCAAGACGCGGCAGACAAGCCTATTCGCAACTGCTCGAAAGGGATGCGTCAGCGTCTGGGGTTGGCTCAGGCGCTGATTGGCGATCCGCCCCTTATTTTACTGGATGAACCATCTAACGGGTTAGACCCGGAAGGACAAGATGATATTAATCAGATCGTTCAGCAGTTGCACGCGGCTGGCAAAACGATTGTGATGAGTTCACACCAATTGCCAGAAGTTACCAAAGTTTGTACGCACATCGTGGTTCTAAACCGGGGGCGGGTTCATTTTGAAAGGAGTATGGAGGAGGCGCTGGCGGTGCAGGCGCATACGGCAATTCGTTCTGATAAAGATTTGGAACCGCTGCGGGCACAGTTATGTTCCCTGCATCCGGAAATTGAAGTTGAAGGCGAGTTGCTGGTTTTGCGGAATGAGGCGATGCAGCTGCGCCGCCAGGTGATGACGATGCTGCTGTATGCGAATTACGACATTGTGGAAGTGCGTCAGGCGCGGGCCACGTTGGCGGAAGTTTATGCGAAGGCGGTTAATTAGATGCGGCGTATCCTGACTTTGACGGGCTATTTTGTACGAAGTTTGTTTTTGTCTTTGACGGGGCTGATTTATCTTATTCTAGCGCTGATATATTGGAATGTGTTTTTTACGCCCTCGCAAGGGACGCCGCACATTGAGAATTATATCTTGATCGTTGGGGCGTTTGGAGTGGCTGTGTCGTTTTTGGTAACGCTTTCGATTGCGGCGCGGGCGAATCAAGCGGTGCATTTCCCGGTGGTGGTTCGATTTCCGAGCCGGGTGGAGTATTTAACGGCCGTTTTCCTCAGTTCCACCATTACGGCCACGCTCTTGCAATTATTGGTGGCTCTCCTGGCGCTGTTTCGTGGACCGGGTTTGCTGTGGGGGCGTCTGGTAGAAATTCCCCCGTTGTGGATAGCGGTGAATGTGTTAACGGCCGTTCTGGCCATGCACGCTACTGATTTTGTTGCCGCTGGCTGGTCCCGCGTCTACCTGTTTGGGTTGTTAGGTCTGCTCTTGTTAGGCAAAAGCGCTGATAGCTCCTTGAGTGGTTGGATAGCTGACCGCCTCGGCCGTATTAGCCAAACGATAAACCGGTTTGGCTGGTATGCTGTTGGCGACTGGATGAACACCATTCGCCAGTGGGTTAGCGGTCGGGAAGCAGGTATATTGAGCCAGATTTATAGCTGGTTGGCATGGCCTTTCAGCGCCATTTCTGATGCTGTTATTAACGGCTCTTTTAACGCCAGCCAGGCTCTGGCGCCGGCCGTTTTGTTGCTGTATGCCACCATTTTATTCTTGCTGGCCGCTGATCTCTTTTCTGGAAAAGACCTGGAGTTTATCGAGTAATCTTTTAACCTTTTGAAAGGAATGGGCATTAAATAACTTACGCAACTGGGACTAGAGACTGGACTAATCTCTAGCACACGTTGATGGACGTTATTCATTGGGCGATTTTGTAAATCGCTCGTGGACGATTTGCAAAATCATCCAACAAAATTGCATAAGGACTTGCGCCAAGCTGTACTAGCCTCCAGTCTTGCGCAAGTTATTTAATTCTCGATCCTAGTACCTCAACTTTATGATTTTGTAGGGTGAATTTGCAATTCGCCCAGGCTGGCGATTTACAAAATCGCCCTACATTTTTAGAAAGTTATGGTACTAGATGGAGCAATCTCATGGAATGCTGGCATTGTGAACGTCCCGCCCATGCGGCCTGTCGTTTTTGTGGGCGGGCTGTATGTAAAACCCATGTCCAGGAAATGCCGTATATCATTCATACCTACCGCACCACCACAGGCGAATACAAGGCAATTGTTGTCGCCGGGGCCGTTTACTGCGGCGTTTGCAAACCGCAGCAAGACCCAGTGACGCTTAAGGATATGGAGTAGGGAGCTAGGGGAAGACTGCCCATCTACTCCATATCCCCCCGAGGTTTCATGACAATCCCCCTGCCGAAAAACGGTAAAACAAAGGAAGAAGTCCTGGCTCAAATGCAAGCCTGGCGGCAGCATGATCTCCGGTGGCAGGAAGGGAAAGTGTTCAGCCTGGTATTTTCGGCTGGTCAGGAAGCGCTGGCGGTGATCAAAGAGGCGTATGCGATGTTCTTTTCTGAAAACATGCTGAACCCGACTGCTTTTCCCAGTCTGCGCCGCTGCGAGACAGAGGTTGTTGGCATGAGCGCCTCTTTGTTGGGCGGTGATGGGTATGTTGTTGGCAATATGAGTTCTGGCGGCACTGAGAGTATTTTGATGGCTGTGTTGACGGCGCGGGAATGGGCCAAAGTCAATAAACCGGCGGTCAAGCAGCCGGAGATGATTTTGCCGATCACGGCTCACCCTGCTTTTGAAAAGGCGGCCCATTATTTTGGCGTTAAACCGGTGCGCACGCCGGTGGGCGAGGATTTTCGTGCGGATGTGGCCGCAGTTCGGGCGGCGGTAACGGCCGCTACCATCCTCATCGTCGGTTCCGCTCCCGCCTATCCGCATGGCGTCATTGATCCCATTGCTGAGTTAGCGGCCGTTGCCCAGGAGAACGGCATTTTGTGCCATACAGATGCATGCGTGGGCGGGTTCATGCTGCCATTTGTGCGAAAATTGGGTTACGCTGTTCCCGATTTTGATTTTAGCGTGTCTGGCGTGACATCGATATCGGCCGATTTGCACAAATATGGCTATGCGGCCAAAGGCGCTTCGGTCATTCTTTACCGCAATAATGCCCTGCGCCGCCATCAACTTTTTGCCTACACCGATTGGCCAGGCGGTATTTATGCCTCGCCCACGATGGGCGGCACACGACCGGGTGGCGCGATTGCGGCGGCCTGGGCGGTCATGAATTACCTGGGCGAGGCCGGTTATCTAGCCATTGCCAAACAGGTGATGCAGGCGGTGACGGCCGTTAATGAAGGTATCCGGGCCATTCCAGGTATCTACGTTCTGGGTGATCCCCAGATGAGCTTGATGGCTATCGGGTCGGAATCCCTGGACATTTACGAAGTGGGGGATGAAATGAGCGCGCGCGGCTGGCAGTTAGATCGCCAGCATTATCCGCCGAGTCTGCACATGACGGTGCATTTCGCCCATATCGGCAACGTCGAGACCTTTTTGCGGGATTTAGCGGCATCGGTTCGTATGGCGGGCAAGCCCGGTCTGCGTAAGACCGGTAACAAGTTGCTGCTGGCTGCGGCCCGGCTGGCAACTCGGAAACTCCCTGAACGATGGGTAAGTAAACTGATGGGGAGAGCGTCCTCGCTGGTTGGCGTGAGTGGCTCTGGCCTGCCGGAGCGGTCGGCGGCTATGTATGGCATGATGGGTTCTTTGCCTAATCGCGGGGACTTGAAGGAAGTTGTGTTGGATTTGGTGGAGCAGTTCACCCAGCCGCAGGACGCAAGCTAAGTTTGGCTTCAGAAATACCTACTTCATGTCGTTGGCGGTTTAGATAGTGGGAAACGGCCGTATACCCCGCCTCGGCCAATAGATCCAAAGCCCTTTCAAAATCGGCGGCCACGCGGTCTGGCTCATGGGCATCAGAACCCAGCGTCACCGGAATGCCTCTTTCGTGCATCGCGGCCAACATTTGCGGACCGGGGTTCATCTCCTTGATTCTCTTGTTAAGCCCAGACGTATTCAATTCCATGGCTACCCCAGTGCGGGCGATCCGATCCAGGCAGCGCTGAATGTCGTCCCACACGGTGGCGACGCGCCATTTGCGCGGATAAACATTTTTCACCAGGTCAGGGTGAGAGATGGTATCAAACAGAGATGTTTCGGTGGCCTGGGCCAAATTGTGGAAGTAGGATTGATAATAAGCGTGAACGCTGCCGTTATCGTACAACGCTCGATAGTAGGGCAGTTGAGGATGGACTGAGCCGAGGATGTGGTGAAAGTCGGCGCGGGCGTGTAGTTTTTCCAGGAAGGGTTCCATGCCGGGGAAATAATCGCTTTCCAAACCGAGGCAGATGTCAATACGGCCGTTCCACACCTCCCGCGCCCTGGCCACCAGGACCAGATACCTGTCAAACTGCGCCAACGACATGCGTACCTGTGATGACCATCCATCCAGGCCGGGGTTGTGGTCGGTGATAATGATACCTTTTAAGCCGCGCTGTTCGGCGGTGACGGCATACGCTTCAGGCTCACCCACAGCATGTTTGCACAGCGGCGTATGCATGTGAGAATCATAAAGAATTCGTGCAGTCATGATATTAGTTTACTCAAGAACCCAACCTGGCGGCCCCAAAAAAGGGCGGTTATCATCAGTCGCCAATATCTCCCGAACACTCTCTTCAATGTTAATCTCCCCCGCCAAAATCGCCTTTTCATACATCGATCCCCAGCGGTAGATGAGGCCGCGCGCTTTACGCAGTTCCACCAGCATCAGTTGAGCCAACGGACCGGCTTCAGTCAAAAAACCCGAGTCAATAAAATCTTGCTCAATCAAAGCATGGTCATAGGATACACGTACAATTTCGGCCCGCCAGCCATCCATTTTATCCCAGGTAAACTGCCCATAACTGGGGCGGTCATCCTTATCAAACGGCGTGCCCACCGACCCGGCATTGACGACCAGCGTCTTGTCAACCTGGCGGATAAACGGACGGTGAGTGTGTCCGGTGACAAACACCGCCGGTGGCGGCGCGATTTGTTGGCGTAATGTTTTTTCATCAGCATTGTGATACAAGCCGTCACGATTCCCTTTCATAGAAGCATGTGTGACCCGAAATTCACTGCCATCCGCCGCTGTCCAATTGAACTGGTTTGGCAAATTAGCTAGAAAGGAGACATCCTCATTGATCTGCCGGTATGACCAATGGGCAAAGCGCACGATTTCGAATTGGGGGCCGCTTTTAGGGAAATCTGATTGTCCGCAGGCCAAAATGAAATCCTCATGATTGCCGCGCAAGACATGCCAGTTTTCCTGTTCTTTTTTGGCCTGGATAAAGCGTAGGCAGTCTAACGAACACGGTCCGCGATTAACAATATCGCCATTGACGACGACCTTATCTGGCTGCCAGGCTTCGAGGTGTTTGGTAACCTTTTTCAAAGCAGGCAAATTACCATGAATATCAGAGATGACAGCAATTTTCATAAAGCGAGTTGGAAGCGTAACAGTAAAAGTAACTGCATAGGTCTTTGTCATTTCGACGAGCGGAGCGAGGAGAAATAATGTAAATTAAGAAAGATTTCTCTCTCCGGTCGGAATGACACCTGTATAGTTACCACCTTTTATGTCAAAATTTCGGAGGGATTATTATATCATAGGGCGTGTGTTGCGGCATTTCTGCCCGGTAACATTTTCATTTGAGTTGACACGCGCTGGCGTAGGATGGCACCCTTAAAATAAGGTTGCGTGAAATTTCTCTTTCGTTATAATCAACAGGCTTTGCCAACTGGCAGAAGGCTCCCAGGGAGCATATTAAAATCTTACACATGCTCAGACTGAATTAGGTGTGCTTGTTTCGCGTTGTGCTGAAGTTCGTTGTTTGAAAAAACTCCCCCGAATTATTGTAGCAACGTGTTAGCCATGCAAGCTCTGGTTTGGAATGAAGAGCATGGACGAATAAAACACATTTAACAAGGAGAATACCCCCATGGCTGTTGTTTCAATGAAAGCATTGCTGGAGACCGGCGTGCACTTTGGACACCGTACTCGTCGTTGGAATCCGAAGATGAAACCGTACATCTTCACGGAGCGCAACGGCATTCACATTATTGATTTACAACAAACGATTGTAATGATTGAAGACGCTTATAACCTTGTCCGCGACACTGTCGCTGAAGGTGGCGAGGTGTTGTTTGTCGGCACGAAGCGGCAAGCGCAAGATACGATCGCCGCTGAGTCGGCGCGGGCCAATCAGCCGTTTGTTAGTGAGCGCTGGTTAGGCGGCACGTTGACGAATTGGCAGACGATCCGGCAGCGCATTGATCATTTGAGGAAGCTGGAAGAGCGGCGTGACGCCGGTGATTTTGATTTGCTGAAAAAACGGGAACGGCTCCGGGTTGATCGTGAGATTGAGAAACTAAATTCCCGGTTGGGCGGTATCCGTAATATGAAAGGATTGCCGGCTTTGGTGTTTATTGTGGATTTGAATGAAGAGGAAACGGCCGTGCGCGAGGCCAATATCCTTAAAATCGCTACCGTTGCGATGGTTGATACTAATTGCGATCCCGATCCGATTGATCACATTATTCCTGCCAATGATGACGCTATTCGGGCCATCAAACTAATTGTAAGCAAGATGGCCGATGCTGCCTTAGAAGGCATTGCCATGCGGAAAGAAACCATGGCTGAAGAAGTCACGGATTTAGATGGCTATGCTTACGGCGAATTTGACGGTATGGAAGATGCGGATGATGAAGTGGTGTTGGGCGAATCCACATTGGCTAAACTGCGCGAGACTGAGGAGGCTGAAGAAAAACCTGCTGATGTTGTTGGCGAAGAAGCAAAAAGCGATAATTAAAACAGCAGCTTAGCTCGACTTTGTACATTCCTAACAGATTGCT
>JAJRYT010000074.1 GCA_024275635.1 Chloroflexota bacterium | reverse complement strand
TCGGGGAAAGCAACCAGATTGATGGCAAACAACGGTTCCGCGCCCATCGCGTAAATGTCGGAGAGCGCATTGGCAGCGGCAATCGCCCCAAAATCATAGGGGTCGTCCACCACCGGCGGGAAAAAGTCGGTGGTGGTAACGATGGCTTGTTCGTCGTTCAGTTTATAAACGGCCGCATCATCCGCTTTGTCTAATCCCACTAACAAATTGGGGAAATCGGCCGGGTTGAATAGTTCGCGTAATGGCTGCAGCACGTGCGCCAGGTCCGTCGGACTCAGTTTAGACGCTCAACCGGCGCAAGAGGCGTAAGCAGTGAGGCGGATTTGTTTGGCCGTCATGGAAGTTCCTTTTGTGTCATCCGTCATGCGCCTTGCGTCGAAAACTGCAAATTAGCGCCGCATGAATAAATGACGCATGATATTTTACAAAAGTATACCGAATGCCTACGGTGTAGCAATGCAATCCCGCCTGCAATTGACGGCTAATCAGGGCAAATCTATAATGAACGTGCAAAATTCAAGAAACCTTCCAGAGGTTTTACCCAGCGGTAAATGTGACTTGCGCAGCCTCCGGGAGGTTCAGGTATGAGGAACGATGAATGAAGCGGAAACGATCGCTATCGCGGTTTGAAATATTGGCGCAGCAGCTTATAGAAGGCTCTTTTAAGCGTTTGTTCGGCGAGCAAATTGAGCCGGTTGAGGTGGCCTCGCGGCTGGCGCGGGCGATGGAGGATGGGCAGGTAGATGGCCGGGCCGCTGGTTCTTATACGGTTCGACTTAATCCAGCCGATCTGGAGGCGCTGCTGGCAAAAAAACCGGATTTATCCAATGAATTAGCCGCTTATTTGGTCAGATTAGCGCAGCAGGCGGGTTTGATGTTAGCGGCGACGCCTCAAGTGTTACTGATTGCGGATGCAACTGTTCGCGCGCGCCAGATGCGGGTACACGCGGAGCAGGGCGATCCGGATGAAGAACACACGACCCAGATTAATGCTGTTGATGCCGTTAAGTCGGAGACGCTGGCCGCGCTGCATGATTTGGATGCGTTTTTGATTGTGGCCGGACGACAGCATGTACCGTTAGATCGGCCTATGGTGACGATCGGGCGGCGGACAGATAATGATATTGTGTTGGATTCTTCGACAGTCAGCCGCCAACACGCCCAGATTCGGTGGCGTTACGGCCGTTTCATCCTCTACGATCTCAGCCAGCGGGGCCGAACGGCCGTAAACGACCAACCCATCGCCGAACACGCCCTGCAACCCGGCGACGTCATCGTCCTCAGCGACACGCAGATCATTTACGGAGAAGGTCGTGACGATGGGCATGTTCGGGAACCGGCCCCGGATGAGGGGAGCCAGACCCTTCAGTTACCCAAATAAGATTGATTTGCTACAATTGGTTCTGTGATTTGTAAAAGCGCTCACTCGCAAACCTTACATGACGCCTGAACTGATACTTTTTTTACTAAGGCTGCTGGGCGCGGCCGTTTTGCTGGGCTTTTTCGGCTTGATTGGCTGGTTCATTTACCAGGATATGCAGACGACGGCCGCTTTTTTGACGGTTCACGACCAGCCGCAAGGGTATCTCGTCGTTGTCGCCAATTCGGCCGAACAACCGGCGGTAGGAACACGCTTCCCCCTCCTGCCCGTCACCAGTATCGGCCGGGCGTCCAGCAACAATATCGTTTTGGATGATGATTATGTCTCCAACCGGCACACCCTGCTCACCCGGCGTGGTAAGTTATGGCAGTTGGCGGATTTGGGCAGCCGGAACGGGACGCTGTTGAATGATGTGGCATTGACGGAAACGGCCGTTGTCAGCGCCGGCGATATGATCACGGTGGGGAATATTCAGTTGAAGATAGAAATGATGAATGCGGAATGATGAATAAGGAATTAAAGATGAGGAGTGGGGAAAGAGGGAGCGATTTGAAACGACGCACGAAAGTTTTTGCCTTGCGCATCATACGGCTGTATGGGAACTTACCCCCAAGCACGACGGCTCAAGTGATTGGCAAACAAGTGTTACGGAGTGGCACATCTGTTGGAGCGCATTATCGGGAAGCAACACGCGCTCGTTCAACGAAAGAATTTATCAGCAAAGTTGAAGGCGGTCTGCAAGAACTTGAAGAAACCGCTTACTGGCTGGAACTCCTCATCGAAGGCAAAATCATCACCGAATCTCTTCTTGGTGATTTAATGCGTGAAGCCGATGAACTAACCGCCATTCTTGTCTCTTCCGCCCGAACCGCCAAAAAACGTCTATAATTCATCATTCATCATTCATCATTCATCACTCATCATTCATCATTCATCACTCATCATTCATCATTCATCACTCATCATTCATCATTCATCACTCATCATTCATCACTCATCACTCATCATTCATCACTCATCACTCATCATTCATCACTCATCACTCATCACTCATCATTCATCATTCATCACTCATCATTCATAATCGAGGTAACTATGGGTTTTCACGGTACGGGGTGGTTTGCCTATATTCGTCATGATGAAGAACAAGATCGCCCGGCAATTACGTGGGAACTGATGCTGCGGGTGTGGGAGTTTGCCCGGCCGTATCAACTGCGCGTTATCGGCCTGCTGTTCACCATCTTGCTCATCTCCGGTATTTCTCTCATTTCGCCGCTGTTGTTCCGCGATTTGATTGATAACGCCATCCCCAATGAAGACCGAACGCGGCTCGGCTGGCTGGCGGTGGGGATGGTTGGCATCCCCCTGCTCAATGGGGCGATTGGCGTCTGGCAGCGTCATCTTAACTCGCAAATTGGCGAAGGCGTCATTTACGATTTGCGCCGCGGCTTGTACGCCCACATGCAGCGCATGTCGCTGCGCTTTTTTACCCAAACGCGCACCGGCGAATTGATGTCGCGCCTCAACAATGATGTGGTTGGAGCGCAGCGGGCTATCAGCGACACCCTGGTAACGATCATTTCCAACATTGTCATGCTGGTGGCGACGCTGGCGATTATGCTGACGATGGAATGGCGACTGACGCTGTTGGGTATCGCCATTTTGCCGTTGTTTGTCATACCGGCGCGTCGCATTGGCCGTATTTTGCGCGATTTGCGCCGTCAATCAATGGAACACAACGCCGAAATGAATGCCACGATGAATGAGACGCTTAATGTGAGTGGCGCATTGCTGGTGAAACTGTTTGGCCGCGAACAACGGGAATATGAACGATTTAGCCAGGATGGGGCATCGGTGCGTGATATTGGTATCCGTTCGGCGGTGATTGGGCGCTGGTTTTTTATGATGTTGGGGGTGGTGAGCGCAGTGGGAACGGCCGTCGTCTTTTGGGTCGGTGGCTTGCTCGTGCTGCGGGGCGAGTTTACCATCGGCACCATCGTCGCTTTTGGCACCTACCTGAGCCAATTGTACGGGCCGCTCATGTCCATTACCAATGCGCCGGTGGAGTTTGCCCAAAGCATGGTCAGCTTCGAGCGGGTGTTTGAGGTGTTGGATATGCCGGTGGAAATTACGGAACGGCCCTCTGCTAAAGCGCTGCCGCGGGTACACGGCCGTATTGAATTCCAACACATTTCCTTTGCCTACGAAGGATTGGCCGGTGACGAAAAAATCGGATTAGACGAAATCGCCCGGTTTACCTGGGGCGGCAGCGCCGCCCATCTCAAACGCGGTAAGGAAAAAAGCAGTGAATCCACCGCTGGCAATGGGCAATCAGCGGTGACCCAATGGGCGCTGCGCGACGTCAACTTTACCATTGAGCCAGGGCAGTTGGCCGCTTTAGTCGGCCCCAGCGGAGCCGGCAAAACCACCACCACCTACATGATTCCCAGGCTTTACGACCCCACCGAGGGACGTGTCCTCATTGACGGGCAAGCTATCATTGACGTAACCTTAAACTCCCTGGCCGACAACATTGGCATGGTAACGCAGGAAACCTACTTGTTCTACGATACCATCCGCGCCAACCTGCTCTATGCCCGCCCAGACGCCGGCGAGACTGCTATGATTTCGGCCGCCAAAACAGCCAATATCCATGACTTTATCGCCGGTTTGCCGGATGGGTACGACACAGTTGTTGGCGAACGCGGCTACCGTCTCAGCGGCGGCGAACGCCAGCGCATTGCCATCGCCCGCGTTGTGCTCAAAGACCCGCGCATTTTGGTGCTGGACGAGGCCACGTCCAGCCTGGATTCATTGTCGGAGGCGCTGATTCAGGAAGCATTACAACGGGTAATGGAAGGACGCACCAGCCTGGTGATCGCTCACCGGCTCTCAACAATTTTAGCGGCGGATTTGATTTTGGTGATGGAAAACGGCCGTTTAGTCGAACAAGGGACCCACGACACACTTTTGTCCCAGGATGGCTTATACGCGACACTATACGAAACTCAATTCCGGCACGTAGAAGATACGTAGAAGAATAGTAAACCTCCTCCTAAATATCTTGCGTATGTTTCATTAACCAGGCCGCCAGTTCTAAAATAGCGCGCGCCGACAGGATGTGCGGCTTGCCAATAATAACCGGGATGCCTATTTGCGATGCCTGCTGGAACGCTTCTGGCGCAGGCGGGATCATACTAATGACACCGGATCCATCCGGGGTAAGACCCAATTCAGTCTCTACTTCATTACGGCGCATCATCGTGGCTGATGGCGACCTGGATAACATGACAAACCGTGTCCGATCAGAAAGCGACCAACTGCGGAGCGTTTCCAATTTGGCACGCGCTGCTTTGAGGGAGACCATTTCTGGTTCTGTAATCATGATGATTTGGTCGGCTTGTTCCAGAGCCAGACGCATCGCTTTCCCGGCGACTGTAGGAATATCAAGCAGCAAAAAATCGGTTCTAATGGTCAGGGCATCAACAATGGCTTTGGCATGGTCCGGAGATAAGTTATATTCAGCCGCATCTTGCGGCGCTGTCAACAGCCGTAAACCGGATGAATGCTGCACAACGCGCCGGTTCACTTCCCGCCAGTTCAATTCCGATGCATCTAAGGCCATCAGATCCCCCAGGTCTTGCGCCAGCGCCATATTCAAATGATGAACCATCGTACCCGGATGAGCCTGTAACTCGACTAATGTGACTGATTTTCCTTCAGCCACCATCGCTGCGGCCACGTTAATAGCAACCGTTGTTACCCCCACCCCGCCTTTGGCCCCCACAAAGGCAACGACTCGCGCAGTAGGCACTTTTGTATATTGTGCGCGATGGAGCAAAGCGTTGGCGCGCGCCAATAATTCTTGCCGGGCAACTGGCTTGGTCACATAGTCGTCAGCCCCAGCTTCAAACCCTACTACTTTATCATCCAGTTCACCTTTGGCGCTGAGTATAATAACCGGGAGTTGGGCTGTTTGTGGTTGTGAGCGAATTTGCCGGCATACGTCTATGCCGCTCATGCCGGGCATCATGACATCCAGAACAACAATGTCGGGATGGGTTTCGTCTACTTTTTTGAGAGCGTTGGGGCCGTCAACGGCCGTTTCTACATCAAATCCGGCCCGCTCAAAAAACAAGCGCAGCATATCCAAAACACTGGGTTGATCATCCACCAATAGGACACGAGGTTTGCTTCCCATGTTTAATCCTTGAAATCGTTCGTTGTTAACTTGGCGTTTTGGTTGTCCGTGTTCCGTATTCCGTTGTTCGTCCGGAGCAGAACACGGTTTACAGAACACGGTTTACGGAACACGGTCATCTTTCGCCTCCAAGGCCAGGTAATCCTGACCGTGCAATCTTTCCTGAATGCGATCAATGATGAGATGCAGGTGTTCATCATGCTGTACATAGTCTAAATTATCTGTGTCCACTGTCAACACAGGGCAAAGCTTAAATCCGGCAATCCATTCATCATACAACTGATTTAAGCGATTCAAATACGCTTCGGCAATAGATTGTTCATAATGACGGCCGCGTTGAGCAATACGGCGTTGCAAAGTAGGCACAGACGCTTTCAGATAAACTACCAAATCCGGCGGCCGCAGCAGCCGCGAAAGAGTCTGGTACAACAAATAATACGTTTGCCAATCCTGCTGGCTCATGTGGTCTTGCAAATAAAGATTACGGGCGAAAATCTCAGCGTCTTCATACACACTGCGATCTTGCGTAACCGATCCGGCTTGCTGTAATAGGCGATGATGCTGCTGGAGGCGTTGCGACAGAAAGAAGATTTGTGAGTGAAAACTCCATCGTTTCATATCTTCATAAAACTGCGGTAGATAGGGGTTTTCGGCCTCGCCTTCCAGGAACGGCGTCCAGCCTAGATGATGCGCCAGGTAGGTGGTTAAAGTTGACTTACCAACGCCGATATTACCGGCAATGGTGATGAAGTGAGGTGTATGAGTCATAGTTTATGGCTAAAATTGCAAGAAATCGGATGCAGGGTAAAGCATTTGGACTGAATGGTTGCTGCCCCATGCACGATGTTTTTTATCACAGTACACGCCCCTTATTGTATCTGGTTTTGTCAACTTCTCACAAGCTGTCGTAAAATACCAATCTATGTGGGGAAACCGTATGATTTAACATGACCAGGGTCAATGTGTTACCTGGAAAAGGAGCAGCCCATGACAACTGAAGCATATATTTTTGAGGCCATACGCACGCCGCGCGGCCGTGGCAAAGAGAGCGGCGCGCTACACCCGGCAAAGCCGCTGGATTTGCTGGCGACGCTCTTCCATGCCTTGCAAAAGCGGCATGATTTGGACACGGCACAGGTAGATGATGTGTTGTTGGGCTGTGTAACGCCGGTTGGGGAGCAGGGCGCCGTCATTGCCCGCACTGCGCCGCTGTATGCCGGTTGGGACGTGGACATACCGGGCGTACAGCTCAACCGGTTTTGCGCCTCTGGTCTGGAAGCGGTTAATCTGGCGGCCATGAAAGTACGCTCCGGCTGGGATCATTTGATTGTAGCCGGGGGGGTAGAATCTATGTCCCGCGTGCCGATGGGATCGGATGGCGGCGCGATGTTTGAGGACAAGGATGTGATCGAACAACTGGGCATTGTGCCACAGGGGATCAGCGCCGATTTGATTGCCACGCTGGAAGAGTTTAGCCGGGAGGATGTGGATCGGTTTGCACTGCAATCGCAGCAGCGGGCGGCACAGGCACAGCAGAATGGGTATTTTCGCTCGATTGTGCCAGTGCATGATAGAGACGGCCGTCTCCTCCTCGACCACGACGAACACCCCCGCCCCGCAACCACATTGGAAGCATTAGCCAGCCTGCGCCCTGTCTTCCAGAAAATGGGCGAAGCCCGCTTCAACGCCATCGCTCTGAAAAAATACACCCAAATTGACCACATTAACCACGTTCACACCGCCGGCAACTCCTCCGGGATTGTAGACGCGGCCGCGCTGGTTTTGGTGGGTTCCCAGGAAAAAGGCACGGCGCTGGGATTGAAACCGCGCGCCCGCATCGTCGCCGCCGCTCTGGTGGGCGACGAGCCGACCATCATGCTCACCGGCCCGGCTCCGGCGTCCCGCAAGGCGCTGAAGCTGGCCGGGATGACGCTCAACGACATTGACCTCATCGAAATCAACGAGGCGTTTGCTTCCGTCGTCCTCAAATTCATCAAAGAGATGAAGTTGCCGGGCAGCGAGCGCCTGAATGTCAACGGCGGTGCGATTGCCCTGGGGCACCCGCTGGGGGCAACAGGGGCCATCCTCCTGGGGACGGCCCTGGATGAATTGGAACGCCGTGATAAGGAAACGGCGCTCATCACCCTATGCGCCGGCGGCGGCATGGGGATTGCGACGATTATTGAGCGCGTATGAAGAAAGAGTAATGATTGATGATTGGTAATTCACCGCCCGCGATCTTCAATCTTTAATCTTTAATCATCAGTTTTCAAGAGGAAAATTATGCCTATACCAACCCCTTTTCATTCGAGAACGGCCGTCTTGTGTGAGAGTCACGACTGGCGCGGCTGGGCCGGTTATCTGGCGGCCAGCGTCTACGAACCGTCACACGAACGCGAGTATTACGCCATCCGCAACAGCGCGGCGCTGATTGATGTGTCGCCGCTGTTCAAGTACAAAATTACCGGGCCAGACGCGGCGCGCGTGGTGGATCGCATTATCACGCGGGATGTGAGCAAATGCCGCGTAGGGCAGGTGTTATACTCTCCCTGGTGCGACGAGGAGGGCAAAGTTATTGACGATGGCACAATCGCCCGCCTGGACGAAAACCATTTTCGCATCACGGCCGCCGACCCCAATTTGCGCTGGTTCCGGGATGTGGGCTACGGCTTTGACGTGCAAGTACAGGATGTGTCGGCTGATTTGGCGGCGCTGTCGCTGCAAGGGCCAAGCAGCCGCGCTATCCTGAGAGAAGCCGTGAAGGGGATTGATTTTGACCGGCTGGGCTATTTCCGGCTGGCGCATGGCGAGATGGATAATTTCCCGCTGACGGTGACGCGCACCGGGTTTACGGGCGATTTGGGGTATGAGTTGTGGGTGCGTCCCGAATTTGCCGAACGATTGTGGGACGGGTTGATGGCGGCAGGCGCGCGTTACGGCGCGTTACCCGCCGGCATGATCGCCCTGGACATAGCTCGCATCGAAGCGGGGCTGCTGCTGATTGAAGTGGATTACATCTCCTCCCATTTCGCCGTGATTGAGGCGCAAAAATCGTCGCCGTTTGAGATTGGGCTGGGTTGGGCGGCGGCGCTGGATGGGGCCGATTTTATCGGCAAGAAGGCGCTGTTGGCGGAGCAAGCGCGCGGTTCCAAGTGGACGTTTGCGGGCTTGCATATTGATTGGGTAGATTTGGAGAGGCTGTATGATTTGGAGGATTTACCGCCGCAGGTGGCGGGACGGGCGTCAAGAACGGCCGTCCCCATTTACAAAGCCGGGAAACAAATCGGCCAGGCCACCAGCCAAACCTTTTCGCCCATCCTCAAGCAATACATCGCCATCGGTACGGTGTTGAACAAGTATGCCCAAATTGGCGCTCAGGTGGAAATGGAAATCACGGTTGAGTACAGCCGCGAACGGGTGAAGGCAACAATCGTCAAAACGCCATTTTACGACCCACCGCACAAGCGGGTATAGGACAACAACGGATTAAGAATTAAACGGATTTCTTCTTTATCCGTTTGTTTCTCCATCCGCTGTTGCCCCACAGGAGAAACCATGCCACGAACAATCAAAGTTGCCGCCATCCAAATGGACGCCAATCCAGCTCCAACCGAAGCGCGGATTGCTCGCGCCGAAAAATTGGTCGCGCAGGCTGCAGCGGCGGGCGCACAGCTTGTCGTCTTGCCGGAACTGTTTAACACCGGCTACCAATATGCCCCGGCCAATCATGAACTGGCGGAACCGATGAACGGCCGTTCCGTCAACTGGCTGCGGGATACGGCGGCGCAGCTAAACATCCACCTGGCTGGGTCGTTGATGCTGCTGGATGCCAATGAGGTGTTTAATGCGCTGCTGCTGTTTGCGCCGGACGGCCGTGTCTGGCGTTACGACAAAAATTATCCCTGGGGCTGGGAGCGGGGCTACTTCCGCGATGCGAGTCGAATCGCCATTGCCGAGACCGATTGGGGCGATTTTGGCATGTTGATCTGCTGGGACAACGCCCACCGCGATTTGTGGCGGCAGTACGCCGGGCAGGTGGATATGATGCTCATCGCTAGCTGCCCGCCCGATGTATCCAACCCCGCCTACCTGTTCCCCGGTGGCGACCGGGTGACGGTGGATGAGATGGGGCCGGTGATGGGGAAGTTGAAGGGTGACGGCCGTCGCGTCTTTGGCGACATGATTAACCAACAAACCGCTTGGCTGGGCGTTCCGGCCGTCAACACCGTCGGCTGCGGCCAGATTACCACCGACATTCCCGCCGGGACAGCCACCCTGCTCTCCTTCATGCCGCTGGCCCCCCGCATCGCCCAATACCTGCCCCAGGCCGAGGGAATGCAAATGCAGTGCGGCATGGTGCAAGGCTGCAAAATCGTCGCCGCCGATGGTTCCGTCATCACCGAACTCAGCCAGGACGCGGGCGAAACCTTCACCATCGCCGACGTGACGCTGGCCGACGAAAAGCCCCAGCCCCACGCGCCCCAGCCGCCCGCCACCGCGTCCCCCATCTCCTACCTGGCCTCCGATTACATTTTGCCGCTCATCACCACGCCCGTCTACCGGCAGGGCTTGCGCCAAACCTGGGGTCGCCACATGGCCCCCATAAACG
Source organism: Chloroflexota bacterium (assembly GCA_024275635.1). Classification (GTDB taxonomy): domain Bacteria; phylum Chloroflexota; class Anaerolineae; order Promineifilales; family Promineifilaceae; genus JACKCC01. Next base: position 18,872 of record JAJRYT010000074.1, on the reverse strand, counting down.
CCGCCTCGCGCCGTTGGCTGATTTACTTGGGATTAACTGGCTTGGTGGCTTTTGTAGCTGGTCGGCTGCGTCGTTGGTTAAAGTGAGTTAGCCGTCAAGATGTTTTTCCACCGCCTGTAAAAATGCGGCAAACGTTATCGGGGAACAGGCGATGTGCTGACTGGGGTTGGAAAAAGGGTGTTCATGCCAATCAATTTTGGCATTATCCACGCCATAAATTCGGCGATTGGCTTGAATGAGCGCAAAAGCGGTTTTGTCCGTATCCAGATTGTAGAAGACATTGATAAAGGTTTCTGTTGCAGTGAGGTGGACTTTTACATGAAGAACATCAACATCCACGATGCACTCTTCAATGTATTGAACGAGCGCGACATGGCGGCAGGCGTGTCTTAATTCGGAGAAAAGTTGGGAAGTGGTTAAGGCAGCCATGCGAAACTTTCATTGAGCCGTTTATGCCGCGTGACTGCGCCTTCCCACATCAGATAATCATTTTCGGCTTCAAATGTGTAGTGTTCGTCTTTTTCTTCGCTGTTCCAAATTTGGCGGTACGCTTCAAAGGACATACCATATTTGCGCTCGAATTTTTGCAACTCGTTTTTTAGATTGGTTAACTGTTGGCGGGCATACTCCCGCATAAGCAGCGTTAAGGCGGCGTCTATTCGGGTTTCGCCCGTTAAATCAACGAGAGCCTGGGCTGTTTCTTTGGGAAGAACCAATATGTTGTTTGACATTTACTTTCTCCAGCGCTTTTTGATTTTGCTTACCAATGAGCCTATTATAGCATGGTATCAAGGCGGACAGTGAATGGGAAGGGGAACGGCCGTTGCCATCCTCCCTCCCATTCACAACAAAACGAGAAATTTCATGACCCGGTCAGCCGTTTACTGGCAGGGCTTGCGCCAAACCTGGGGTCGCCACATGGCCTCCATAAACGCCGCCTCGCGCCGCCGGCTGATTTACCTGGGGATAACGGGTTTGGCAGCTTTTGTAGCCGGTCGGCTGCGTCGTCGAACATGATGCGGAGCTGAAAAAGTATTTGGATTGAAACGGTCTATGAAGGGAAAATACACCAATTTAATGAACAAATCACGTTGGATTCAAGGTGATGGTGGCCCTTTAGTTGTTTTACTAAAGTCAATTTGGTATAGGTGGCAGAGCGCCTCAGGTTGGAATGATAGTATCATGGGAGGGGGGAATACTCTGACAGATTATAATGTCATTTGTGGGTTAGAAGATGGTGTACATGTTTTAAACCACAATGGAGCAGATATAATCGTCCTGAGTGATTCAGAATGGCGAGGTCAAATCTTTCAATCAACAGACAATCAAATGTTCATATTACAGGATATGGGCATGGAAGAAACCCCGCTAGATTTTTTTCATCAGACTTTGCTCAAAAAGGCTGACAAGATTCTGCATTTTATTATCGAGGATGACAAGCTCATGCTTATTGTAGGCGCAGATTTTGTTGACAGTGAAGGAAGAGAGCTTTACGAAAATCAAGAAATATCTATAGTACCTGGAAAATATGAATTGCATGTCTATTATCATCAATCGGCATTTCTTGTTCATTTTGTTCCAAGTTAAGATAGAAAACCATATGAATGAAGAATATCAAATTGTTTCCGAGGAAAAGCCCGAAGAATCGGCGTGGGGAATCATTGGACGAGGCGTTGGCGATTACAATGAACAACAAGCGGGCGATAATAAGTTTCAACGCCTATGTTTCGTTCTCCGCGCGGCCGACCAGGAAATTGTGGGCGGAGCGCTGGGCGAACTCTATTGGGATTGGTTTTATTTAGATTTGTTGTGGGTAAAAGAGGCGCTTCGCGGTCGCGGATATGGGCATCGCCTTTTGACGCGCGCTGAAGATGAAGCGCGGCAGCGCGGCATCAAGAATGTTTATTTGGATACATTCAGTTTTCAGTCGCCAGACTTCTACAAACAACATGGCTATCAAGTTTTTGGCGAGCTGCCAGATTTCCCGACTGGATATCAACGCTATTTTTTCACAAAACAACTTTAATACCTTATCAGTGAAATTCTCGCACAGCGCATAAAAATTTTCGGCGCGAATTTCACGAATGACACAAATTTAGACCGTTTTAATTCGTGAAATTCGTGCCATTCGTGTCAGAATCTTTTCTGGATAATCCAGGTTAGGAGCTATGACAAATCAAAAATATGACGCAATAATCATCGGCGGCGGCCACAATGGATTGATAACGGCCGCTTACCTGGCCAAAGCGGGTAAAAAAGTAATTGTCCTGGAAAAACGACATCTCGTCGGCGGAGCCAGCGTGACTGAGGAGATTTTCCCCGGCTTCAAATTCACCGTCTTCTCCTACGTCGTCAGCCTGCTGCGGCCCGACATCGTGCGCGATTTGGGGTTGACGAAGCACGGCTTGACGATTTTGCCGCTGGAAAGCACCCTCTCGCCGCTGCCTAACGGCGACTGCCTGTACCGCGACGGCGACCATTACCGCACCTTACGTGACATCGCCCGCTTCTCCGAAAATGACGCCGGGGCTTATGATGAGTACGGCCGTAACATGTACTTCATGGCCAAAGCGGTCAAATACATCCTCTCCAAACTGCCGCCCGACCCGACCTCGTATAATCCCAAGGAACTGTTCAGCCTGGTGGACATGGCCCGCCATTTCCTGGGGCTGGGCGAGGAGAAGCTGCACCTGTTAGCCAAGCTGATGACGATGAGCGCGGCCGATTTTCTGGCGCAGTGGTTCGAGTCGGAACCGCTGATGGGCACGATGTCGGCCAGCGGCATCATCGGCACGTTCATGGGGCCGCGCTCGCCGGGGACGGCTTACGTCTTGCTGCATCATTACATGGGCGAGATTGACGGCGCGTTCCGGGCCTGGGGCTTTGCCAAAGGGGGGACGGGCGGCATCGCCAACGCCATCGCCCGCGCCGCCGAATCCTTTGGGGCGGAGATTCGGGTCAACGCGCCGGTAGATCAGGTGATGGTGAAGAACGGCCGTGCCACCGGCGTCGCCCTGCAAAACGGGGATGAACTCGCCGCCGATACCGTCGTTTCCAGCCTTGATCCCAAACTGACCTTCCTCAAGCTGGTCAAACCCGACGATTTGCCCACTGAATTGGTGGACGACATCCGCAAATTCATCGTGCGCGGTTCGTCGGGCAAGGTGAATCTGGCGCTGGATGCGCTGCCCGATTTGCGTTGTATGCCGGGGCCGGGCCGCCATCTGGCCGGAGCCATTTCCATCAGCCCCAGCATAGATTACATCGAACGAGCCTATGATGAGGCGAAATATGGGGAATTTAGTAGACGGCCGTACATAGATACCATCCTCCCCTCCGTCATAGACCCCGGCATGGCCCCGCCCGGCAAACACGTCATGTCCTGCTTTGTCCAATACGCGCCCCACAACGTCAGCGGCGGCTGGGACGACGCCAAGCGGGAAGCGTTCGGCGACGCCGTCGTAGATACGCTGGCCGAATACATCCCCAACCTGAAAGAGATCATCCTGCACCGGCAAGTGCTGACCCCGGCCGACATGGAGGAGATGATTGGCCTCTCCCAGGGCAACATCTTCCAGGGCGAGTTGAGCCTGTCGCAGCTATTCTTCCTGCGCCCGGCCGCCGGTTATGCCCAATACCGCACCCCCATCAAAGGGTACTGGCAGTGCGGCTCCGGAACCCATCCCGGCGGCGGCATCATGGGCGCGCCGGGGCAGTTGGCAGCAAAAGAGATATTAAAGATTAAGGATTAAAGATTGATGATTGCAGGCCGAATCTTCAATCTTTAATCATCAATCATTCCAGAGGAAATTATGGCCGACAAATCATTAAGCGCAGACCAAAGTAAACTGGACGACAAGTTGTGGGGTCACAGATGGGGGTTTAGCGACACCCGCTTTGTGACCTTGCCCGATGGGGCGACATCAGTAACGGGGAACCGGTACGCCATCTCCGGGACGGAAATGCCGGGATTTTTGCCGTTTGTGGAGGAGATGCTGGACGTCAAAATTGACGTCAACGACATCAAGCCGGAACGGCGGGATAAGCCGGTAACGCCCGCGCGGATAAACGAGGCTTTCATCCGTGCTTTACAAGTCGCTTTCCCGGCTTCACAGTACACCCAGGACGATCCGGCCCGCCTCCTGCACAGTCACGGCCAGACGACGGCCGATGAAGTGTACAAAGTCCTCTACGGCGAATTAGACCGGGCCGCCGACCTCGTTTTCTACCCCGAATCCGAGGCCGACGTGGAGACGCTGATCCAGTTGGCCGCTGCGCATGACGTGGCGCTGGTTCCCTACGGCGGCGGAACCAGCGTCAGCTGCGCCTTGCAGCTTCCGGCCGAGGAACCGCGCATGATCGTCGTCGTAGACATGCGGCGGATGAACAAAATCGAATGGATTGACGCCGAAAATTACCGCGCCGGCGTGCAAGCAGGCATCACCGGCAATCAGTTAGAAGCGGCGTTGGCTGCGGCCGGCTTCACCAGCGGCCATGAGCCAGACAGCGTGGAACTGTCTACGCTGGGCGGCTGGATTGCCACCAACGCCAGCGGGATGAAGAAAAACCGCTACGGTAATATCGAGGACATCGTGGAAAATGTGACGATGATCACGCCCCAGGGCCGAATCGAGCAGGCCGCCGCCATGCCCCGCACCTCGATGGGGATGCGGCTGCAAGATTTACTGTTCGGCAGCGAGGGCAATCTGGGCATCATCACCAAAGCGGTCATTAAAATCCACAAACTGCCGGAGGTGCAGAAGTTTGGCTCGCTGGTGTTCCCCACCTTCCAGACGGGGACTGATTTTCTGTATGAACTGGCGCGGGCGGGGGTGTTTCCGGCCAGCATCCGGCTGATGGATAACATTCAGTTTCGCTTCGGCTCGGCGTTGAAGCCGCGCCCCACGTTGGGCAAAAAGCTGATGAGCAAGCTGGAGAAGTTTGTGCTGCTCAAGCTGAAGGGGTTTGACCCCCATGAGTTGTGCGTGGCGACGGTTGTGATGGAGGGCACGGCCGAGGAGGTGGCTTACCAGCAAAAGATGATCGCTAAAATCGCCAAAAAATATAACGGGGTGGCGGGCGGGGAGGGGAACGGCCGTCGTGGTTACGCCCTCACCTACGCCATCGCCTACATCCGCGATTACCTGTCCGATTACCACATCATCGGCGAAACCTACGAGACGACTGTGCCCTGGAGCAAGGTGGGGGCGGTGATTGAAGCAGTAGATCGGGTGGCCCAGGCGAAGCACGCCGAGTACGGGCTGCCGGGCAAACCCTACGTCTCGCCGCGCATCACCCAGTTGTACCACACTGGCGTTTGCATCTACTTCACGCACGGCTTCAGCACGAAGGGGGTGGACAAGCCGGACGAGGTGTTCGGCGAGATTGAACATGAACTGCGCCGGACGATCATGGCGGCAGGCGGCTCGATTTCGCACCATCACGGCGTGGGCAAGTTGCGTAAGGATTTTATGGACAAAACAATTTCGCCGACGACGGCCGAGGTGTTGAAGGGCGTGAAGCAGGCCCACGACCCGCAGAATATCTTTGGCATTCGCAACAATATCTTTGCTGAGTGAGGGGGAGTGGGACGCGGAGATGCGCGGAGAGCAGGAGCGTAACGGCTCTTGAGGTTGATAGTTGGGGCGCTTTTGTATAGAATGTGACTATGGTTATGACTATGGTTATATGTGTATAGATGGAGGTTGGACGATGATCACCATGTCGAAAAGCAAACTCAAGGCGCATATGCTGCGCGTATTCCGCGAGATTGAGGCCAGCGGTGAAACGTTAGTGGTGACGGATCGCAGCGTGCCTGTTCTTAAAATCACGCCCATTAAGGACAAAGAAGAGAGTGTTGAAAGTTTATTTGCGCCGTTTCGAGGAAAAGTAATTTTTCACGAAGATATGAATTTGCCAACAGTTGATGAGTGGGGAGATATTTAATGGTCGTTTTGGACACATCAACGGTGCTTTTTTGGACTGGCGCGCCTGAAAAATTGTCGTCAGCGGCCATGCAAGCCATTGCTGAGGCGGATAGACTGTTGATTAGTTCTATTTCTATTTGGGAAATTGGAATTAAAATGCGGAAAGGGCATTTGTCCTTGCCTCGACCATTAAGTGAACTTGTAGATCGGTTACAAAGGGCGCCGAAAGTGGAGATTTTGCCGGTTGATGTGCCGACCTGGTTGGAAAATGTGGCGTTGGATTGGTCGCACAAAGACCCGGCGGATCGCACGATTGTGGCTACGGCCGTACTTCACACCTGCCCGCTCATCACCTCAGATCGGGTGATACGCGCGTTTTACAAGGACGCGATTTGGTAGGCGTGTGCCAAGAAATCCAATTTCCTAAAGAAATCGGATTTCTTGGCAAAAGATGTTGAAAGGCGTAAAGCAGGCGCACGATCCGCAAAATATTTTCGGTATTCGCAATAACATCTTTGCTGAGCGAGTTTTCCCCCTCGTTCTACGCTCCGCGTGGAATGGCCTGGCAGACGCTCTGCGTCGAACAGAACGCGGAGCGTTCAGACTGTCATTCCCACGTAGAACGTGGGAACGAGAGGGATGGTGCAAGACCTTTTTGGTTCAATGCGCGGCCAGGTAGTGATTCACGAAGATATTGATACGCCGACATTGGACGAGTGGGACGGCCTTGCATGACTATTGAAATGCATAAATTGGAAATTGAATAATGAGCAAAAAATTTGACGCTATTGTTATAGGCGCGGGACACAATGGATTGGTTACGGCCGTCACCCTCTCCCAGGCCGGCCGCAAAGTTCTCGTTTTAGAAGCGCGGGCAACCGTCGGCGGGGCGGCTGCTACCGAAGAAATTTTCCCCGGCTTCCACGTCAACACCGGGGCCGACGCCGCCGGGCTGTTCCGCGACGAAATTGTGGCGGAGTTGGACTTGTCGGCGCACGGGCTGGCCTTCCGGGAGAGCGAGGCGGCGCTTTTCGCGCCGCAGCCGGACGGCGCTGCCCTGACCCTGTGGCGCGATGAGGAGAAAAGCAAGGCTGAGATTGGGCGAGTCAGCGCCCGCGACGCCGAGCAGTTCCCCGCCTTCCGCCAACAGGTCAAGCAAATCGGCGGCGTTTTAGGCCAGATGATGCTGACCCCGCCGCCTGACCTGGTCGAATTGAAGCTGGGAGACTTATCGGCGTGGGGCAAAATCGGGCTGAAAACGCGCCGTCTGGGCGACCGGGAGATGATGCAGTTCATGCGCGTCCTGCCCATGCCGGTCAGCGATTATCTGGACGAATGGTTTGAATCGGCCGCACTGAAAGGGGCGTTGGGCGCGGCGGGCGTCATCGGGATGCGCCAGGGGCCGCGGGCGGCGGGGACGGCGCTGGGATTTTTCTACCAGCACGCGCGCGGTTGGCACGCCCATCGCGTCGTCCTGGGCGGGATGGGCAAGCTGGCGGAGGCGTTAGCCAGCGCCGCCCGGCAGCATGGGGCCGACATGCGGACGAGCAGCCCGGTCGCCCGCATTTTGCTGGCAGGCGACAAGGCCATCGGCGTCGCGCTGGCCGACGGCACGGAAATCACGGCCCGCGTTGTCGTTTCCAATGCCGATCCGCGCCGGACGTTGTTTGGTCTGGTGGGGCCGCAGCATTTGGAGCCGCGTTTTACGCGCAAGGCGCGCAACATCATTTATCGCGGCAGCACAGCGAAGGTGACTCTAGCGTTGAGCGGGCTACCCCAGTTTAAGGGGCAGACGAGTGAGGCGCAGTTGCACGGCCGTATCCGCATCGCCCCCAGTTTGGATTATCTGGAACGGGCTTATGACGCGGCGAAATACGGCCGTATCTCCCCCAACCCCACCCTCGACATCGCCATCCCCACCCTCCTTGACCCGGCGCTGGCTCCCGACGGGCAGCACATCATGAGTATCACCATGCAGTACGCCCCCTATGACTTGCAAGGTGGCGATTGGAACGATGAGCGCGAACGGCTTGGCGACGCTATCATTGAAACCCTCAGCCAGTACGCCCCCAATCTTCAATCCTTAATCCTCAATCGCCAGGTCATCACCCCGCTCGATTATGAGCAAACATACGGCCTGACCGAAGGCAGCATCATGCATGGGCAGATGGGATTAGATCAACTGTTGGTCATGCGTCCCGTTGCCGGGTGGAGCCGGTACAGGACGCCGATTGAGAATTTGTATTTATGCGGGGCGGGTACGCATCCGGGTGGCGGCGTTACTGGCGCACCGGGTTACAATGCGGCGCGTGAGATTTTGAAGAAGGGATGAGGAGTGAGGAACGAGGGATGAGGGATGAGGGGTGAGTAAGCTGAGTTGCCGATGATTTATTTGCTTTATGCCGTTAATTTTTCGTTGATGATTGCCATGCCGCTGGTTTTGGCGCGTTTTATCGTCCAAAAACGCCAGATAAGCTGGGGATTGTTTGGCATCGGCGCGGTGACGTTTGTGTTGTCACAGGTGGGTCATATCCCGTTCAATTTGGCCGTGTTACGGTGGCAGAAATGGATTCCAACAGACAATCTCATCGCGTGGGCGATTTTTGCCGGATTATCGGCCGGGGTATTTGAAGAAGGGGCGCGGTATGTAACGTACCGGTTTTGGGCCAAAGACGCTCGCTCCTGGAGCCAGGGGTTGATGATGGGGGCTGGGCATGGCGGCATTGAAGCCATTCTTGTTGGTATTTTGGGCGCTGTGAATGTGGCGGCGTTGGCGATGATGGGGAACGGCCGTCTCCTCAATTTAGTTCCAGCGGAACAGTTGCCGCTGCTTCAAGAGCAGATAACGGCCGTCTTCTCCGCCCCCTGGTATCAAATTCTGTTGGGCGCGCTGGAGCGGTTATTTGCCATCACCCTGCATCTGGCTCTATCGCTGCTGGTGATGCAGCAATTTGTACGCGGGCAGCGAAGGTGGGTATGGTTGGCGATTTTGTGGCACACGCTGGTGGATGCAACGGCCGTTTACGCCATCGCCACCTGGGGCGCATACATAACAGAAGCGATTATTGGCGTCATGGCCCTGATCAGCCTGGGCGCCATCTTCTGGCTAAAAATGCCAGAACCTGTAGAATCAGAATTGGAGCCGCTGCCAGAAGTCGGTCCGGTTCAGCCCAGCGCAATAGCGTTAACGGCCGATTCTCTGGAAAAGAGCCGTTTTGAATATAAGGAATGAAGATTGAAGGTTAAAGATTGAAGATTCGCCAATCATCAATCATCAATCATCAATCATCAATCATGATCAAATGTGAAAATCTAACCAAAAAATTCGACGAAACCCTGGCCGTAGATCGGCTAACACTCGACATTGCCGAGGGGGAAGTGTTCGGGTTTTTAGGCCCAAACGGGGCCGGAAAAACCACCACCGTGCGCATGTTGACCAGCCTTATCGGGCCGACAGCGGGCGAAGCCACCGTGATGGGCTATAAAATCGGCCAGGATGACCAGGAAATCCGGCGCAACGTGGGTATCCTGACCGAAACACCGGGCCTGTACGACCGGCTTTCCGCGTGGCGCAACCTGACCATTTACGCCAAATTGTACGAAGTCGAGCAGGTCGCGGCGCAGGTCGAAAAATACCTCAAGATGCTGGGCTTGTGGGCGCGCCGCCATGACGCCGCCGGGACGTTCAGCAAGGGGATGCGGCAAAAATTGGCGATTGCGCGCACCCTGCTGCATGAACCGAAGATTATTTTCCTCGACGAGCCGACGGCCGGATTAGACCCGGAAGCGGCCAAACTGGTACGCGACTTCATTGCCGAACTGAAAGGAGAAGGACGCACAATTTTCATCTGCACGCATAATCTGGATGAAGCTGATCGGTTGTGCGACCGAGTGGCGGTGTTCAAAACACGGCTGCGGGTGGTGAATACGCCCAAAGCGCTGCGGAAGCAGTTATACGGCCGTCAAGTCGTCTTCCACCTGGCCGAAGCGGCGGAACCATTCGGCGCCATCGCCGCAACATTCCCTTTCCTCAAGCGGACGCAAACGGTCGAAAACAAACTCGTCCTGGCAATGGATGAGCCAGAGCGGCACAACCCGGAAATCATCCGCCACCTTGTTCAATCCGGCGCCAACATCCAGTTTGTCGGGGAACTGCGCCATTCACTGGAAGACGTCTATTTGCAATTGGTCAAAGACGAGAGCTAACTAAGCAGACCTGCGAGGTTTGGGAAACCTCGCAGGTCTCCAAAAGGGCTAAGGTGGAAAAAGTAAAAACCATTGTCTTAAAAGAGTGGGCCGAAGTATTCAAAAACCGGATGGTTTTGTTCACCGTTGCCTTTTTGCCCCTGCTTTTCACTGCCATGCCTCTGATCACGCTGGTGGCTACAGCTAACCTGGAAGGGGACATAAGCGGCGTTGACAGCCCGCCAGACGAGTTTTTCGGCGATTTGTGCATCGAATTATCCGAATTTGATTGCACCCAGGTATACCTGCTCAATATCTACACGCTCATGTTTATGATGCTGCCGGTCATCATCCCGGCGTCCATCGCCTCCTACAGCATCGTGGGCGAAAAGACGGCGCGCAGTCTGGAGCCGATTTTGGCTACGCCCATCACGGTTCTGGAATTAGTGACCGCAAAAGCCATCGCCGCCATTATCCCCGCCATTGTTGTGACCTGGATCGCTTTTGGCGCTTACGTCATTGGGGCGTGGTTCATGGTTACGGAAACCATTTTTGGCTATTTGGTAGCGCCTATGTGGCTGATTGCCGTTTTTATTGTCGGCCCTTTGCTGGCCTTGATGGCCGTAAGCGCGGCGATTATGATCTCGTCTCGCGTTTCCGACCCCAGGGTGGCGGAGCAATTGTCAGCGATTGTGGTTTTACCTTTATTGATGTTGATCATTGGTCAATCGGTTGGATTTATTTTGATTGATCGGCGCGTCATTGTTTTGATGGGCGTCGTTGTGGCTGTTTTGGACGCGGGGCTGCTGTATCTGAGCGTCAGGGTGTTTCAACGAGAGACCATTTTGACACGTTGGAAGTAAACGGCCCCTACTTCCAGTCCGTCACCTTATCAAGAGCCGCTTTTTCTTTGTCGCTCAGTTTGATTTCAGCCCCTTTCATGGTGTCTTCTAATTGCGCCAATGAGTTGGCCCCGATGATGGCGGCGGTAACGGCCGTATTCGCCAACACCCAGGCAATCGCCGTTTGGGCAATCGTTGCGTCATAAGCCCTGCCGATCTCTTCCAGTTTATCCACCGCGCTAAACCCCTGCTCGTTCATATAACGACGACGCACCCCGTCGGCGCGAGGCGTATCCGGCATAGGCGTGTCACGGCGGTACTTGCCCGTGAGAAAGCCGCCGGCCAGCGGGCTGTAGGGAATCACCCCAAGCCCCTGATCCAGACAAAGCGGCTGCAATTCCCGCTCAAACTCGGCGCGATAGACCAAGCTGTAGTGCGGCTGCAAACTATCAAAGCGGGTCAGGTTTTTTACGTCGCTAATCCAGAGCGATTTTGCCAGCAGCCAGGCGGGGTAATTAGAGCAGCCGATGTAGCGTACCATCCCCGCCCGAACCAGGTCATTGAGCGCGGTCATTGTTTCTTCCAACGGCGTCTCGTCGTCGGGAAAATGCACCTGATACAGGTCAATGTAATCTGTTTGCAGCCGGTCCAGGCTGGCGGCAACAGACTCCAAAATATGCTGGCGAGAAAGGCCTTGATCATTAGGCCCGTCACCCATCGGGCCGCGTACTTTGGTGGCGATGACCACATCCTGGCGGCGAACATGGCCGTCGGCCAGCCAGGCGCCGATAATTTCTTCGCTGACGCCGCCGTCGTTACCATCCACCCACCGGGAGTAAATATCGGCCGTATCGAAAAAATTACAGCCGGCTTCGAACGCTCGATTCATGATGGCGTGCGCGGTTGGTTCATCGGTTGTCCAGCCAAATTGCATGGTTCCCAGGCATATTGCGGAAACTTTTAAGCCGGTACGGCCGAGTCGTCTGTATTCCATTTTGTTTATCTCCTCGTATCATATGTTCGTAATCTGGTACGCAGTCTGTGGAATACCGCCCTCTAAAACGCTTACTACGAGCAGTATAGCAAAAGTTAGTTTTCAGCGGGGAGACAGCCGCGCAGTTCGGCTGTGGCGGGCAAGATCATGTGGGCGCCGGCCCGCTCCAATTCCTCTTGTTCACCAAACCAACAGAGAACGCCAACGCTCCAGGCGCCAGCGCGGCGCGCTGATTTTATATCTACAGTAGTGTCACCCACCATTAAGCATCTCTCCACAGGAATATCTAATCGTTTGGCCGCTAATTGAACAGGGGCAGGATGGGGTTTGAGGCGATGGGTATCTTGCAGGCCGCAAGTTACGCTTATGACGGCCGTTTCTGCCGGAAATTGTTCCAAAAAACACTCGATATGATACCGGCTTCGCGTTGTGACCAGGCCAACCAGGTAACGGCCGTTTAGCGACAACAATAAGTCAGCCACGCCCGGGATGAGCGCGAATTCAGGGGCCGGATAAACGCCGCGCCGCCGCCGCAATTTATCGGTCAGGGTCATGAGCGGCTCATCCAGGCCCAGAAAATCGAGCAGAGTGATCAGGGCGTTGCCAGGTGTTTCCAATTTCATCGTCAACCAACGAGCCGCGCGGGGGGCGCGTTGGCCCAGGAACGGCCGTAACCGCCGGGCAAATCGGGCGACTGCTTCATCATCTGTGTCGATCAGCGTCCCGTCCAGGTCAAACAGGATCGCCTGGATTCGGTCAAAGGGGATGGTGTCTGGCATTGGGATTCAAACCGGGTCCGTAATCCGTAATCCGTAATCCGTAATCCGTAATCCGTAATCCGTCGTCCGTAATCCGTAATCCGTAATCCGTCGTCCGTAATCCGTAATCCGTGACGGAACACGGAATACGGAACACGGAACACGGATTACGGGCTAAAAAGGCCAACTGAAAAGGATGAGCGCGGCCACGGCCGTCACAGTTAAATTATCAATCCCCCAAATGGAAACGGCTTCCACAAGCGTGGCAACGGCCGTTATTGCCAGCGCCGGGAAAACTGCCGCCGCCGGGGTGATATCCGGCGCGCCGCCAATGACCCACAGGGCCAGCCATGTGAACAGGAAACAGGCCGCAAAGAAGCCGGCCGAGCCTTCCAGTGTTCGTTGATGATTGCCAACGGTGTAAGGGTGACGGCCGTATGCCTGCCCCACAACCGGGGCCAATCCATCGCCCCAGGTCAAGGGCATCAGCGCAGCAACCATTAAGGGCGGCTGGTCCCAAAACAGATAGGCAACGATGGCCGCCGCGAATGGGAAATAGACCGTGCCCAGATTGGAACGGTCGCTGCTAGCCATGGCCGCGAAAAACCCATACCGCCAATCAAGCAAGTTGATGATCATGAAGGCAGCGGCCGTGGCTATAAAATACCAGGGAGTATCAAATAGAAGATGCAGCGCCCAACTCATCATCCCCACCCCAATGTGAATGACTTTGCGGGTGAAACTACTTTTGTAGCCACGCCAGCGCCGCAGCCATTCTGCGCCGCCGATCAGGCCAAAGATGTAGAGAATACAGAGAATCAAACCAAGCCAATTGTTCATGAAATTGTAAAGTGTAAAGCGGCTAAAATGCAAAGTGGCTAAAGTGGCGGGGCGCTTTCCGCTTCAGACGATCAAGTGATCATACAACATGTCCAGGCTTAAATCGGGCACAACAGTTTCGCTGGTTTGCAGGGTAAGGCTGGCCGCGGCAGCGCCCAAGCGAATACATTGGATAGGGGAAAGGTCGTTGATCATGCCAAAGATAATGGCCGCCGTCACAGAATCGCCGGTTCCTGTGTTATCTACCTTCTCGATGTAATTGGCCTCGATGTAGCCGGTTTCATCAGAAGTGGCGTAATCCAGACCAAAATCAGGCAAGGTAATGACGGCGTTTTCTACGCCGGCTTTGACGAGTCGGCGCGCCAGGTCTAATGGTTCATTGGTTTCCATCTCGGCAATATCTATTGCGCACAGTTCGGCGGCTTCGACCTCATTGGGGACAACAAGGTGAAGATAAGGGAGAAACGGCCGTAATTTATAAGCCAGTCTTGTCGAAGATGGATCCGCACACAGCGGAACCCGATATTTTTGGGCCAAATCTATGACCGTCTGCATCGAATCAATCGTCAGGCTGCCATCCATCATCAACATCGCCGCTTCCTTGAACAACGTCTCGTTCTGGCGTAAAAAGGCCGGGGTGATATGCGCCATCACCTGGACATCATCCAACGCCACCGACAATGAGCCGTCATCTTCCAGCAAAGCCATGTAGACGCCTGTATTTTCACCCTCAATAGTGAGAACTTGCGCGACATCCACGCCGGAATCGGCCGTTTGAGCCACCAACTGCTTACCGGTTGAATCATTACCCACGGCCGAAATGAGATGCACATCCGCCCCCAGGCGGCCCAGGTTTTCGGCCACGTTACGCGCTGTGCCCCCCCGCGTCGAACGAATCCGGGCCGGGTTTGATGTGCCCGGTTCCAGGCCGGCAATCGGTTTTCCTTTGGTATCCAGGAGCGTGGCTCCAATGACGAGAATATGTTCACCCATATCTTTTCCCTTCAGCTTCCTCTAGTCCTCGCTGTCCAGTATCTCAAAATCTCCGACTTCGAGCCACAAACCAATCACATAACCCAGTAAATTACTGTGATTTACCGGGATTTGCTTCATATTCGATGATAACTTAGCGCGGCCGGCTTCCATCGTAAAAGAGCCTTCAAAGTCAGCGCGGGCCAAACAGATGCGGGAGAAAGTTTGTCCTGATGGTAAATATGGTTCCAGTACAATACTGGCGCCAGGCGCATCACTCTTAATAACGATCAATTCACCCGCTTCAAAGATATGATCGCCAGTTTGTTTGCGGACGAGTAAATAGCCTTGTTTTTTAATATCGGCAAAGATACGATCCTGTTGTTGGGTTTGGATACGATACCAACTATAGGGGTCTTGGGTCTTGGTGTGTCCAGGTATGGGGATATCAGAATCACTGGTTTCCGGGTGGGTGGAGATTATGGGCGGGGGAGCGGCCGTTTCCGGTCTTTCAGTCTGGGTTAGCTTGCCTACCGGCATGGTAACTGTTGGTTCCCAAAGCGCTTCGCGGGCCGCTTGTTGCGCTGTCTTCAAATGTTCATCAAGTAATTTTAGAAATACGTCCCGACTGTTCGGCGATGATTCAAACTGAATACGTTCTTGCGTATTTTCTGTTTTCCCATACTGTGCCAGAGCAGCCTCATAAGCATAACGATGATGTTCAGCCAACCCTTGAGCAAAGTGAGATAAGCATATCGCCGCCGTTTTATCCTTGAATAACCATTGTTGGCGGGCTTCCTGGAATTGGCGGGCAGCTCCCTGGTAATCATGCCAATGTAAATAAATGAGACCAATATGAAACTCGCACAGGCCCATATCTTCAAAATTGCCGATAGCTTTATTTATCCGCTGCGCCTGTTGAATGGCGCCAATGGCCAGCGGCCCCAATCCTGTTAAACGATACCGCAGTTTGAAATCGGCCAAAGTAAGAATATCCGGGCCGGGATCGGGGTAAAGGTGTGTCAGCAAGTCGCTCAATAAATCCACGCCTTGAAGCTGGGACATCTGGCGTATTTGTTCATTGTTCATTGTATCGGTCATGCGGTTCCAGTCCCCGATGGGCCGGCATTGGCTGTGTCTGGTTCTAACTGCTGACGCAGGGTATCAATCTGTGGCAGTATTGAGACCGGCTGTGCCAGTTCTTTTTGTGATTGTATTGCCATTTTCTCCAACGCCTCTACCAGGCGCAGGGCAATGATTTCGTGCATGTTGTTCGTAGCGCCGGCTTGCCGCGCCCGCTGCACCCCTTCGACAATGGCCTGGATCATCGTCATTTCTGCTTCGGCGTGGGCGATTTCAACTTCTTCTAATGACATAGCTTTGCCATCGGCTATCAGTAGTTGGGATTGGGTTTCCCAATGAGTGCGCCAATAGTCAATGTATTGCTTGGTGACATTTTCCGGTAGTTCCAGTCGGCTGATGTGTAAGCCGGTCAGTTCGATACCTTGATTGGCCAGGATGGGGCGAATTTTTTGGACCAGCTCGGTGTGAATGGCCTGGAATGGTTCCTCGGCAGCGCGGGCATGCAGCAGCTCATCCAGTCGATAATTAGCTATGATTTGGATTAAGAAGTTTTTGGCAATGTTCGCCGGGCTGCTGCTCCAGGTAGAGACGCTGCCATCGGGCAGGACGGTTTCGTTGTAAGCGGCCAGGCGCACGGCCTCTTCGTCATGTGGATAGGGGTTGGCTTTAGTGGGGAGTCCGCCGCCAGTGTCAAGACGGAAGGTAACGGTAATGTCGGCGCTGACTTCGATGCCGTCGTAGGTGGTTAAACGCACGCTGCCGGCCGTACGCTCTTGCGGCCGCAGGTCGAGGATGGCATGAATGTACTCGAGACGAGCCAATATATGCGCGCCAGGGCCAAGGATACGGTGAAAACGGCCGTTTACCTCCGTCACCGCTACATCCCCAGCCATCACAAAAATCAAACCCGGCCCGCCAACTCGCAATAACTCCGATTTCTCGCGCGCCTGGGGCAGCGTTTTGCCGCTGACTACCAACGGTTTACCCGGGGGGATTTTTGTTAGCTGCAACCGGCTTAGAAACCGTTTTGCCGATTGTTTGTCCGGCAAATCATACAAAACACGCACCAGGCTAACAGCTGCATTATAGGCTAACTGCCAGCCAACCAGCGGCACGACCAGATGACGCAGCACACGGGGGTGCAGCATTTCCGCCACAAACACAATCACCCCTGGAAGATCCAAAAAAGGCGCCCATGTTTGCCACCAGGGTTGCAGAACCGACCGCAAATCAACCCGCTCCAGATACCGAGCAAACAACCAATACAACAGCAATAACAGCGCCAGGAACAACGGAAACCAACGAATCTGGCCTTGCCCTTGTAATTGATTCGAGCGTGAATTGGAACTGGATGCGTTCATGACTCCAACTCCTCCGGTCGATCCAACCAAACTTGCATTTGTTTCGATGTGTCCCGCACCAAACTAGACATCACGTGCTGGGGCATTAACCCTTGCAACGATGCGTTTGACTGCGCTTCTTCTAACGCTTCAATCATCCGCAGCGTAATCACATGGGATAAATCGATATTGCCGGCCCGGCGCATGCTGGCAATGTTCTGGGTAATGTTCTCAATAATTTCGATTTGGGCGCGAGCGCGCGCTCGTTTGATGCGCCGCACGGTTTCGGCGTCACTGGCTGCTTGTTGCAGCATAATCTTCCGCTCCCAATCCGCCCGCCACGTTTTGATGCGCTGCGCGATAACCGTGTCGGGCAATGAGAATGGGTCTATACCTATCAACAAGATTTCAATACCGTTGGAATCCAATTGCCTTTCCAACTGCTGCTTGACACGAGTCTTAATCTGGCCCAGCGGGCCAATGCCCCCGCTGGCAGACCGATACAACTCATCTAAAGTAAAATGAGAGATTTCGCTGACTAACAGAGCCGCCGCACGCGGGCTGATCTGTTCCATCCAACCACGCACGGCATCTTTTTCGTCAATGCTCAGACTGTAAGAGATATGGAATATCGCTTCATTATCATACGGATATGGTTCTGTGCCCAGGAGGTCTGCAGGTTCCTGTTGTACATGAAAGATAACAGTGACGGTAGTTTCAAGCGGGATGCCATCACGAGTGATCACTTTAACCAGTTGGCGGCGTAAATGTTTACGCAGATCAATCAGGTGGGCTACGTTCTCTTTTTTGAACAGCATAACAAAGCCCGGCCCGGCAGGGCGGATGAATTGACTGCCTTTGACCAATGCCAAGACCTGATGGCTTTTTAAAATGCCTGCTTTTAATTTTGTAAAGCTGGCCGGTAATCCCAAATGGTTTGATTTAGGCACGTTCTGCCGGCGACGACGAGATTTGAACTGAGGGGCTGGTTTGGGGCCAAACAAAGTATCGAGGTATTGCTGCCCCAGGGTGGTATAATGTCGCCACAACAATCGCAGTCCTTCACTCCAGCCTTCGTTACCCCGCAAGGGTAGGACAAATTGGGCAAAGAATAAAAGGCCAAAAAGGAAGCTGACGATGAAAACGGTAAACCAAACGATACCGCCGAAAGTGTTGTAGGGAACACGCCGGGCGTCTTCCAAGTATAAGCCAATGACGGTGAGTATAATGGCGACCAAAATGAGGATGATGACGCCGGGTTCTGCTTTTTGGGGAGGGGTAGACTTTGCTTTCAACGCAGCTCCAACCTGGTTATGGTAATTGGGGCTAAATGGGGCGGGGAACGGCCGTTTCCGTTTCTACACCTATCCCATCGCCCGATTGCTGGTTGCCGCAACTATATCATAAATGAGTCTGAATGGTGAATTATGAATGCAGCGCTTAGAAAGCTGCACTAATCAAAACGTTTACCACTAATGTACGGAGAATGTCCAGACCAAATAGAACAATAATGGGACTGAAATCCAACCCCCCCATGGCGGGCAGTAAGCGTCGAACCGGCTCCATGATAGGATCGGTAACCTGGTAGATGAAGCGAATGATTGGCCCCCAGGTTGGATGCCAGGGGCTGACCCGTACCCAGGATAAAATGACTCGTGCCAGGACGATAAAACTGTATATGCGAAAGAGTAAGTTAATAGTGTTAGCTAGTGCGATCATTGTAATTCCTTATCTTTAGGGCACGTTCGTTTATAACTTTGGGGTTTGAAAAGTTGTAACCAGGTAATTGATAACTGGTAATTACCCAATTACTCAATTACCAATTACCAGCAAACTGCAAAGTTAATTTTGAACGAACCCTTAGCTCGACTTTGTACAAAATTCGAAATCAGAAATATTTCCAGATAATTTTGTAACCAGAGTGAGAATCT
>JAJRYT010000073.1 GCA_024275635.1 Chloroflexota bacterium | reverse complement strand
TTGCCCAAGGGAGTGGCTGGTCATCGCCGTGTAGCCGCCCCAAGTTAGCGAATTTGGGGCAAAACCGGACAGCTTTCATACTTTGTAAGGTTCATCTGTTCCGAAAGTTACTTTCGGACATTTCAGCTTGCCCCAATTTGGAGACGTTCATTGAAAACGCACTATTATGTCAATTCTTTTAGCGGAAAGTAAAGAACTAATGCGAAAAGAGTAAATCATCGGCCCCACGATGAAGGTGATGAATAGGAGTAACCCTGGCAAGATAAATAAGGCGACCGTTAATAGTTGAGTGAGATTACGTTTCGTACGCGCATGCATAAGATCGATTCGATATTGTTATGTTTCTAATACATCAGATGGTTGACCCGGCCTTTCCAGTTTCGGAAAGGCCGGGCTAAACATTGATCTTACTGAAGTAAGGCGTTAATTTCTACTGCTGCCTGATCCAGCGCTTCTTGCGGGGTTTGGTCACCGCGAAGCATTCGTTGGAAGGCGTTATTGATAGCGCCGTCCATATCTGACCATGCCGGATGGGGTACGCGGGCCTGGGCTGTTTCCAATTGCGTCAAGAACACGTCAAAGTAATCTGGCATCGCCGGGTCACCAGTCAGGCTGGAAAGGGTCGGGATGACGCCAACTTCGGCCATCATTTTTTGTGACTCTTCACTCATCAGGAAAGCAGTCCACTTCATAGCGGCGTCAGCACTGTCGCTGCCGGCAAAGATGACGACATCTTCCCCACCGACGACGGAACTGGTGCTGCCATCCGCTCCCGTGGGAACGGGGGCAAAGTTAACCTCGAAATCAGGATAATTACCTGCATAAATATCCACCATCCAAGGACCGTCAATGATCATGGCGTATAAACCGGTGGCATGACCATCGGCCGTGCCAATACCACCGCCCAAAATATTAGGCGATATGCAGCCCTCGTCGAACAGTTCCTTCAGCATTGTGAACGCGGCCACGCTCTCCGATCCGTTGATATAGCCGTCAGCCGTGGTGATGCCTTCGTCAACTATTTCACCACCCATGGCATAAAAGATAGGTGCTGGCGCCCAGAAATAAGTGCCGCCCAGCGCGTAACCGTACTGGGTCTCTCCTTCGGTCAGCGTACAGGCAATATCGGCGAATTCTGCCATCGTTGCCGGTGGCTCGGTGATACCAGCGGCGTCAAATATCTCTTTGTTCCACAACAGCACCTGGGTGTTGGTGTTCTGCGGCAGACCGTAGTAATGGCCCTGCCAGAAGTTGGTGGACAGCGGGCCGGGGAACGTCTGTGCCGCAATGTCGTCAAAGCCGGGCATTGCCCCGTCCAACTGCATCAGAGCATCCTGGTTGGCGAACTCGGAAACCCAGGCAATGTCCATTCGTGCCGTGTCCGGCGCCGCGCCACCAGCCAATCCTGTCAGCAAAGCGGATTTGAAATCATCGTAGGCGTAACGGGTTGTTTCAACGGTGATACCCGGATTAGCGGCCTCAAAGGCAGCTACCACATTTTCAAGTTGCGCCGTTTCCGGATCGCTCATTGTGTGCCAGTAGGCAACGGTTGCCGGCTCGACTTCTGTTACTTCAGGGGCGGGAGCGCCAAGCAGTTCATTTATTTCTGCGGCTGCCTGGTCAAGCGCTTGCTGCGTGGTTTGGTCGCCGCGCAGCATCCGTTGGAAGGCATTGTTAATAGCGCCGTCCATGTCTGACCATGCCGGATGGGGTACGCGGGCCTGGGCTGTTTCCAGTTGCGCCAAGAAAACGTCGAAGTAATCTGGCATCGCCGGATCGCCAGCCAGGCTGGAAAGGGTCGGGATGACGCCAACTTCGGCCATCATTTTCTGCGACTCTTCGCTCAACAGGAAAGCCGTCCAATCCATGGCCGCTTCCTTTTGGGCGCTGCTGTCGAAAATGACAACATCTTCACCGCCCACCAGCAATTCCCGCTCACTGATTGAATTTTTTAACATTCCTACTCGACTAAAACTCTGAAATTTAAGTATATTTATCACAAAATGTTTACGAAAACTGTGGAAAAGATTTTTTTAACATGAATTTTGGTGTTTCTGAAGC
>JAJRYT010000072.1 GCA_024275635.1 Chloroflexota bacterium | reverse complement strand
TTGAATCCCTTTCTTACCATCTTAAATAAGCCATCTGCTGATAAATGCTTTCTTATCTTCATTATGTCGCCTCTTTTCTCCTTGAATCTTTACGAAAATGAGGCTATTGTTATACCAGATTTTGACTGCGGGAATTACTGCATTCACCTGGTTATTAACCCGGTAGCCGGCAATCCCTTCCGGCCCCTGGTCGCCATAAGTCTGTTCCGCCCACAGGCTGTAATTCGTGGTTTGAATATCTTTAGCGGCGATGCCCTGGGCGGTTAAGGCGTCCATGATGGCCTGGATGGCCGCTTCATTTTCATGGGTGGCCTGACTGACCTGGGGGGCGAATGTTTCTACACCCACCTGAACTTCGGCCTGATCGGGCTGACCAAAGGCTTCTCCCTGACCGACGACGGTAATGCCGCCGCTGGCGACGAGCGGATTAGCCGCCGCGTCGGCCGTGGCCGGGCCGCTGCAAGCGACCAGCACAATCGCCAGGGCCAATAAAGCGAAAACTGAAAGTATGGTTTTTTTGTTGTATGTGAACATGTTTTTTCCTTTTTTGGTAACCGTTCAGCCGCCAACAGACTTTTGAAGTTTTGCAGTCGAGTACACAACCACACAGAGCGTCAAAACTTCAAAAGTCTCCAGGGGGGAGTGAACGCTTACCTTTTTTGAATGTTTACAGGTTTATTGCCTGTTCTGGGAATAAAGACGTTGGCAAGTTCGATTTGGTTCCCGCGTATCTTCTCAATAAATCGTGGAGACCCTAAGGGTTTTTACCCCCAAAATATTGAGAAGATACGTTCCCGCAAGTTGAAAATTGGATTTCTGCCAGAAAATCGATTTCTTTGTTACCATTGGCCCATGAGAAAATGGAATGTGGTGTTAACCGGCTTTATGGGTACGGGTAAATCAACGGTTGGCCGTTTGTTGGCAGCGCGGTCGGGGTATGGGTTTGTGGATACGGATGAGTTGATTGTGGCCCGTGACGGCCGTTCCATTGCCGACATTTTCCGTGAAGATGGCCCGGCCGCCTTCCGCCGCTGGGAAACCGTTATCTCTCAGGAATTGGCCGGACGGGAAGGGCTGGTGATTGCCACCGGCGGGCGGTTGATGTTAGACGAGGCTAATGCCGCGGCGTTGAGTCAAAATGCTCATGTGTTTTGCTTGACAGCGCGGCCGGAAGTTGTTTTGGATCGATTAGCGGATGATGATGGGAGACGGCCGTTACTGGATGTGCCCGACCCGGCCCAGGCAATTGAACGGTTGATGGAGGAGAGAAGGGCAGGATACGGCCGTTTCCCCCAAATCTACACCGATAATAAAACAGCCCAACAAGTAACAGAGGAGATCATACAATGTATTTTTGCGACATAGTTGAACGTGAGGCTAAAGAAATTGTTCCCGGTATCCGCATCCGTACCTTTTGGGGTGAGAAGATGCTGCTATCCGTCGTAGATTTAGACCCGGACGCCGTTTTACCCGCGCATAGTCACCCGCACGAACAATCCGGAACTGTCATTTCTGGTACGATGGCTTTGACTATTGCCGGCGAAACACGCTGGCTGGAACAAGGGGATGCTTACATCATTCCCGGTGGCGTCGAGCACAGCGCCCTGGCCGGGGATGGGCCGGTTCGTGTAATTGACACCTTTAGCCCGGTGCGAGAAGCGTACAAATATTAGGCTGGACACTGGCGTTTTTGATTTGCGCTCTGGTAATTGAGTAATTACGTAATTACGCAATTACTCTGGAAGCGAGATAATTTGCCAGACTCCAGGATGAAGGGTGAAGGATGAAGGATGAATCGAGTAGTCGGCTGACGGTTGTCCATCCTGTTGGCCAGTATAATGTGATTGTGGGGGCGGATGTGCTGCCGCGCCTGAGGGAACTGGCGGGCATTGTCGGGCCGGTGGCAGTTGTGACCGACAGTCACGTAGGGCCATTGTATGCAGAGCGCCTCGGAGAAACAGTTTGTCTGGTGACGATACCTGCCGGTGAACGGCATAAAACATTGACGACAGTACAATCCATTTATGACGACTTGCTGACCGTTGGGTTGGATAGGTCAGGGACAATAGTCGCTCTGGGCGGCGGTGTTGTGGGCGATGTGGCCGGATTTGTGGCCGCTACCTACATGCGCGGCGTTCGTTTTGTACAGTGTCCCACCAGTTTGTTGGCGATGGTTGACGCCAGCGTAGGCGGCAAGACGGGTGTGGATTTGCCTCAGGGTAAGAATCTAGTCGGCGCGTTTAAACAGCCAACGGCCGTTCTTGCCGACATGGCCACACTGACCACGCTTCCTCCGGAGGAATTTGCTGCTGGAATGGCGGAAGTTGTCAAGCACGGGCTGATTGCCAATCCCGATTTGCTGGACAGATTGATGATTGAAGATTTAAGATTGGATTAATCTTCAATCATCAATCTTCAATCATTAATCCTGGACGCCATCCAGGTAAAACGCGACGTTGTCCAGGAAGACCCGTTTGAACAGGGGCGGCGGGCGGTGTTGAACTTGGGGCACACCTTTGGTCATGCTGTCGAGCAGGTGAGTGGTTACACTGTCCGGCATGGTGAAGGGGTGGCGATGGGGCTGGTGGCGGCAGCTAATCTTTCAGCGCGATTAGGTCATTGTTCTCCCGGCTTGCAGCCCAAAATTGAGGCCGCCCTTACCCGCTTAAACTTGCCCACGCGCATCCCACCCCATTTGCCTTTGCCCGCTTTGTACCAGGCGATGAGCAGTGATAAGAAAAAAGTGGCCGGACGGCTGCGGTTTGTTTTGCTGCGCGGGGTGGGGGATGTATTTGTAGCCGATGACGTGGTGGAAACGGCCGTTTTAGCCACGCTAGAATCTGTAAAGGACACTGCCTGACATCGAAACATGTACCGTCACTTGCCCCTCCGCCCTCTTATGCTGTATGCTGTATACATCAGATGGGGGTAAATGATGACTGAAAAACTAGAAGTCCGTACCCAAATTTACTTGGAAAAAGCGCAACACGAAGCGCTCAAGCGTAAAGCTGCCGAAAAATCCACCAGTATGGCCAGCCTTATTCGTGAGGCGGTTGCCATTTACCTGACTCAGGCAGACGCAGATGATGGCTTTGATTGGGAATCATACAAGAATGCTTCCATCTGGAAAATACGTGGAATTGCTGAAGGACTTGGCCCATCGGGAATTTCAGATGGATCCATAAATCACGATCATTATTTGTATGGATTTGATAAGGTTGAAGATGCCGAGGGAAAGAATGACTAACATCTTTGTTGATTCGGCTGCCTGGGTTGCTTTGTTTAGCGCTGACGATAAATATTATGAATCGGCCGTGCGATTTTGGGAGAGCATGCCTGATGCCAGATTCCATCCCGTCACTAATTATTATGTGTTGGATGAAACGTACTCCTTGTTGAGACGGCGGCAAAATGGGCTACGGCGAGCAATTGTATTTCACCAGATTGTTGAACAAAGCAGATTTGTTGAAGTGTTGGAAGTCAGCCCGGATTACCGTCAGCGCGGTTGGGATATTTTTATCAGTTATACCGATAAGGTGATTTCTTATACGGATTGTGTTTGTCTTGCCATGATGCACGATTTAAGCATTTATCAAGTATTTTCGTTTGACGTTGATTTTGCCAGGGCGGGATTTGTGGTGAAGCCATGATGAGAATTCTTATTTTGCACGGCCCTAATTTGAATTTGTTGGGCACACGCGAGCCGGAAGTGTACGGCCGTCACACGCTTGACGATATCAATCAGGCCCTGACTAAACTGGCCGAACCCCATCAAACCAAACTGCGCTTTGTCCAATCCAACCACGAAGGCGCGCTGATTGACGCCATCCACGAAGCCCGAACCTGGGCCGACGGTATTCTCATCAATCCTGGCGCATTCACTCACACCAGTTATGCTTTGCGCGATGCGATTGCCGCCGTTAGTTTACCGGCGGTTGAGGTTCATTTATCCAATGTGGCGGCGCGGGAAGCGTTTAGGCACAAATCAGTGATAACGGCCGTTTGCATTGGTCAAATAAGCGGGTTCGGCTGGCGCAGTTACCTGCTGGGTTTGCAAGCCTTATTCGACACATTGGCATCCTGACTCGACCATCAAATTAGCGCCAGTTGAAGGCAAAAGCGCCTGGATTCAAAAAAATCCAGGCGCTTTTGCTCAAATGTGGCGCTTCACTCGGCATTGATGTGATTGTAATGTTGGCTGCGATGCAGGTACGATGCGGCTGCAATGTTAGCTGTGATTTGGGTGGAAAGTGGCTGCAATGTTAGCAATGATATGACTGTGATGCGGCTACAATGTTGGCGTCAGGGTTGCAATGATGCTTGGTAAAGTTTAGCGCCACCCAAGAAGGTTCCATGAAACCTTGTCCATTTTATAACCATTCAACATTACAATTCGCATTACAGTATCTGCCCTGGCGATGGTACATTAGTCTTACTGAGCATAAATCCACGCGGCAAACAGGCTGTTCAAGTCACAATTGCAATGTGATTGGGCCAGTGATAGGAACTTCTCTGTATCGGCAATGCCCCATTGGTAGCGCGCGTAGTAATCACGCATAAAGGCGTCAAACGTCTCCTGCCCCATCGTTTGGGCCAGTTTGTCCACGAAAACTGGCCCGCGCCCGTAAATAATGCCGCTGTATTCGGCCCCATCATAAGCGCTAACCGGCAGCCCAATGGGGATGTCGGCTTGTTCGATTCGGTTCCATCTGCCTACCAACGATTGGTAAAATCCCTCAGCGGCGCTGGCCCCATACCGATCCTGGTAATAAAGCCAGGTGATATATTGGGTTACTGATTCATCCAACCAGGGTTCATCGAGTTGGTCATTGCCAACGACGCTGTAAAACCATTGGTGGCCGACTTCATGGGCCGTGGTTGATTCCAGGAAAATGGTGTTGGGTGTACTGCCTAAACTTCCTTCCGGATCATAAATGCGGTCGGTGACGGCGATCATGCCGGGATATTCGATGCCCAGGGCCAGGGTAGGGGTGTTGACGAGGTCTAGTTCGGTAAAAGGGTAGGTCCCAAAGCGACGGCCGTATATTTCCAGCGCGGCGGCGGCCGTATCCAGCACGATCTGTGCGCCATCTTCCAGCGCTGCGGGCGCGTAGCTGTTGATACGTGTCTGCCCGACGGTGGCGCTGACGGGAACGTAGTCTGGGCTGGCGGCCAGATAAAAATCGCGCATCGGCCCGGCGGCGTAGGCGATGGTTTGGGTGTCGTCGGTTATTTTGCGTTCAATCTCAACACCGCTGGCAACAAGAACTTGTTTGGCAGGGGCAGTTACTCGTACCAGGTAAAAACTGGCGTCGGCATAGGTTACGTCCCCGGATTACGGGGCCGGTTCCAGGTTCCATCCAGAGTCATCGTACACGGAAATAACTGGATAAAAATGAGCCAGGGCCAGGACATCATCGGTGTAAGCGAAGACGCCGTAGTTTCGCTCCAGGTCGGTGGGAACGGCCGTTTCAAACCCCATTTTTATGACGACTTGCTCGTTAGGCGGCAGAGGAGACGCCAAAGGGAGGGTCAATATCGTTTGCTCGAATTGGTACTGCGGCGTTACTGGCTGGTTGTTGATTTTTACATCAAACACCTGGCTTTTACCGGCCAATAGGTTGGGGTATAGGTGGAAGTTGAGGACATCCAGGCTGTTGGTCTCTGTATTCGTGTAGCGAACTTCAAGGCTGCCAGTAACGGCCGTTAATCCCGCGCTCAACTGCAAGTCAAGATGATAAACAGTCGCGCCGGGCATCTGGTCTAAAACGGCTTGTTGGCTGTCAATCAGTCCGGCGCGGAACGGTTGACGATCATCCCAACCGGTATCGAACAGGGTTGGCGCGGGCAGGTCGGGGGTGGGGGGGATGGGCACGGCCGTTGCGCTGGCTGTGGGGAGAGATGGCGGCGTGGCGGGAACGGCCGTTGCCGGCGCAGGGGCGCGGGTCATTGGCGCCGGTGAATCAGCCGCCCGGCTTTGGCAGGCGGCTAAAACAACGGCAAAACAAACCACACTCAGCAAATACCAGATTTTTTTCATATTTCAAACCCCTGTGTGAATAAACTTCCGGGAGTCGTCAACGGTTGAAAACCGTTGTCTATCATAAAAAGTACGCTAAAGCGCACTGAAACGGTCATTCTTCAACCTGCTTCAGCAGGTTTCTTGTCTCAGCCGATGAATTCTATTCACCGGCGATTCTACAATTGCAATTGTATCTACCTTTACGTGAATTGTGGCATGATTGGGCGAAATAGCGACAAACTCCGCGCAAAGATTAACCTTGACACCTCATAACAGCCATGCTACCATGTTGAACAATTAAAAATAGAACGACGATGAATCGGAATAGTAACCGGTAAAGCGGGTCTGAGAGAGTTGGTTATTGAGCTGAAAGACCAACGTCAGCGCCACCGGTGAATGGGCCGAGGAGTTGCTTAGGCGAATTTTAGTAGCCTGGGCCGGAAATGCCACCGTTATCAGGGCAAAGGTTTACAATTAGCGATGAGAAATGAACAATGAATCTATATTGATAATTGTTCATGGATAATGGTTAATTGAGAACTAAAGTGAAGCTGGCTTCAACCTATGCGCGCTGTCACCGGCGCGTTTTTGTTTAGAAGCGGTTTAACCAGGGTGGCACCGCGGGAGAACGATCGCTCTCGTCCCTGATTTAGATGCAGGTCTAAATCAGGGACGAGAGCGTTTTTTATTAGTCGGGTAGTCGTTAGTCGAGTAGTCGAGTAGTCGAGAAAAATTATGGAACAAGTTTACACACCGTCCTTACCCGAATTTCGTGAATTGGCGGCTGGGCCGGCCAATTTAATTCCCGTTTACCGGGAGTTTGCGGCCGATCTGGAGACGCCGGTGTCGGTTTATCTCAAGTTGATGGATGCGATAGGACCGTCGTTTTTGTTGGAATCAGTGGAAGGCGGAGAGCAGGTTGGCCGGTATTCGTTTGTAGGTGTGAATCCACACGGGATAATTTCGTTAAACGGCCGTACCGTAACCATTATGAGAAACCGGATTTCTCAAACAACCGCAGGTTGTCGAAATCCGATTTCTGAAACCCATGACCTGGCTGGTGGCGAGGATATTCTTGATATCCTCAAAGCCGAACTGGGCCGGTTTACGCCAGCCGAACTGCCCGGACTGCCCCGATTCAACGGCGGCGCAGTTGGCTACCTGGGGTATGATGTGGCGCGTTATTTTGAGAAACTGCCGGAAACGGCCGTTTCCCTCCTCGACCTGCCCGACGCTATCTTTCTCTTAGCCGACACCCTGGTTATTTTTGACCATGCCCGTCACCGGCTGCTGATTTTGTCCAACGCCCGCGTCAATGGGGATGTGGAAGCCGCTTACATGGAAGCAATTCAAGGAATAGAGCGTGTGAGCGAGAAATTGTTACGGCCGTTACCCGCCATCCCTCATCATCGTTGGAGCCGGAAAAATGGCAAAAATAGGCTGACCGCCAACATAAACCAGGAACGCTACCAGGAAATCGTCGCCGCCGCCAAAGAACATATCACTGCCGGGGATATCTTCCAAGTGGTGTTGAGCCAGCGCTTCAGCCGCCAGACCAGCGCCCATCCTTTCGCCATCTACCGCGCCTTACGGATGCTCAACCCCTCTCCCTACATGTTCTACTTCGACTTTGGCGAGTTGGATTTGCAAGTTATCGGCGCCTCGCCGGAAATGCATGTGCGGCTGGAAGACGGCGTTGCCACCGTGCGGCCCATCGCCGGGACCCGACGCCGCGGCCAAACACTGGCTGAAGACGAAGCGCTGGCCGCAGAACTGTTGGCCGATCCCAAAGAACGGGCCGAACATGTCATGTTGGTGGATTTGGGCCGCAACGATATTGGTCGGGTTAGTGAATACGGTACAGTTCACGTCCATGACATGATGACCATCGAGCGTTACAGCCATGTTATGCACATCGTTAGCCAAGTGGAAGGCCAGATCATGCCTGACATGGACGCTTACGACTTGATGCGAGCCACATTCCCCGCCGGAACCGTCAGCGGCGCGCCCAAAGTGCGCGCCATGGAGATCATCGAAGAACTGGAAGGGCAGCGGCGCAGCCTGTACGCTGGCGCGGTTGGTTACTTTAGTTATGATGGCAGCATGGACACCTGTATCGCCATTCGCACCATGGTCATGCAAGGGGATACAGTTCATGTCCAGGCCGGCGCGGGCATCGTTGCCGACAGCGATCCGGCCGGCGAGTACCAGGAGTGTGTCAACAAAGCCAAAGCGCTGCTGGTGGCAGTGGATCGAGCGGAGCAAGGATCGTTGTAGCGAGAGGCAATCAGTAGGTACGGCCCTCGCATTTCACGAAAAATTTAGAAAAAGGGAGACAATTATGACAAAAAAACGAGTCTTTAGCGGCATTCAACCAACTGGGAATACGCATATCGGCAATTATTTGGGCGCGATCAGGAATTGGGTTGCCAGGCAGGATGAGAAAGAGAACTTTTTCTGTGTGGTGGATTTGCACAGCCTGACCGTGCCGCAAGACCCGGAAGAACTGCGCTATGCGACGCGGGCGATGGCGGCAGTGCTGCTGGCAGCCGGTATTGATCCGGACAAGAGTACATTATTTGTCCAGAGTCATGTGACAGCGCACGCCGAGGGCTGCTGGCTGCTGAACTGTGTCACGCCGTTGGGTTGGCTGCAGCGGATGACGCAGTACAAAGACAAAGCGGCCAAACAGGAGAGCGTCCTGACCGGCTTGCTCGATTATCCGGTGCTGATGGCGGGTGATATCCTGTTTTACGATGCCGATGAAGTGCCGGTGGGCGAGGATCAAAAGCAGCATGTGGAACTGACGCGCGATATTGCCCAGCGTTTTAACAGCCTCTATGGACAAGAATTTTTTGTTGTGCCGCAGCCGATTATCCCGGAAGTGGGAGCGCGGGTGATGGGTTTGGATAACCCGACAGCTAAAATGTCGAAGAGTTCGACGGATAAGCGCGGTCATGCGATTCGCATTCTGGATGAGCCAAAGGAGATCATGCGCTCATTCAAACGCGCCGTGACCGATTCTGGGAATGAGATTGTGTTCTCGGCCGACCCGGCGAAGGCGGGCGTGAATAATTTGCTGGGCATTTACAAGGCGGTGACAGGAAAGAGCGAGTCTGAGGTAGAGGCGGATTTTGCCGATGCGCGCGGCTACGGCGATCTGAAGAAGGGCGTGGCTGAAGTGGTTATTGAGATGTTGACGCCCATTCGGGAACGGTATGAGTATCTGATGCAGGACCCGGCTGAGTTGGATCGGTTGTTGGCCGTGGGGGCGGAACAGGCAACGGCCGTTTCTCAACCCAAAGTTAACGCCATGAAAGAGATTATGGGGCTGGTACTGCCAAAATAATGATTGAGGATTGAAGATTAAAGATTGGATGGCTGCTTCTCAATCATTAATCATCAATCTTTCCAATCAAGGATTGATTTTTATGCTAGTCGTCATAGACAACTACGATTCTTTCACCTACAACCTCGTCCAATATCTGGGCGAACTAGGCGCGGATATTCGCGTATTTCGTAATAACCAGGTCACCCTGGACGAAATCAGAGCGCTCAATCCCGACCACATCGTCATCAGCCCGGGGCCAGGCAAGCCGGGGGACGGCGGTATTTCCAACGCGGTTTTGCGCGAGTTTGGGCCAACAACCCCGATTTTAGGCGTTTGCCTGGGGCATCAGTGCATTGGCGACGTGTACGGCGGCGAGGTGACGCGCGCGCCACGTTTGATGCACGGCAAAACTTCCCGCGTTTACCATAACGGCAAAGGGGTATTTTACGGCGTCCCCAGCCCCTTCCAGGCCACGCGCTACCATTCCCTCATCGTCGAAGAGCCGCTGCCGGACTGTTTGGAAGTGACGGCCTTCACCCGCGACGGCGAAGTGATGGGACTGCGCCACAAGGAATACCCCACGCTTGGCGTTCAATTCCATCCGGAAAGCATCCTTACCGAACACGGCAAACGGATTTTGCAGAATTTCCTGGAAGGAAGATAATGATTGAAGATTGATAATCAATGATTAAAGATTTGCAGTTTGTATAACCTTCTCGACTCTGGCGAAAAATTGTCAGAGCCTTTTTGACAATTGAATTTTCTGCAAAGCCGGAAGCGTTTACGAAAAACAGTTGGGCATAGGACGACTCCTGAGTGGATAATTGCAAGACAATATCCACCGGTTCCAACAGGA
>JAJRYT010000071.1 GCA_024275635.1 Chloroflexota bacterium | reverse complement strand
GCGGCGTGCTGCCCACCGACGAAGCGATTGACGCGATCAAGAAAGCGATCAAGAAAACCTACAGCAAACGCGGCGAACAAGTTGTACAGCAAAACTACGCGGCCGTAGACGCCGCGCTGTCCCACCTGTGTAAGGTTGAAGTTCCCGCGGCCGCCAGCAGTGAATTTGACCGCCCGCCCATTGTCTCCCCGGCCGCGCCTGATTTCATCCAAAACGTCACCGCCCGCATGATTGAACGCATGGGGGATGAACTGCCGGTGAGCGCTTTGCCGGCCGATGGCACCTACCCCACCGGCACAACCCAATGGGAAAAACGCAACATCGCCACCGATATTCCCGTTTGGAACGCCGACATCTGTATTCAATGCGGCAAATGCGTCATGGTCTGCCCCCACGCCGTCATCCGCGAGAAGGTGGTTGACCCGGCGCTGCTGGAAAATGCGCCGGCTGCCTTCAAGTCGGCTCCGGCCCGCTTCAAAGAATTTAAGGACAAGTTGTTTACGCTGCAAGTTGCGCCGGAAGATTGCACCAGTTGTACCTTGTGTGTAGATGTCTGCCCGGTGAAAGACAAATCACAGCCCAAGTTCAAAGCGATCAACATGGTCCCGCAGCCGCCGCTGCGCGAACAAGAGCGGGAGAATTGGGACTTCTTCCTCACCTTGCCTGAAATTGACCGGACTTTGATTCCGATGAATCAGGTGAAGTATACCCAACTACTGGAGCCGTTGTTTGAGTTCTCCGGCGCTTGCGCCGGCTGCGGCGAAACGCCGTACCTGAGCCTGCTCACCCGTCTCTTTGGCGACCGGATGGTTGTGGCCAATGCCACCGGCTGCTCCTCGATTTATGGCGGCAACCTGCCCACGACCCCCTGGGCGCAAAATGCCGATGGGCGCGGCCCGGCCTGGTCAAACTCATTATTTGAGGACAATGCCGAGTTTGGCTTTGGGATGCGGACGGCGTTAGATCAAAGGCTGGAAGCGGGAACCGGGGCGCTGCGTAGTTTGCGCGAGGAAATCGGAACGGAATTGGCCGACGCGATTTTGTTTGCCGAGCAGGTGGATGAAGCCGGTATTCAAGCGCAGCGCGGCCGTGTTGGCGAGCTTAAGATGCGCCTCAAGGAACTGCTTGAAAATGGTTTCGATGCGGCCATGAAGGCCAGGTTGGAAAATCTGTTGAGCATGGCTGATATCTTTGTTGAAAAGAGTGTCTGGATTATCGGCGGCGATGGCTGGGCGTATGACATTGGCTATGGCGGTCTGGATCATGTGCTGGCTTCGGGACGGAATGTGAATGTGTTGGTGATGGATACGGAAGTGTATTCCAACACCGGCGGCCAGATGTCGAAGGCGACGCCGCGGGCGGCTGTGGCTAAGTTTGCCGCCGCCGGCAAACCAATGCGGAAGAAGGACCTGGGTATGCTGGCAGTCAGCTATGGCACCATCTACGTGGCCCGGATCGCTTTTGGCGCCAATGACGCCCAAACAATTAAAGCGCTGACGGAGGCGGCCGCTTATGACGGCCCCTCCCTGATTTTGGCTTACAGTCATTGCATCGCGCATGGTTACGGCCTGGAATTGGGCTTGCAGCAGCAGAAAGCGGCCGTTGCCAGCGGTTATTGGCCGCTCTTCCGCTACAATCCTGACCTGGAAGCGCAAGGCAAAAATCCATTCCAACTGGATTCTAGGGCGCCAAAGCTGCCGCTGGAAGAGTACATGTACAAGGAAGGGCGTTTCCGGATGCTGACTAAGAGCCATCCTGAACGCGCGGCCAAGCTGTTGGAACTGGCGAAGGCTGATGTTCAGACGCAGTGGGAAACTTACGCGCAAATGGCGGGGAAGAACGGGAAAAAATGATGCGGTGAAGAGGTGACGGGGTGAAAGGGCGAAAATCTCTTGCGCCCTGCCACCCTAGCGCCCTATCGCCTTGTGACTGATAAAGGAGACTGATCATGGATTTGACGACGACTTACATGGGGATGCGCCTAAAGAACCCGCTGGTGCCTTCCTCTTCGCCTTTGATGCGGAATCGTGACGATTTGCGCCGCATGCAAGACGCTGGCGCAGGGGCGGTTGTTTTACATTCGCTGTTTGAAGAACAAATTTTGCATGACAGCCATATGCTGGACAGTTACCTAACACACAGCACGGACAGCTTTTCGGAAGCGTTGAGCTATTTGCCCGAAGCCTCGGCTTATCAAATTGGGCCAAAGGCTTATTTGGAGCATGTTAGTTGGGCGAAGCGTGTTTTGGCTATTCCGGTGATTGCCAGCTTGAATGGGGTTTCGACGGGCGGCTGGATTGAGTATGCCCGCCAAATTGAGGAAGCGGGCGCGGATGGCCTGGAATTGAATATCTATTATATGCCGACGGATTTGAGTTTAACGGGCAATGAAGTGGAACAGATTTATTTGGATGTGTTGAAGGATGTGAAAACGGCCGTTTCTATCCCCGTGGCCATGAAACTAAATCCATACTTTAGCGCGATGGCCAATATGGCGAACCGGCTGGCCGAAGCGGGCGCGGATGGGTTAGCGTTGTTTAACCGTTTTTACCAACCCGATCTGGACCCGGAATCATTGGAAGTGGTTCCTAACCTGGTTTTGAGTAACTCGCATGAACTGCGTCTGCCGCTGCGGTGGATTGCGATTTTGTACGGCCGTGTCCAGGCCGATTTGGCTCTCACCACTGGCGTTCACACCGTTGAAGACGTTGTCAAAGGGCTGATGGCTGGGGCCAAGATCACTATGATGGCCTCTGAATTGTTACAAAATGGGATCGGCCGGATTAATGAATTATTGGTTGGGTTAGAAACCTGGCTTATCGAACACGAGTATGAGTCAGTCAGCCAGATGCAGGGCAGTCTCAGCCAGATTAACTGCGCCGAACCGGCGGCGTTTGAGCGGGCTAACTACATGCGTGTTTTGAACTCTTATAAACCGGAGAGTGTGTAAGCGAACATCTGTAAATAACCCGGTTTAGAGATTGGAGACTAGAGACTGGAGACTGAAAATCTCCAGTCTCCAGTCCCCTTTTTTTTACAGTTCTAGCTTAGCCATCATGACGGCAACGGCCTGGTACACCGGTGAATCGTCGCCTAGCTCGACTAACGGCCGTCCGCTAAACTCAAACTCTAGCAGCCTGGCGTCAGACGGAACAACTCCCAGCAGCGGAATCTCCATTGCCTCGATTCTAGCTTGTAACGGGGCTGGCATCTCCCCCGGCAGCCGGTTCAAAATCAACCAAGTATTCTCAATGCGAATATCCATCTGCTTGCGGAAGTTGGCAATCCGTTCCGCGGCGACCAGCCCGCGCTGGGTGGGGTCGCTTACCACGAGCAAATGCTGCACATCCCGCGTGGTGCGGCGGCTCAGATGTTCCATTCCCGCTTCGTTGTCAATGACCACGTAACGGTAATTTTTACTGATCGAATCCACCACTTCGCGCAAATTGTGGTTGACGGCGCAGTAACAACCCGCTCCTTCGGAACGACCCATGGCTACCAGGTCAAAGCGATCGCCTTCCGAGATTGCTGCGCGCACCTCGTAATCCAGATAATCGCGCTTGCTGATGCCGCCGGGCAGCGTACCCATGGCCGCGCCGCCGGCCGTGAGCGTTTCTTTGACTTGTTCCAGCAGCCCTTCGCGGATGTCGCCTACGGTCCATTCCAGGTCAAGTCCTAGAACCATGTTCAAATTACTGCTGGGATCGGCGTCAATCGCCAGGATGGCTCCCGGCTGTGTCTGCATCAGGTATTTGATTACCATTCCGGAGGTGGTTGTCTTGCCTACGCCCCCTTTACCGGCTAATGCGATGGTTGTTGTCATTTTTTTTCCTCGTGGGGAGATTAGAGACTGGGGACCAGAGACTGATACAAACGGTCGCCAGTCTCCAATCTCTAGTCTCCAATCTCCTTATCTAATTTCTCTGCCATTACCTCCGCCGCCTGGCGCAGGGTGGGGACATGGTCATAAACGGCAATGCCGAGGCGATCGGCTTCTTGAACGGCCGTATTTGATGGTAATAATCCCAATACGGGAATACCCGGCGTCTCGTTGTGCAAAAACGCGGCTTCGTCCTCGTTCCGCACTTTGTTGCCCACCAGCCACAGCCGTTTGAGACCGATGTCTTGAGCCAGTTTTTTGATTTGAACGGCCGTGCCCAAACTCCGTCTTGTCGGCTCCGCCACAATGATCATCGCGTCCACAAAATCCACCGTAGCTCGTCCCAGATGCTCCACCCCGGCATACATATCCAGGATAAGAACTTCGTCGTCACGGAACAGCAAATGGGTGAACAGCGTCTTGAGCATCGCGCTCTCCGGGCAAATGCAGCCCGAGCCGCCCAAATCCACTGCCCCCATTTCCAGCAGGCGCACGCCGCGATGCAGGACGCTGAACCGCTCCGGTAAATCATCCACGCGCGGGTTGAGCGTGAAAAAGCCGCCCACCGTCCCCGGCTTAGCCCCGGTGCGCTCCTCAATGAGCGCGTCCATCTCGGCGATGGGATGCAGCTTGGCCCGCAGCGCGTCGGGAAACCCCAACGCCCCCGCCAGACACGGCGACGGATCCCCATCCGCCGCCAACACATCCCGACCCTGGTCGGCATACACCTGCGCCAGCAGCGCCGCCAGCGTCGTCTTCCCTACACCGCCTTTCCCGCTGAGTGCTAATTTCATACTGCATCGCTCCCCATATCCGATTATCTAATACCACAAAACTCATTCGCCCTACGAATAAAATCTGCGCTTGGCCATTGGTACCTATCTTGTGGCAAATGAATTTTAGCGCCAAGATACATCTTGAAATCTCCCAATCCACCAGCCAAGCCTAATTGGATGAGTTCCCGCTCCTTCGCGGGATTTATTCGCGCTGTCAAATCTTCATCCAAAAAAATCAAGCCCTGATCATAGGCTCGATGATACGTAGGAGAGAGACATATCCCATTGGCAACTTCATCATTACTACCTTCAACACCCACCGGAAGAATATGAGCTGCGTCAATCAGACGCAACTGCATCCGTGTGATAGCACACCTATGTTCGTAGGCAGATGTCACCTTGCGCCGAAAGCTGGAATCACGTGAAAGTCGTGAAATAGTTTGTACAATCTGTTGTCTTTCAGCGGGGATTTGTGTAATTTCTTCTAGCGCGATTTCTTCAAGCGTTACCGCCCTGGAGAGGAGACTCACCGTGTCAGCGTCCGCGCCTTGGGCATGTAGCAAGTCGGCGTTCAATACATAAGCCAAAAATTGGTCGGAACGAAAACCGATTGCAATTTCGTCATTGCCTTTCGTTACAAATGAAAAGCCATCCTGCAAAGCGCTGTGCAGCGCCGTTATCGGAATTTGAATGGATGGCGAACGCTTTGAGAAGGTACGATGTTTGTCGAGGTCAAATCCAGCAAAACATTGTAAATTCGGCTCATACCCAATCATGATGGTCGGCCCAGAGGGATTTAGTTCAAGAGGCGGCGTTATACCTGTTATTTGAATTCGGAATTCATCTTTTGGTCTGGCTGCCCCGCCGCCGTGCGTTAACGTCCAGATATAGACCCACATCTCAAACATATTTTGTCCGGCCTGGACAACAAACCGTCGTGGGTTGCGACGGGTCTCAGAAACCAGCACGGCCGTAGCATGGCTTTCTTGCAGGGCATTCGTTATAGATTTTATGAGCAGATTCGTCGAGAGTCGGGGCATGAGATTTGCAAAACGGTGAGATCAGGGTTTATTGATCAAAAAGACTTGGCTGTTTGACCGTCTTGGATTTCCTTGTTTTCCTGGTAGGCGCTGTTCCAAGAGACATTTCGCCTTTTTTGCTTTTTCGGTCGGTTTTCGGTCGCTTTTTACCCCCATCATCAGGCAAATTCTCATACGCTTCTGTCGAACCATTCCAAAGTACAGAAGGGCTATATATTTTGTAATGATCCGGCTCATTACCGTTATTTGCTGATTGCAACATCTCAAAACGACCTTTGGCCCCTTCTACGTACTCGGGCACAATTTCACAGCACGTCCAATTCCGTTCCAGCGTCTCACACACTTCTCCAGTGACACAACTGCCAGCAAAGGGATCAAAAACCGTGTCGCCTGCATCCGTCAACATGCGCACAAAAAATTCAGGAAGTCGAGAAGGAAACCGGGCTGGATGAGGTTTTATGTCACGATCCTTGCAGTAACGCAAATAGTAAGAATTACTTTCAGTATTAGGAATTGCCAATAAGTTGGGCGGGATTGATCCGCCATTGTCCCGTTGAAACTTTTCGCTAATGTTGTGCCCGCTTGGCCGGCGTTTGGCCTGATAACCATTTTCGATCAAATCCAGCATGGAATCGCTGTATGGCGCTAAAACACGCCGGTTGCTTGCTTTCGGCCAGGGAGTTTTGGACAGCCAAAAGATGCTGTTTACCGCATCTTTAACCCGAATTCTGCGGATATTAACCCACTCAGCTGGAGTAGGTAATTTGGACGGGTTCCACCAATAAAACTCTTGCGCCAGATTAAACCGTACTTTTCGACAAAGCATGATCAAAAGCTCAAAATGATACAAGCTTCGCGTAGGTTGTCTAGGAATCCATGAGCCGCCTATGTCAATAACGAGGGAACCAGTGGGTTTAAGAATGCGATAAAATTCCCGCGCGAAATCTTCGAACCAGTCAACGTACTTATCTTCGGCAACATTTCCATAATCCTTCTTGCGCAGCAATGCAAAAGGGGGGCTGGTGAAAATAAGGTCTATTGTTTCATCCGCAATCGAGTCGCGCATGTATTTGAGCGAGTCTTGCAGAACTATCCGGCCGTGTTGGGTGACAAAATCTTCCATGAGTACATTGTAATAAGATCGCCCGTGTTTGGCAAAACATTTGTGCTAGTTCTAGCGACCGAACTACGCCTTTTTATCAGATCCTCTCAATGTTTCAAGGACGGGTTTACGTCTGATCGGCATACATCCTCTTGCTGGAGTTGGTTAACCATGCCCCTTAACCTCAGCTGTCAGCAACATCTCTACCAGAACGTCCAAAACCTTGACCTGAGATACCTTCTTAATTTAGTCCAATTAGCGCGCCAGCCGCACTTTGCCTACGGTGCGGATTTGGTCGAGGACGATTTGCCCTTCCTTACCCTGGAAGGTACAGGCGACGCGGGTGGGATGATGTGCCAGAGCCATACTCTTGGAAAGAAGTGACTGTTGCTGGCACGCTTACGCATAAGGACAGCCCGCATTACACATCCTCCTCCCCTTCATAATTCGAGCCGTCAGGCAGCGTTGCCCCATCCAGAAAAGCGGCCTGGGACAATTGCTTTTCAGTTGTATTCTTTGCGCTGTACAAACGAGCGCCACGCAAATTGGCCTGTTCCAGGATGGCACCCTGCAAGTCGGCCATCGTCAAATCGGCGTTGGTCAAGTCTGCCCACCAAAATAAAGCGCCCTGTAAATCGGCATCAGACAAATTAGCTCCCATCAAATTGGCCTTAGCCAGCGACGCTCCTTGCAAATTGGCCCAGCTCAGGTCAGCTTCTTCCAAAATTGCTCCCAGCAGAGTCGCCTCCTGCAAATTGGCTCCCCACAAGTTAACGCCTTGCAAATTAGCCTGAGTCAAGTCGGCCCCCTGCAATGAGCCGTCTGTCAGCCAGCCGTAGGCGCGCAGTTCGCGCACGGCGCGATGAGCAATGCCGTTGTCGCTGGCCCCCATTTCTCGGATAAGCTGGGCTTTTAATTGTTCGTTTTGCCGCCGCTCGTTCAGGTAATCAATGAACAGCACAGTCACGGCGATACTAGCCATTTCTGTGGCGATGTTGGCGGCAAAATCTGTGAAGAATCGGAGGGGGACGAAGTTGAGACCCAGGAAGATGATGGCGCCGGCGCCTAAACCAGCGCCGGCGGCCCGTATTGGGTATTCATGAATCCACTGTCTTAATCGTTTCCACCAGCCAGGGGGGGTGTTACGGCCGTTCTGAGAAGCAGGTCTCATTGGTTTGGTTGTTCTGTCTGGCTCCTGGCTGCGCTCTTGCTTCATGAATTGTCTCCAGCGCTTTCTAAGGCGATTCGACCCCATACACTACGTTCACTCCTTTAATCTGGCCGACAAGCGCTTCCAGTCCGGCCAGGAAGAGCATAAAGAGGATGTTGACGGCGATGGCCATGGAGAAGGCGCTGCCCAGATAACCAAATACGGTCTGAGCAGCTCCCGCCACCCCGTCCAGGACGATGCGCTGAATGCCCAGCAGGGTTAGGACAATGGCGGCGACAACCAACGTCAGCGCCAGGGCGGGCCAGGCGCGGCGGTCGGAGCGGCTGGGCATCATGGCGTTGCCGATGGCGAACAGCAGGTAGAGCCAGACCAGAAAATCGGGGACGACAAAGACCTGCCCCAAAGCAGCGGTGACAGTGTCAATATCGCCAGATTGGATGGCGGCGGCGAGGTCGGTCACGCCAAAGATATGGAAGCCGATGAGCAGGATAACGGCCGTTCCCGTCAACAACGGCGCGCCGCCAATCAAACTTTCACGCACGGCCCCCAGTGATTGACTCTTGTAATATTCCACATAGCCTAACTGTACCGAGCCATCTGACTGGCTACGCGGCAGCAGCGAAAACGAGCCGGTACGCACGCCTAGAAGCGTTGCCATCAACCAATGGCTGACCTCATGCAAGACCACGCCAGGGAATAATACGATGGCATACAGGATAACCGCCCGCTCCGGTTTGCCCATGAGCAGCAGGGCGATGCCGTGCAAGTGGGTGTGAATCCACCGCTGCATTAGCAGTAAAACGGGTAGAGCCAGGGCGACCCAGATGAAGGGCATGAGGTTAGAATCCATTGGAATTGGGGATTGAAGATTAAAGAGTGATGATTGGAGAGCAGTTGTCAATCTTTAATCTTCAATCTTTACACTGCGTTTTTTACCAACTCAACAAAAGCTGGCTTAAGGCTGGCGCCGCCGACCAGCGCGCCGTCAATATCGGGGTGACTCATGTAGTCGGCGATGTTGTGGGGTTTGACGCTGCCACCGTATTGAATGCGCAGCTTTTGGGCGGTTCCTTCGCCAAATGATGCGGCGATGGCGTCACGAACGGCCGTTTTAATAATCCCGCCGGCCTGTTCCACTGTAGCCGATTTACCTGTGCCGATAGCCCAAATTGGTTCGTAGGCAATGATACATTGGGCTGCCTGATCGGCCGTCAGCCCATCAAACGCTGCTTGCACCTGTCCGCTGACAAAACTTTGCGTTTCGCCAGCTTCATTTTGGGTCAGGCTCTCACCCACACAGACGATGGGCATAATATTGTGGGCCAGCGCCGCCTTGATTTTCTTATTCACCCCGTCATCCGTCTCGCCAAAATAGGCGCGCCGTTCGGAGTGGCCGAGGATGACATATTGGCAGAAAGGGGTGAGCATATCGGGGGCAATCTCGCCCGTAAACGCGCCCGATTCGGCAAAATACATATTTTGCGCGCCCACGCCAATTTTGCTTCCCTGCACCGCTTCGGCTACGCCGGGGATGGCAATGAACGGCGGGCAAAATACGATGTCCACGCCCGCGATTTGATTGAGGTCGTCACGAATCGCGCCGGCAAAGGCGACTGCTTCGACGGCCGTTTTATTCATTTTCCAGTTACCGGCAATAATGGGTGTACGCATGGTTATTTCCTTCTACGATAATTTTTTGATTTGTTCCGTAATACGACCGGCCAACCAGAGGGGCGGGTCGCTGTTTTGCGCTTCTTCAAAGGCTCGCAGCGCCTGAGCATCATCTCCCATGTCCAAATGCAGCAGCCCTTTCATAAACAGCAGTTCGGCCCGATACTCCCGTCCGCCAGCTTGGAGCGCATCGGTAAGGAGACGTAATGCTTCGTCGTCGTTGCCCTCCAGGTGGGTCAAATAAGCTTGCCCAATCTGGACGGAAACCTCATTGGTGATTGGTTGGGCTTGTATCTTGTCCAATAGTTCTTGCATGACCGGGGCTGGCGCTTCGCGCAAGATGTTGCTCATGACGGCCAGGCGCTGTATGCGCTGGTCGCTGCCGAATTTGTTTAACCCTTCTTGCAGAACGGCCGCCGCCATGTCCGGCTCGTTAATTTCCAGCAGGCGTTCGGCGGCGATGATGTAGCGGGCGGGTAGCCGGGTGTTGCTGAAAGCGTCTTGTATCAGGGCGGCGGCCTCATCGCGCCGGTCGTCACGGATGTAGGCAGCGGCCAGTTCGGCGGTTACGGCGGCGTTGTCGGGGTCAGTCTGGTGCAGCTGCTCTAATTCGTCTGTCGGCCGGATGGCCGTTGAGTCCAGGGGGAGGTCGGTTAAGCGGGTGGGAGTGGGGACTGCCGATTCTGTTGGGGG
Organism: Chloroflexota bacterium; assembly: GCA_024275635.1. Classification (GTDB taxonomy): domain Bacteria; phylum Chloroflexota; class Anaerolineae; order Promineifilales; family Promineifilaceae; genus JACKCC01. The sequence continues at coordinate 10,655 of JAJRYT010000071.1, read as the reverse complement.
AACGGCCGTCTCCTCCACATCTTGTTCATGAGTTGGCGTCACGTCCACAACCGGCGTGTCTTGGGCAGCATCTTTTCTCTTTTGAGCGTTGTTGACGGCGGCCAGGAAGAACAGGCACAGGCAGATGACGGCCAGGATGCCCAACCCAATGAGCAGCCGCCGTTTCTTTTTGGCTGGCCGGGTATCGGCTTCAGGAACGGCTGTAATTTGGCTGGCCGGGGCGTCGGATAAATCGGGTAGGGGGGGGGGAATGGCCGTTTCTTCCGGCTCCTTTACCTGGGTCACGCCCAGCGGCGTGTAGTCCGGCAACATGGCGGCCCCCATCGGGGCAATATTGGTCGGCAGTTCCAGGACGGCATTGCGGAAGGCAGTCGCCAATTCTCCGGCCGATTGGAAGCGGTCATTGGGTTCCTTGGCCAAAGCCTTGAGCAGCGTGTTTTCCAGCGCCGGGCCAACCTTGTCATTGATCTCGCTGGGCAGCGGCGGCGGATCGAATATCTGGGCGTGAATGATGGCGTAGGAAGTGTCTGATTGGAAGGGAACGCGCCCGGTAATCAGTTCATACAGCACAATGCCAAATGAGTAGATGTCGGTACGGCCGTCAATATCCGTGCTGCCTTTAGCCTGTTCCGGCGAAATGTACTGCGGCGTGCCCATGATCATATCTTGCGACATAGTAGATTCGCCGGCTTGCGTGATGCGGGCCAGCCCAAAATCGGCAATGTAAACGCCGCCCCCTTTGGTCAGCAAAATATTCGATGGTTTAATGTCGCGGTGGAGGACGCCTTGTTGGTGGGCATAGTCAAGGGCGCTGGCAACGGCTGTAGCAATGCGCGTAATTTCCGTTTTGCTTAACACTCCCTGGCCCATCCGCTCCTTCAGCGTTTCGCCCTCAACGTAGCGCATTACCAGGTATGGGTAGCCTTCATGCTCGGCAAAATCGTAGACGGGGACGATATGCGTATGCTCCAGCCGGGCGACAACGCGCGCTTCCCGCGAGAAGCGGCGCAAGAAGGTTTCGTCATCCTTAAATGTAGCGTGCAGCACTTTAATGGCCACATGACGGTCTAAAGCCGCATGGTACGCCTTGTAGACGGTGGCCATCCCCCCTTTTCCCAATTTCTCGACGATCTCGTAAGCGCCTACTTGTGTGCCAACTGTAAAGCTCATATCGTTTCTCGTAATCCGTAATCCGTAATCCGTAATCCGTATTCCGTGATCCGTTTACGGGTTACGGAATACGGATTACGGCTCACAGTTTATTTCTAGTCACGGCAATTATAGGTTAGGCTTGTTAGGGGAGCAATAAGCGGATGTAAATGATTTGTAATGCGGATTGGCTAAATCCAAACGTCGTTGGGAGCGGTTAAATTGCTGTCAGCGTCGCCGGTATTGACGAGGCTGGCCGGTTCAACCAGCAGGATATGGCACTCGTTTTCAGCGACCGGTTTATGCGTCACCCCTTTGGGGACAACGAATAATTCACCGGGCTGGAGGGAGATACGGCCGTTCCTCAATTCAATCGTCATCTCCCCCGCCAACACAATAAATACCTCATCCGTCTCCGCATGGCTGTGCCAGACAAACTCCCCCTGAATCTTCACCAACTTAAACTGGATATCATTCATCTGGGCGACAATCTTCGGCGACCAATGCTCAGAGAAATTTTCCAACTTTTCTTGAAAATTAACGGCCGTAAAATTCATAAATTTCCTCTCGTTCCACGCCGAGCGTGGGAATGAGTAATTAAACCAGACTCGCCTGCTTCACATACTCCTCCGGTTTAATCGAAATGGATTGGCTGGCGCTGTCCGTGCCCATGCTGATGCCGTAAATCGTGTGCGCCGCCTGTACCGTACCCCGGTTATGGGTGATGACAATGACCTGTGTTTTCAGGCTCAACTCGCGCAGTAGTTCGCGGAAGCGGTTGACATTGGCCTCGTCCAGCGCCGCGTCCACCTCATCCATGACGCAGAAGGGGGTGGGCGACACGCGCAGGAGGGAGAAGATGAGGGCGGCGGCCGTCAACGACCGTTCGCCGCCGGAGAGCAGCCCCAGCCCCTGCTCGCGCCGGTTAGGCAGCCGGGCGATGATGTCCACGCCGCTAATCGTCAAATCATCGGGGTCAGTCAGCGCCAGCCGCGCCGAACCGCCGCCAAAAAGCTGGGTGAAGATGTCGCCAAAGACATTGTTCACCTTAGCCACCGTCTCGCCAAAGGCGCGGGAAGTCAATTCATCCAGTTCAGCGATGATCTGGCGCAGTTGGGCTTCCGTCTGGTTTAAATCTTCAACCTGTTCGGTCATGAAATCGAAGCGCTCCTGGGTTTCCTGGTACTCCTCCGGCGCGTCGGGGTTGATGGCCCCCATACGCTGCATCTGGCCGCGATAATGTTGGATGGTGTCTTCGATGTCGTCGGGCAGCTCGTTGATCACGGGTAACTGTTCGACGACTTCATCCATCGGCAGGGGCGTAGGACCGGTCTGGTCGGCGTCGTAGCTGAGGGCGACAATGCCCAGATCGGCTTTGATACGTTCTTGCAGTCCTTCCATGTTGTTTTGCCGCTGACTGAGGGCGATTTGCGTTTGCGTGTGCTGCGTCTCCCGGTCGTGGGTTTGTTTTTGGATGGCGCTGATGGCGTCTTCTAACTGGGCCAATGCCTGGCGATCTTGCCGCAGATGGTCTTGCAGCGGGTTGATTCGCTCGTCCAATGCCGCCAACTGCTGCTGCATCTGGGTGACTCTGGTTTCTTCCTCAGTGAGGGAAAGCTGCTCTACTTGCTGCTGTAAAGCGGCCTGCCTCTCTTGAAGACGGCCGATTTGCCGATCAATCTGGTTGAGGGTGCTGCGGCGGCTGTCTACTACCGCCTGCCGTCCAGCCACGATGGTTTGGGTGGATTGGATGCTTTGTTGGAGGGATTGGCGCTGCTGCTGCGCGGCGGCAACGGGCAGACTTTCCAGTTGGGCACGGGCGTGGGTAACGGCCGTTTCCGCCTTGACCACTTCTTCCTTTTGTTTCTCAATTTCCTGCTCCGCCTGTTCAATCCGTTGCTGCAATCGAGCCAATTCCTCGGCCTGGGCCTGCCGCTGGCGTTCCAGGAATTTTTGCTGCTGCCGGGCACGGTCCAGATCACGCTGGGCGCGGCTCACCCGCTGCCCGGCTTCATGTTCCAGCTGGGCCAGCCGGTTTTCCTCGCGCTGCAACTCGTCCACGCGATCTTGTTTTTCCTGGATGAGGGCTTGTTGGGCGGCGACGGCCGTTGCCATCTCCGCCACATCTGCTTTTTGCTTTTCGACCGCGGCCTTCGCCTCTTGCCACGCCGCTTCACGGGTCAAAATAGCGCCGGCAGCCTCCTGCCCGGCGCGTTCCACCAGCCCGCCTCCGTGGGCGACAAAGCCATCCGGCGTGACCGCCAGCATTCCCGGCGGCAGTTCCTGGGCGATGGCGTAAGCAGTCCGGGCGTCATTCGCCAGCAAAACAGGGCTGAGCAGCAGGTCGGCTAACGGCCGTATCGCCGCATTACAAGTTACCAGTTCACTGGCCCGGCCGATTGATTGGGGATGATTGATTATTGGTAATTGGTTATTGGCGACGTTTTGCAGGGAGACGGCCGTTAACATCTGTTTCGGGTCGCTGCTGTGCAAAAGCTGCCACAACTGAGTCTCATCGGCCACCACCAGCGTTTCCAGCCGCGCTGCCAGCGCGGCGGCAACGGCCGTCCGGTACTCAGCAGGAATCGTTACCAGGCGGCCAAAACGGCCAATGACCGGGACGCCGTCGCCCACGGCCACATCCTTGCGCCGCAGTTGGTCGAGCATCTCCAGCCGCGCTTCCAGCCGGGCCAGTTGGTTGCGCTGCCGGTTCAGACCCTTTTCTCGCTCGCGGTTTTCGCGGCGTAATGTTTTCAATGCGTCAATCAGCGCGCGTCGCTCTTTGTGCGTCGACTCCCGGTTGGGGCGCAGGTTGTCGCGGCTGGACTCGGCGGATTGGAGAACGGCCGTTACCTTCTCCACCTCTGCCGCCACTTTCACCAACTCACCCTCCGCTGCACTCACCACTTGCCACTTACCACTTGTAACTTGCTCCCTCAACTGGCTCAACTGCCCTTCCGCCTGCGCCAGCCGCGTTTGCGTCGCCCGCTGGGTCTGCTCCGCCTGGCGCAGCGCCGTTTGCCGGTGGTTTATTTCCGCCTGCTGGGCCTGGAAACCGCTGTTGAATTGCAAAAGCTGATTTTGGCTGTCGCTAAGGGTGGCTTGGGCAGTTTTCAATTCGACCATGGCCGCAGCCAGTTCCGCCTGAGCCACCGCCTGCTGTTGGCGTTGCAACGGCAGCTCCTGCCCAATGTCGGCCAACTGCCGCCGGGCGGCCGCCTGCCGCTCGCGCAAAATGGCTACTTCGCGCCGCGCTTTCGCCACTGTTTCCCGACTCTCGTCCCGCGCCGCCAGCAGTTCGCCGATTTCCTGCTGCCGTCGGTTGATGAGGCGGCGCTGTTGGTCAATTTTCTCCTGCTGCTGCTGTAAGGCATCCCGGCTGGCCTGCCATTTTGTCTCGACGAGGACGGCCGTTTCCCTGGCCCGCCGCGTCTGTCGTTTGGCCTGCTCCCATTTGAAACCGTACCAGATGCGCAATAAATGGCGCAAATCGGCGGCGATTTGTTCGTAATTTTGGGCGCGGGTCGCCTGTCGTTTGAGCGAACGCAGGCGCGGCTTGATTTCGGCCAGGATGTCGTGGACGCGCTCCAGATTGCGCTGCGTTTCCTGCAGGCGGCGCAGCGTCTCGGCGCGGCGCGATTTATAATGGCTGATGCCGGCCGCTTCCTCGAACAACGCCCGCCGCTCGTCCGCCTTCAGCGAGAGCGCCTGATCCACCAACCCCTGGCCGATGATGGTGTAAGTGCGTTCGGCCAGCCCGCTGCTGGCCAGCAGTTCGGCGATGTCGCGCAGGCGCACTTTTTGGCCGTTGAGGATGTACTCATTTTCGCCGGAGCGGTAGGCGCGGCGGCCGATTTCTACTTCGGTGTAATCAATGGGCAGCCAGCCGTCACTGTTGTCCAATGTGAGGATGGCCTGGGCCATGCCCGCGCGGGGTCGGCTCTGGCTGCCGTGAAAAATCATGTCCGTCGTCCGCTTGCCGCGCAGTGTACTGTAGCTTTGCTCGCCCAGCACCCAGCGCACTGCGTCGGCAACGTTGCTCTTGCCGCTGCCGTTAGGGCCGACAACGGCCGTTATCCCTGAGTCAAAGACAAATTCAGTCTTGGTGGCAAAGGTCTTGTACCCTTGCAAGACCAGTCGTTTTAATCGCATGTAAAGTTAATCCGTAGAATGCGCCGCTGGCGCAGATTTTTGCTCACTTTTGGCATTGGGTGGCGACGGGTAGTATAGTGGCAAGGCGGCAGGGATACAAGTTGCATTTTGGAGAATTAGTTGGTGGCGCAGGAAAATAAATATGAGCAATATTATCAAGAAGGGCGCGACGTTTGTAGGCCACCTTCCAGGTGTTGGATGATCGCTTCGCGTCGGAATGTGTGTGGGGCAAAAGAAGAGGAAGAATCGTTGCGTCCTCTGTGCCTGCTTCGTGATATGCTATGCCCGAAATAGTTGCTTCAAATGTCTATTGGGGACAATGATGGTGTGGCGTTATGAGGATTGGCTTGCAAGTGAGAATAGACATAAGTTAAAATTAAGGAGAAAGCGATCATCTCGCCGCCGTCTTCAACAATGGTCAAAAAATTAAACCAGATGGGGGAGTCTGCAAACATAAAATGAACCAGGTCCACCAAAACACCAACAGCGATTAAAAGCGCCAGGAGAAAGACCAGACGATTGGAGAATTTTCGTAATGGCTGGGGGCTTCTGAGATAACCGACCAGGACGAAGCTCAGCAAAAAAGCGCCCATGATGGCGATGGCTGTAATCTCGCCAATATCCTGCCCACGAATCCCGCCCAAATGGGTGATGTTGATGAGTTTGTTGGCAGTCTCACCTAAATTTTCATGAATCTGCAAGGAATCATCTATCAGCAGAAACAAAAACAGGATACCCCAGCCCAGGTAAATAAATGCTTTTCGCCGCCAATATAAAAAACCAAGCATCAAGACAACGACTAATTCTTTCATATATTGAAAAATTTCAGCATAGCCGCCATCCTGGTCTAGCGCATAGTTATTGTTCAGTAAGAAACCCTGGTACCAGGGAAATACTCTGTCAATAACAATGTGGACAATGTGGATAGCTATGAAACAGGTATCCACAAGAAGAATGGTAAACAGTATGGTTTTGATGTTTATTTTTAGGATATTTTTCACGAGAGTGGCCCAACCTGAGATTTATGGGAATAACGAGTAAGGATGTTCTTGGACGGTTCAATAATTAGGAGAACCTCCGGGAGGTTTGAGCTAAGAGCTAGACCATTGTTAAAACCTCCCGGAGGATTGCCCCGAAATATTGAGAGATACCACCTGCATATGAATTATCACGAATGAACCCCCAAATTTGTGTTAATTTATGGTAAAAAACGAGCGACGAACAAGATCATGATTCCACTGTGGGGGCTGGGTCCACAATGATGAGAATGACCGCCTCGATATAATTCTCACTGTCGGCCGCCCCAGTGGATACGGTTACTTTTGCCGGCCCGGATACGTCGGGCGGTATTGTAACGCGGAACTCCCAATAGCCCCAATAATCTGTAGGAGATGTGCTTTGGCTGATGATACGGCCGTTTTCCATCAAAACAGTAACTGATACCGGTCCCTCAGAAATATTGAGCGCTGTGCCGTACAGATACAACTCCCGCCCGGCCGCAATGTGGCTGTCTGGAAGTGGGCTGCCGATGCGGATACCTTTGGCCGCCGGGTCATCAGTTGGCAGGATATTGATGGGCATCACCGCTTCCCGCCAATCGTCACTGTCCGGGTCGCCGGTTTGGGCGATGGCACAGCCTGGCCCAATCACACCTTGCGGGATCACGGTAAAGCCTTGCCAGTAAATGGGGTGCGTGCTGCGCCCCAGGACAAAGCTTTGACGGGAGACGCGAGTCTGGCAGTCGTCTACCCACACGGAAATGGTGATGACGCTGTTGACGGGGCGGTAGATCGTACCGTCGAAGAAGAGGTTGAAGCCGCCAACGGCCGTTTCCTTCGGCAGCGGACGGTATAACGCCAAATACCGCTCGGTCGAATTGGTATCAACGATCAGGTTCACCGATAAACGGTTTTCAACCAAAATCTGCCCAGCTTCATCTCGGATTGTTGCTTGTAGATAAGCGGCTCCGCTAACGAAGGGGGGAATAGAAATAGGAGCCTCCCAGCTTTGTTCTGTGACTGCTGCTCGCACTTCGGTCAGGAGACGGCCGTTCCAACTTACCAGCGCCAGCCAGATTGATTGGCCATTTTGCCGCTGCATCAGTCCGCGCACAATAACATCGCTGCCCAGAATAAAATCTGCTCCCTCGTCTGGCGACATGATGTTAACCAGCGGCGCAAGCGGCGCGGTCGTGGCTGTGGGCGGGCTGGTGACCGGAACGAGAGTGGGGGGCGGCGGGGGTTCAAGTAGGGTCAAATCGGTTGTTGGCGGCAGCGTCGTGGCGGTTGGCGGGAGCGGCGTAGGTAATTCCGCCACAGAGACAGATGTTGGCAGCGGCGGCGCTGGTTGGCGGCAAGCGGTTAGTGAGAAGATTATCCCCAAAAGAATAATGGTTAAGACTTTCATTGAAATACCACTTATAAAATCGCTGGTTCTGGTAAATTCTGTGGTTTCAGGAATTTGAGGCAAAATCGACTAAAAAGATTTCCAAACCATTAAGTCAATGCGCCTCAACGAAAGTATAGCAAAGAACAGAGAAAAGTGGCCAAAGTGAACCCACGTTGTTCCTGCCGTTAACATCCTTCCAGCTTCGGCCAAGTTGCCACATGTGTGTTTTCAACGTATTTCTGCCTTAAAAAGGGTGTCCCCGAAAATTTCCAGCCTCCTACATCGAGTGGCTTATGTCAACGAGACTGTTAATCATTGTTACACTCCTTTTTATCATTGGTCAAGATTGGTTCACTCTTCCGAGAGTGAACCAATCTATTACCTATCGTTGAATAATCTCCATCACATCGGCCAGGGAACGGCCGTCACCCTTCTCGCTACTAATAATCAATAACTCCTCCTCTGAGGCGGTCAGCCCCACTAACTGCCAGCCGGGGTAGTCGGTTAACAGTTGGTAAACGGCCGTTCCGTCAACCTGATCACTGTCGTAAATAATCAGCCCCGGCGGTATATTGTCCAGTTGTGGCGGGGCGCTGGTATCGGACAGGCGCAGGAGGGGGTGACGGCCGTTTTGGCGCAAGGTTAGTTCCACGCTGTCGAGGAGGAGGGAACGGCCGTACATAACAATCAACGGCCGTCCCCCTTCATAATTCATCCTTCATCCCTCATAATTCCAACCCGCCGCCGCAAGGCCGCCCCGCCCATAACCGCCAGCAAGAGCGCGGCGATGAGGATGGGCAGGATGGCTGCGTTGCTGTTGGCAGAGATAGATTGGAGGGGGGAATTATGGATTTTTAAGACATTTATCATGGTTGTCTACATTGCGTAACAGGATGTCTTCGCCGTCAAATTCAAACGAAAAGCGGTATTTCTGATCAATGCGCCCCTCGTACAATTTATCTGTTCCTTGAATGCGTTTGACTTGTAAAGATGGATAGCGTTGATTTTCATCCAGCAAACGCAATGCTTTTTTGACCTTGTTTTGAATAGGACGGGGCAACTGTTGATACGCTTTTTTGAAGCGCTTTGTAAAAATGAGCGGCATTATTCTTCGTCGCTATCCAGAAAATCGAGTGCGTCGTCAATGTTGTCAAAACGGGAAACACGGCCGTTTTCAATATCATCTTGCGCTTCTCGCTCGCCATCCTGCCATCTGTCGCTCCAAAAATACGCTTGCGACCGGTCAATTGCCAGCTTGGGCAATAAATGCAACACGCCATCCTTGCCAACGCTCAATTCCAGCGTATCCCCTTCCTTTAAGTTAGCCTGTCGGCGCACGGCCGCAGGCAACGTTATTTGCCCATTACTGCGAATTTGTAACAAAATAGCCATCGTATCACCATAATCCATAAATCTGAGTTATCATATTTATGAATATGGTAGACACTCTCTACTCAATTGTCAATTCGATTTTGCCTTTCATATGCTTATCTCCCTAATCGGCCATTGCTCATATGACGGGAGGCAGCAAACGGCCAGGAAGTCGGGCTTTTGCCAAAAGCCCGACTTCTCGCAGGCGCCAAATGCGACGCACCTTTAAGGTGCGTCGCACTTTGTCAACATAGCCCTCCGGCAAGATTGGTTCGATCTCCAAGACTTGTTCTGGGCGCAGCCGAAGGGTTGAACCCAAAAGGGTATAAAGGGAGGCTTATCTTGTAGAAGTGTATAAAATATTGTACAATTCTGCATATGCGTGATGAAAAGCCCATAAAGTGGATTGGCTCAAGCTTAAAAGACCTCGTTGCTTTTCCAGATAGCGCAAAACAAGCGGCAGGATACCAATTGTATCGCATACAGCAAGGGTTAGATCCTGAAAATTGGAAACCTTTTAAGTCAGTGGGCGCAGGCGTAAGAGAAATACGGATTAGCGAAGACAAAGGCATATTCAGAGTTATGTATGTGGCAAAATTTGCTGACTCCATTTATGTTTTGCACGCATTTCAGAAAAAAACATGCAGGACGGCAAAAAAAGATGTTGATATAGCCAAAGCCAGATATGCCAAAGTTATCGAAGCGCAATCCGGGAGAAAATAATATGAAAACAATTGATACATCCATCACCCACATAACCCCCGCTGACGGTAATGTTTTTGCCGATCTGGGGTTTGCTCCTGACGAGGCGGCAAAATTAAAGATCAAGGCGCATCTCATGATCCAGCTTGGCGAATGGATAAAACAGGAACACCTTAAACAGGAAGATGCGGCTGCTTTATTGCAAGTTAGCCGTCCCCGGGTTTCAGATGTGGTCAGAGGTAAAACCAACAAATTCACAATTGATGCGTTAGTAGATATGCTCGAGAGAGCCGGCAAGCGCGTCACGGTTCAGGTTATTTAGGCTTTCTCGGAAATTCACAACGCCAAACGGCCGTTTATCCAAAAAAACAAAGCTACCGAAGATCGGCGAATTTTCGGCAGCTTTTGCTTTAACCCCCAAATAGAAACGGCCGTCCCCCCCCACATCATTTCCACACTGTCCAAGAGAAGGGAACGGCCGTACACAACAACCAACGGCCGTCCCCCCTTCATCCTTCATCCTTCATAATTCCAACCCGCCGCCGCAAGGCCACCCCGCCCACGAGCGCCAGCAAGAGCGCGGCGATGAGGATGGGCAGGATGGCTGTGCTGCTGGCGGCCGAGATGGATTGCAGGGTAACGGCCGTTGGAGATTCACCAGTCAATGAGAAAGAGACCAGAAAAAACCGGGGGCAAATTCGGCCTGAGAGCCGCCGAGAGAAAAAGTTCCTGGTAAGCTCAGCTTGTTGAATCGTTTCTGCGTCCCTCCAATTCCTCCCAACCCTGAGCCGCCCACATTACCGATACCTATCTTTATCAGTACTGTTACCGCGTGCCTTCCAGACAGAAAACCTTAAGACAGTAATGATAAAGCGTTGACAACCGGGCGGATT
>JAJRYT010000070.1 GCA_024275635.1 Chloroflexota bacterium | reverse complement strand
GTTGCAAAGGATCAATAATGACTGCACGTACATAAAGTTCTTGATCGCGAGTAATGTTGCTAGGAAAATAATCTGCAAGCAGTACTAAGCCTGAGGGAGTGTATGATTCAGGGAGTGAAAACTGTTGGGTAGCGATCAATAATAGATCATTGGTAACTATCCGCTTATCACAGGATACAAGTCCTGCCGCTATGTCTGCTGGCAGTACTTGGCGAGTTACGGTTGGCCAAAAGGTGGCAGTCGGCTCTAGTGTTGCGGAGGGCGTTAGAGATGGCAACATTTCGACTGTGAAAACAAGAGTTGATGTTAAGGTTGGGGATAGTTGTACGGTAGAAATTGCTGTCACAGTGGTAGCGGCGGATGGTAGAGTTGATCGGGTAATAATTGTGTGGATAGGGGGTGTCAAGGCCAGCGTGGAAGTGTATGTAGATTGAAGAGATTCCTCCACAATTTCCAAAGTGTCAAGTGCAGCGAAAGTTGCGGTAGAACCTACTGATGCCGTAGGTACCAGCGTTGGCAATTCGCTTTGAGGTGTGGACTGACAAGAGACAAGCAATGTAGTAAGTGCGAATAGTGTGAGGGTTTTTATTCCTACGTAGATAGCTGTTTGCTTCAAGTCAATTACAATCCCTGCTGAGATCAACATTCAGTTGCTATAGGTGGGAGGCAACCCGCCAGAATTTTACGATGCAGTGAACATAAAAGCAAGATGTGTAAATTGTTAGCGTCATGATTATGCCGACTAAGTACCTTATGATAATGATGTTTATTGTAAGGTATTGACAAACAAAAAAGCGATTGGATAAGACATTTTCGCCATGTTACTTTACAGACGCTTGCGCGTGAAGCCACCGTTGCATATCAGATTCAATTTGCACTAAGGTGATTAACCGGGCATTATGTTGTTCGGCAAATGTTTGCGCCGCCGGCGTAAAACCGCGCCGGGCGAAAAAGGCGTAATGGACACGCCAGGTAAACGACGCCGGCAATACCTTTTCCGTTTTGTCCAGTAAAGTCTGTATGACGGAGCGGCCTACCTCCTTTTGCCCCCATTTACATTCGCCCAGCAAAATATCTTTTGTGCGCCAGTTGACGGCTAAAACGTCCACTTGCGCTTGTTTGGACCAAAAACTACCTGTGCGTTCCGGCAAAAAGGGGAATTCGTCCATTTCGGCCACAAGGTTTACCCAGTCGCGGCACAATTCTTCAAACGTATGCGTCCCAATGAAATCTAACAGATGGTCGTAAAGTAAACTAACGGTTTGCTTGATGCGGCCTTGCTCGATGGCTGTCCGGTGCGGCGCCAAAAAACGATAGTAAAAACGTAAATAGGGGTCTGTAACCACGTAACGCCCTTGCCGGCTTCTGTCGGGGCGGCGTATGGTGGCCGGGACTAACCGTTTCACGTAGCCCAACTCCCGGAGAACGGCCAGATATTTGCTGATGTTGGAGCGGTTAATGCCGGACATGGCGGCGATTTCTGTCAGGCGGTGATAGCCGGCCGCAATCGCTTCCAGGACGGCGACGTAGTTGCGGGGTTCGTCCAACTGTTCGTGCAGGAGAAAAACGGCGTCGCTCAGCATCACGTTGGCCGGGGTAACAATGCGCTGCTGCAAATTTTGCAAGATGTTTAGGGCGTCGTCAAACAGTTCGATATAGGCGGGTACGCCGCCGGCGATGGTATAGACGGCCAGGCGCTGTTCGCTGTTGTAGCTGGGCAGCATGGCCGCCAAGGCGCCAAAGGAAAGGGGCTGCAGTTTCAGCCGCGCTGTCGCCCGGCCGTAGAGCGGCGCCTGATACTCCAGCGCCGCGCGTTGAATAATGCCCGCCAGCGATCCGGTAAGGATGAGGAATACGTTGCTTTGTTTCAGATGATGATCCCACGCTTTTTGCAACAGACTGGGCGCTTCCGAATCGGCCTGCATGACGTAGGTGAATTCATCCAGCACGATGACAACGCGCCGGTTGGCCGCCAATCTGGCGACTTCGGCAAAGGCGGCATCCCAGGACGGGTAGCTAAAGGTGGGGGTGACGGCCGTTTCAGGATTAAGAAACTGGAAGAGCGCTTGTGAAAAGTTCCGCAGTTGGTTTGTCGCCGACGTTTGCGAAGCCATCCAGTATAGATAAGGTTCAGCCAGCCCCCTGCCCCAATGGGTGATGAGGGCGGTTTTGCCGATGCGGCGACGGCCGTAAAGGATTAAGAATTGGGCGCCGGGGCGCTGGTATAAATCATTTAATAACGCCAGTTCCATTTCGCGAGAGACAAAAGACATCCGTTTACCCCTTGAAAATAAGTATTAACAATAGTATTATACTTATAATAATTCTTATGTACAAACGCAAAACAGAGAGAAATATGGCAGCAACGGAGATGACCGATTTAATTTTGCAAAACGACTGGTACGCCGTCATTGATCTGGTCACGCAAAGCGTGGACAGCCCGCACAGCAAACGGGCTTACAGCCGCGCTCTCATTGATTTCCTGGATTGGTATGATGGAAACGGCCGTCCCCAGTTTAGTAAAGCCACCATCAACGCTTACCGTGAACAGATGCTCACTAATGGCAAAAGTCGCAGCAGTATCAACCAGGCATTGTCAGCTATCCGAAAACTTGCCACTGAAGCGGCCGACAATGGGCTGCTTCCCCCCACCCTGGCGTATGGCGTGGAGCGGGTGAAGGGGGTGAAGCAATCTGGCATCCGTGCTGGCAATTGGCTGACAAAGGAAGAAGCGGAGAAGCTGGTGAACACGCCAATCTATCGTTGGCAGCAGGAAGAGATACCTGTGATGAAGGCCATCCGCGACCAGGCGATTCTGGCGGTGATGATCGGCGCGGGTTTGCGGCGGTCAGAGGTTGCCGGGCTGACGTGGGAGCAGATTCAGCAGCGGGACGGCCGTTGGGCGATCATTGATCTGGCGGGCAAAGGGGGCCGGGTGCGCTCGGTAGGCCTCCCGCCCTGGGTAAAGGTGGCGCTGGACAGGTGGGCGGAGGCGTCGGGGAGTATAAACGGCCCCTTCGACGATGCTCAGTGCAAGCGTATCTTCCGCGCTCTGAATAAAGATGGCGGGTTGGCCGGTTCGGTGAATACGAAGGGAGGCGGGCGCACCGACGGTAACTTGACGCCGCAGGCCATCTACAATGTGGTCAAAGAACATACACTGGCGGCAGGGTATATTAATAGGAAGGGAGAGGCCGCACTTGCTGCGCACGACTTGCGGCGGACGGCGGCAGCGTTGGCCTTGAAAGGGGGCGCCGACCTGCGGCAAATCCAGCAGATGCTGGGTCACGCCAGTATCCTGACGACGGAACGTTATTTGGAGCCGATGCGCAGTTTGCAAGTGACGGCCGGGGATTTTATTCAGATTGAGTTGGCGCTTGCGGGGAATTGATGCTAACTGGGTTTTGAAAAGTGATTGTTGTAACAATGATAGTTACGGCAATGAAGGTGTGAGAACAGTCAAAATAACCGATTTTCACATCCGAATTTTTGCCAAAATTCCGACAAAATAAAACGGAAAAATTCTTAGAACGGCTCTCAGACGCGGAAATGGTTGCAGAATCAATGTTTATTTTTCTGTTTTATTGTCACATGACGCCAAGAGCAGATACACCGAGCAGCCTGATGCCCTGGTCGCTTCCGAAATCGGCCTTCCCGCGAAGATGTTTTGTCCATGATGATGCAAACGCTAAACAGGCTTTAATTGGGGAATATCCGCTATTCTTCTTCGTTGTCATCCCAATCGTCGAAATCAAAAGCGCTTTCCGGTAGCAACTCTGTCAGCTTATGCAAGATTTGATAAAGCGTATCCACATGATGCGTTATATCCAGAATTTCATCCTCAAGGCCCACAGCCAATTCGGCCATTTTCTTCAAGTCGGTATCCTAACCATTATTGACGACATCCATGGCCATGCCGTGTAACTTCAGTAAGTCGTCGCGTATCTCCGGCGGACGGCCGTATTCGCCATCGTTCAGATAGCCGCGTAGTTCATCAACATGACCAACCGCATCGAGTAGCAGAGTCGTTTCAAAATTCTCGTGGAGATTTCTCCATTCTTCATCATTCATTGATTGTCTCTGGATGGTATATTTTTTACCATATCCAGCATTGTATTCTATCCAAATCAGGGAACAAGCGCGTTGCGCGTAACCGCGCAAATTGGATGAATCTCCTCCATTCCAGGATAAGCGGCCGCTCGTGATGAGAGGCCGCTTTGTCTTGGACAACATATCCCCAAAGGATCTGCCATGATTATCCCCTTTCTGATTTGGTCAACTCTCATCATTCTCCCTACCATCCTGATTGCTTGGTGGGGTGTGCGAGAAGATGGAGAGGACGGCCGTTCATAGCAGCCGCTATTCCCCTACGTAATGAGTTAACCAAATGCCAACCTTCAAAACTGGTAACATGTGGTCAGCTTTCGACGAAGTAGATTTGTTTCTGATAACGACCAATGCGACGATAAAGCAAAACGGGGCGTTGGTGATGGGCCGGGGTATTGCCCGGCAAGCCCGCGACCGTTTTTCAGGACTCGACGCGGCAT
>JAJRYT010000069.1 GCA_024275635.1 Chloroflexota bacterium | reverse complement strand
TAGTCAATGCAACTTTACTCGAGTACGAATATTTGAACATCGCATAAAAAGGGTGACATGCAAATATTATTTGAATACAAACCCACGCGGTCGAGTACGGTTTAGAAGCAATCTGTTAGGAATGTACAAAGTCGAGCTTAGAAGATAATACATCTGTCTTGGTGCAGCCGTATATCACAGGCAGACACCCATCTTGGCAAGACTTTCGTCATTACCTTGAAAGAGCAGCTGCCGTCGTTAACAAAACTCACCATAGTCTGGCTATAAAAAGCGTCTTACCTAAAGCTCCCTCTGTGCAATACAAAGATGTTGGGGTAGCGGCAATTACGCACATTTAACCCACCCAGTAACCGTTCACAAAAAGGGCGGTGAACAGTGCTAATCCCAGTAATGATAAGGTTGTAACCGTTTTGTCTATCCACGGCCGTTCCCCCCACTGTGCCAACAAAATAAATGCGGGAAACAACACCCATACGTAGCGGCGTTGGCTCATGAGCAGCCCGGAGCTAAAGGGGATGAGTACGCCGGACAAGACAAATGCAGCTTCGCTCCACCGTTTTTTGATGAGCAAGGCGACGCCCGTAGCCAGAAACAGTAATACCATGCTGAAATCTATCCAGTTGTCAAAGTGGATATGGCCGGACATAATGGCTGACTGCCATCCCTCGACCGGGCGCTGCAACAAATCGGAGATAGTCACAAAGGGAGATTGCGGAATGCGCCCCCATGCCTTGGCCCCATGCAAAAAGGCCAGCGGATCGCCAAAAACATGCTGCAAATAGCCCATGAACGCCCCCAACCCCAACAGCGGGGTGAAAGAGGCGAAGAGGGCGAAGAGAGACGGCCGTTCATTCCCTTCTGCCATTGACCGCTGCCGGAGCCACTCCAAGAACAGCATGGGCGTGACAATTACCCCGGTAAGCCGGGTCAATCCAGCGGCAAATCCCAACAAGGCGGAAAGTTCCCAATACTGCCGTCGGGCAAAATAGAGCGCGCCGATTGCTGTTAGCAAAAACAACGACTCTGTATAGATCGCCGCCCCAAAAAAGCTTGTCGGAAAAATCAACAGGTACCAAACAGCCCGATCGGCGACCGACTCGCCCCAGGTTTCCAACAATAACCGGTAAAATAAAATCATTGCCAGCAGCAGCGACATATTGCTGATCAATAACCCGGCTGGCAGTGTATCCCCTGCCAATGGCGTTGCCACCCGCATCATCAAGGGCAGTAGGGGGAAAAAAGCCACCGATGGCAAAGCCTCACCTTCGAATTTGTATCCTTCCTCGGCAATACTGACATAGAAGCCTGTGTCCCAACGGCTGCCCAACGCATCTACCAACACATTTCCCGGCGGACGTAAATGATAAGGAGGCGGCGAGGCGGCATCGGCAAAAAGCGGAACGGCCAGATAAGCGATCAACGCAATCCCCAATCGTGTAACCGCAAAAAGCAGCAGCGGCAGCCACACCCAACGAGCCGCCGCCAATTGCCTGGGAAGAACAATCGCTTTGGAAATCGGTTTTTGTTGTCTCCATTCCATGTTCGTTTAATCCGTTTCAGTACACATCCTCCCGGAGGCTCTGACGCTGGACGAGAAGCGTAACCCATCGCTTCGGAGCCTTCGGGAGGATTCAAAAGTTCAGCATAGTTGCTGCGCTAATTTTTCTGAATGCTGGGCAGGAAGATGATGTGAGTAATGAAAACGGTATCCCCAGCAGCGTCAGGCGGCGGCGTAACGGTTGTTCCGCCCGCCACAAGTTCAATACCGCGCGTAACCGAAGCGTTGATATCCACTTCCATCGTGACATTGTACTGATCCGGCGCCGCGCCGGTAGTGTTCAGCAAAAAGGATGCAGCACCAACGGCATCGGTCATCACTGTGCCGGTTGGATTGCCATTGATATAGATGGCGGCCAGGCTGTTGGGGGGGAAATTACTGCCGGTAAACGCAAATACGCTGCCCGGCGCGCCTGTCGTTTCGTTTACATCGAGTATGGGTGAATAAACGCCGGCAAATAGTTCCCAGCCTATCGCTGTTAACGGCCGTTCAATAAAAGGAATTAGGGTGACTCCGGCCAATAAAATGACCAGGGTCAGAATAATACGAATAACGGTTTCTTGCTTCAATTGCCTCATAATACCTCCACTAATTAGGTAAGGACTTACCGATTTTTAGGCTCCAAACGATACAGCGGGCCGACGGCAGTTACCGTCGTTTCCCGTAATAAAGCAATAGATGGGTTGTTGATATACACTGGGCGGCGGCCGATTTCAGTCAAAATCAGCTTGTTCATCTCTTCTGGGCTGATGAGAAAACGGTTGATTGCAGTTACGTCCGTCCGTTGTCCTTCCACAAGCTGTAGATATTGAATGGCCGGGACGGTATCCCACCAGCCAAAAATCAGCGCATCTGGTTCAGCCTGGTTTAAGATGGCTTCACTTTGCAGCCGCGTACTCCAATCATCCGACAGATCAACCTGCTGCCAGTTCATACCGACGGCCAGGGCCACTACGCCAACGATGAACAGTTGAACGAGCCTGTCTACCTTGAACCGTGAAGGGGGTGCGTTGTGATGGTTGGTCCCTGACATGGACGGGCGCACCCAAACAAGCAGCCACTGGTAGCCTACCCCCAGCCATATGGCAAAGATGAGGTATGTCGGCAAAAACATTGTATTTTTGTCTACTACGCGATAGTTGATGTAAAAGATGGCGTTGGCCAAAAACATGAGGGTTAACATCCCATTCAGCCGCCAATCTTTTCGCCATAAGACTATCATCCCCATGATCCCTGGCCCGATGCCGATAGCAAAGAAGGCGGTCCATAATTGGGCGGCATAGGCGGTTATTTGCAAGCCTACCTCGGCCAGACGGTAGCCAAACATCTGCCCGGCGAAGGTCTGTCCAGTGATGAGCTGCCAGAAACCGTTCCATGTCTGCAGATTTGCGGGTTGGAAATTTCCGGCCGCATCATATAGACCAGCATAGTTAAAGATGGGTTGGGTGGCGTAGCGCAAGGGCAGGATGAGGAAAACGGCCGTTCCCAATAACAGCGCCCCCATCCCCGCAGCCAGCGTCCGCGGCTGAAGCATCTGCCGCGGATGGCGCGTCAGTACGAACCAGACACAGCCGGGAACGAGCAGCGCCGTCGCCGCATGATTGCCCATACTGAGCGCCATGAGCAAGATGGGCAGCGCAAAACGCAGGGGGGTGGGCGATTCGGCCCAACGCAGCAAAGCGAGAATGATGCCGGCCATGAGCGCTGTATGCAAGGTATAGACTTCAGCAATGAGGGCGAGCGCCCAGAAAAAGGGGGCCGAAGCCAGCAGCCCCAGCGCGCCTAGTCGCGCCCAGCCGCTAACCTGCAAACGGCGCAAAATTCGTTCGGCCAATAGGATGGTAAGCGCCCCGCAAAAAGCAGAGAACAAGTTCATGCGGTACCCCATGTCGGCGCTCAGGGGGAGCCACGACCACAGTTTGCCCAGGAGGAGATAAAGCGGGTAGCCGGTGGCGCGAATAAGGCCGTTGGCGGCAACGGCCGTTGTAAATTCGGCGCTGTCCAGGTTGTAAATGGTGGGGGCGGCCGTTACCCAATAAAGTAAGAAAGGCAGGCCGAAAGCAACTGCCGCTGACCAATCCAACCGTGCAACAAGCTGCCGTAAAGAGTCTTCAGTCTGTTTTAGATTAACGGCCGTTAATGAGTCAGCGCGTTCAAGCATTTTATTCCTCTTATTACTAACTGCGAATAGAGCCGGTTTTGTCTGGATGATGGTGGGGAGGAGACTGCCGTTCACAAACAAATGTCATTGCCCAACACCCATACACCGTTTCTCGGCGCCCCGACAACGCGAGTGAATTTATCTACCTGTACCTGGATGTCGCCAATTCGCCAGCTGTCGGTCTGAATCACGTTGATGGGGCCTTCAAATTCGACCGCGACATCACGATCCGTTTGCAGAATGGCTTCCACTTCGCGGATGCGCTCGCCCTGGGTCTGTTCCCTCAAGGATTCAATTTCACCAGAATCGCCAGCGCGGGTCAGGCGTATCTCTTCATATAAACGTTTTGCGCCATAGAGTGCGTCTCCGGGCAGAGCGGAGGTGGAAGCGGTCATAAATGAAGCGACGACAATGAATAAGACCATTAGGTTGGCGCGCTTGGTTTGGCGATAGTAATCTTTGACGACTTTGGACGCTACGCCATACAGCCACCCCCGCAATGTCTTTTGAGGAGCCGTGTGGTCGCGGAGCGCTTTGAGCAAGCGCAAAAATACTTCGCTTGTCAAATCTTCAGCTGTGTAGCGATCATCCACGCGGAAGGTGATATAACGATAAATGCCCGGATAGTAACTGTTATGAATTGCCGTCAGCGCTTCTTGTTCCAAAGAGCGCCCCCGGTGTAATAAGACGAGTTCTTCTTGCATCATCCCGGACGATTCCTAAAGTATGATCCAGCGGTCGGATCCCCCCGGAGGTTCACAAGTGGTTAGCTTGTTTCGTCAGGCTAATCTCCGGGAGGGTTAGTCATTATTTACATTGTAGAAATTGGCGGGCGGCGTAACAATGGGAGAAGGTCTTGAACTGGTTCAGACCCCGGTTCCTGGTTTTTCAGACCTTAGTCCATGTGTGCTAAGAATTAAAAACCGCTATAATTAATGCGCTGCCTGGATAATTGAACCCAACCTCCGGGAGGTTGTGGGCGCTGTCGCGGCCGTTGAAGGAGCCTCCCGGAGGCTTATTTACATTGGAGAGTTAGGTGTTTGCCTTTGGAAATTTGACGCTGGCACGGCAATATATGTTCGTGAGCCTGCTGGTGATGCTGGCCGGTATGGTTATGATCGGTATTTGGATCAGCCAACAGATTGAAACGGCCGTCACCAACCGAACCGCCGCTGTCACCGCCCTGTATGTAGACAGCTACATCTCGCCACATCTACAAGGATTGGCGCAGAACGACACACTGGATACAGTCGACATCCAGGCTCTGGAACGGCTGCTGGTGGACACATCGTTGGGTCAGCAAATTGTCTCCTTCAAAATCTGGTCGCCCAATGGTACGATCCTTTACAGTCCAAATCCCGATCTGATAGGCCAACAATTTGCCATTGAAGGGGAATTGGCGCAGGCTATGAATGGCGACGTTGTCACAGAAGTCAGCTCTCTGGACAAAGAGGAACAGGCATTTGAACGTCAGTATTGGGATACGCTCATTGAAACCTATGCGCCGGCTCGCGCTGCCGGCAATGACAATATTCTAGCTGTGTCTGAGTTTTACCAGACAAGTGACGGGTTAGCGGCCGAGATTCGGACAGCTCAAATCCGCAGTTGGCTGCTGGTGAGCGCGGTCATGACGGCCGTTTACCTGCTTCTTGCCGGACTTGTTGGCCGGGCCAGCCGGACGATTGTTACCCAACAAAGCCAACTCCAACAGAATGTGACCCAACTTCATGCCTTGCTAGAACAAAACCAGCAGTTACACGGCCGTATCCGGCGCGCCGCCGCCCGCACCACAGCCCTGAACGAACAGCACCTGCGCCGCATCTCCGCCGATTTGCACGATGGCCCCGCCCAGGATTTAGCTCTGGCTCTGTTACGCATCGAATCGTTGGCCGACGCTTTTGATCAAACCCAACCGGCTGTCAAGCAGGATTTTCACACAGTTCATGTGGCGATTGCCTCGGCAATGCAGGAGCTAAGAACAATCTCAGCCGGTTTACGGCTGCCGGAAATTAACACCATCTCTCTGCCAGAAACCATCCACCGCGCCATTAGCGATTTTGAACACAAAACGCGCCGTGACGTTGTCATCACCCTGGGCAACTTACCTGAAGCCGCACCGCTGCCGGTCAAAATCACCCTTTACCGCGTTTTGAAAGAATCGCTGGCCAATAGTTATCGTCACGCCGGGAAACAAGAACAGGCCGTGCATGTTTACATTGAGCGGGATGAACTTCACGCAGAAATCTCCGATACTGGCCAGGGGTTTGAACTAGATGATGTAGTGGGAAACGGCCGTTTAGGTCTGTCCGGTATGCGCGAGCGCGTCGAACTGTTAGGCGGGCAGTTTGAGGTAAACAGCGCCCCCGGTTACGGCACAACCATCCGTGCTGTTCTCCCCTTAACTATCCCGGAGGGAGACGATGTCTGAATCTATTCGTATCCTCATCACCGACGACCACCCGCTTTTTCGTGAAGGAGTCGCCCGTTCCCTGGCCGCCGAACCCGATTTTGACATCGTGGGGCAGGCCGGTTCCGGCGAAGAAGCGCGCACTCTGGTCGCCGAACTCTTGCCCGACGTGCTGCTCCTGGACATCGCTATGCCTGGTGACGGCGGCATTGCCGCAGCCGGCCAGATAGCTGCTGCCTGGCCTGTCGTCCGCATCATGATGCTTACCGTATCGGAAGACCAGGATAATTTGATAGCGGCGCTCAAAGCCGGCGCGCGCGGCTATGTGCTAAAAGGCGTCACGGCGCGGGAATTAGCCAATGCGGTGCGGGTCGTTGCCGGCGGGGATGTATACATCTCCCCGGCATTGGCTGGCGGCATCTTGTTCGAAATGACGGCGAAGAAGCAAGAAGACCCGTTGAACGAGTTAACGAAGCGAGAACGTGATATTCTAAATCTGGTGGCCCAGGGATTGACAAATCGGGAAATTGGGGAGCAGTTACACTTGGCGGAAAAAACGATTAAGCATTACATGACCAACGTGCTGCAAAAATTGCAGGTGCGCAGCCGGGTAGAAGCGGCTCTGCTGGCACAAAAATATAACCTGCAAAAGTAGCGTTCCGGAGCAAGCGGTTTAATATCTTTCTTCCCAGGGACGAATAAATTTCTCTGGCTCCACACCCAGCGCATCGGCGATGCGGTTGATGTAATTAAAGTAACTGATGACCTGGGTGGCGTCATGGATGGCCTGATCGTCAAATCCGTGCTGACGCAGCGTCTCCAGGTCAGATTCAAGCATCTGGGTTGGGGTTTGGGTTAGTTTCTCGGCATAGGCACAAAGCGTCTTGTCGGCTGCGCTGAGCGGCGCTTGCCGCCAGTTTGAGGCAATCCAATGAACAACCCGGTCAGCTTCCTCGTTATCGGTTAATCTCCAATCAGCGGCAACCTCAGCCCGGAGGTCGTAGGCGTGGGCGCGAATTCAATAGAGGCAGTGGTTGGCCGCCGAAACAACGACGGCCAGCATTTCGCGTTGACTGCGGCTGAGGGGGGAACGGCCGTACATAATCGCGCCGTAAAAATCCATTGAAGATTTCATGACGCGCGGATTCTGGCTCATGATGCTGACAATGTGCCAGATGCGTCCAGCTCGCTTGAGCGCTTTTTCATATTCGCGCTTGAGCGTTCCAGCGGCTTCTTCCAGGGAGAATACTTTTATCCAGGGCATGGGAGAGAGAAAATTATGAATTAGGAATGATGAATGATGAATGAACGGTGTTCATCATTCATCATTCATCATTCCTAATTCTGCATTTGTTATGCCTCAGAGCCGGCCATTAACAGCCCAACCCGTTCCCGCGTGGCTTCGGCGATGGGCAGGGTTTTGACGATACGGCCGTCAAACATCACGGCCACACGATCGGCTAACCCCAACACTTCATCCAGCTCCGCCGAGACTAGCAGCACCGCCACCCCATTATCGCGTTGGGCTATGATTTGATTGTGGATAAACTCGATTGATCCCACATCAATTCCGCGTGTGGGCTGATTGGCAATGAGGAGCCGGGTTTCGCGGGAGAACTCGCGGGCCACAATCACTTTTTGCTTATTGCCCCCGGATAGATTGCTGGCCGGAGTATGTTCGCTTGGCGCGCGTATATCAAATTCTTGCACCAACGCCTTGCCGTCTTGATCGATCTTCTCTTGATTCAGGATAATCCCGTTGGCGTAAGGCTTTTGATAATACCGGTTTAGCACCATATTATCAGCGATGGAATAGGGCATGACCAATCCATGTTTTTCCCTATCTTCGGGGATGTGGGCCACGCCCAATTCGGTGACAATGCGCGGAGCGGCATGGGTAATATCTGTGCCGCCAATGAGCGCGCGGCCTCCTTTCACAGGACGCAGCCCGGTGAGCGCTTCCACAAACTCGCGCTGGCCATTGCCCTGGACACCGGCAACCCCCAGAATTTCACCAGTGCGTACTTCCAGGCTTAGTCCGGCAACGGCCGTTTGCCCGCGCTCATCCTCGACCACCAGCTCTTCAACCTGTAACATCGGCTGACCCGGTTGCGCTTTGGATTTATCCACCTGCAAAATCACCTTGCGACCAACCATTAGTTCCGCCAAGCTGGCCTCAGTCGCCGTTTGGGGATCGGCTGTGCCCACATACTGCCCGCCGCGCAGCACGCCAATGCGGTCAGACACAGCCAGCACCTCCTTCAATTTATGGGTAATAAAGATGATGGAAACGCCCTGTGCCGTCAAATCGCGCATGATGCGGAATAATTCGTTGGCTTCCTGCGGGGTGAGTACGGCCGTTGGCTCATCCAAGATCAAAATATCGGCGTTCCGGTACAGCGCCTTGATAATTTCTACCCGCTGTTGGGTGCCGACGGGCAAATCGTCGATAACGGCCGTCGGGTCCACCTCCAGCCCATACTGCTTAGACAGCTCTTTTACCTGCCTGATAGCGCCGCGTTGATCCAGATGAAAACCGCGCGTAATTTCCGCCCCCAACATCACATTCTCGGCCACCGTCATTACCGGCACCAATTGAAAATGTTGGTGAACCATGCCTACGCCGCGCGTAATCGCATCACCCGGCCCTTGCAGCTTGACATGTTCCCCCTTGATCCATAACTCGCCTTCATCCGGGTGATACAGGCCATAAATCATATTCATCAGCGTGCTTTTTCCAGCGCCGTTTTCACCCAGCAGCGCCAAAATCTCGCCTTTGCGCAGCGTCAAGCTGATACGATCATTAGCCAGCACGCCAGGAAACCGCTTGGTCATCCCCTTTGTTTCCAGAACAATCGGTGCATCTATGTTTTTCATTGTTTAACCGCCTCTTACTCCGTCTCGTAAGGTATGCCTTCAGCTGCTGGCGGGCGCGAACGGCCTACAAACCCAGCCAATACCACAATAGTAAGCAAATAAGGCAGCATACCGATAAATTGGTGTGGAATAGCCAGGTTGCCCGTAAATTGCAGCTGTGTTTGCATGGCCGTAGCCAGACCAAAGAGCAGCGCGGCCCCCCAGGCGCCAAACGGCGTCCATTTACCAAAAATCATCACCGCTAGAGCCACAAAGCCACGGCCGTTTGTCATCAATCGTTCAAACGAGCCAACTGCCTCCAACGTGAGGAAAACACCGGCCAATCCGGCAATCCCGCCGGCGATGGTTGTGTTCGCGTAACGCATGAAATAGACATTAATGCCAACCGTGTCCGCCGCGCTGGGATATTCGCCCACGGCGCGCGTTCGCAGCCCCCAGCGAGTGTAAAAAAGGACGTAATGAACGATAACAACAAGCAACAAGGTGATATACGTAATAGGCGGATTATTGAAAAACACCGGGCCAATGAGTGGAATGTCGACCAACGGTCCCAGGCTAATGGGTTGCAATTTCCCCTGGGTGGTCAAACCGGCTATGTAAAAGTAGCCAGTCAGGCCAATGGCCAGGATATTGATGACCGTTCCGCCGATAATCTGGTCCATCTTCAAGGTGACCGACATGAAAGCCAGCAGTAATCCAAGTAACGCACCTGTAAGAACGCCAACGAACGCCGCCAGAAACAGCGTGACGCCTAACGGGAAAATACCTAACTGACCAATATATACGTTCGCCAGGAAGCCGGTAAATGCGGCCAACAGCATTTGCCCTTCGATGCCGATGTTGATAATCCCGGCGCGTTCGCCAATAAGACCGCAGAGCGCCCCCAAAATCAGAGGGGTAGACTGACGCAAAGTAGAACTGAGAACGGCCGTCGTCACTTGCGGGTCACGAACATAGAAAACCAAAATTCCCGCCAGGACGACAATAATCACAGCGCCTAAAACGCCTAATCGTTCCCAAACTTGTTTCCAAACAGGGACAGAAGTTGTTGATTCCATGTCAGCGTCTCCTTATTGACTGCCCCAGCCGGCGCTGAGCGTAATCTTTTCGCCTTCAGCCGCCCGCGTGCGCAGGAACCAGCGAATAATCATGTCCGCGGCGACAAAGAAAAGGATAAAGGCCATAATGACATCAGTAATTTCCTTGGCCACGCCGGCGCTGAACTGCATCTGACTGGACCCGGCTTTCATTGCGCCAATAAGCAAAGCCGCCGGAATCACGCCAAAGGGATGGGTTTTACCCAGCAGTGCTACCGTAATGCCGTCAAATCCCAGATTGGCATTGAAACCGGGTTGGAAACGGCCGACAATGCCCTGGGTCTCAATAGCCCCGCCCATGCCGGCCAGCAACCCGCTCAAAGTCATCGTCAGGATGACGGTGAAAGCCACCTTAATACCAGCATATTGCGCTGCGCGAGGGTTGAGGCCAACGGTGCGAATCTCAAAACCGATGGTTGTGTGCCACAAAATCCACCAGGCAACGACGGCCAGCAAAATGGCGATGAAAAAGCCTAGGGGAATATCGCCCCAGAAGGAGATAGCGGCCGTTTCCATAATTTTAGGCGTCCGGGCCACCACATTGCCCGGCGTAGTATCCTTCCAGGGGCCATTGGCCAAAAAGTCCGTCAAGTTAATGGCAACATAGTTGAGCATAATCGTGGTGATCACCTCATTGGCCCCAGTGTACGTCTTTAACGCGCCAGGGACCGCGCCGTACAAAGCGCCAGCCATCGCGCCGGCAGCTAAAGCCAGCGGCGCATGAATAATCGCCGGCAGCCCTTCGATGCCAAATCAGACAAAAGCGGCCACAACTGCGCCGACTAGGAGCTGCCCTTGCGCCCCAATGTTGAACAGGCCAGCCTTGAAGGCAAAAGCGACAGCCAACCCGCTAAAGACGAGCGGGGTTGCTTTTTCCAATGTGCGCCCAAAAGCAGCCGAGTCGCCAAAAGAACCTTTTATCAAAGCCGCATATGCTTCTAGAGGATTGGCCCCGGAAACAGCCAAAATGACGGCGCCGATGATCGCCGCCAATAAGACAGCGCCCACAGGCACACTCGTTGCGACCCAGGCGCGTTTCAGCCAGTCGGGTAAACGGCCGTTCGCTTCCATTGTAGATTGTTCGCTCATAAGCCCTCTTTCTCGTCTTCCAAATCGCTTTGTCCAAATAGCAAGAAATGTGCGACATACCTTGAGGCACGTCGCACATTCCCATTATTTAATCATCAATATAAGTTAGAGAAGGTTATCCCGGGCTATAGCCTGTCTCAATTGACCCATCCCGCAGTCCGGCGTCAATCTCTTCCAGTTTAGCCTTAATCTCACCAGAGACTTGACCATCGAGATCATGGAAGGGAGCCAAACCAACTTCACCCAAGAAGTTACCGGCCGGGAAAGCGCCGTCCGCAGAGGCTTTAACCAAGTCAAAAACACCGGGGGTGATGAGCTTCATCGCACTGGAAACCAGGCACGGATGGGCTTCGGGAACCGTTTCCCACTGATCGGTGTCAACGCCGATGCAGAACAGACCTTCATTTCCGGCCACTTCGATCAAAGCGCCGTTACCGGTCTTGCCGCCGGCGCCGAAGATAACATCAGCGCCCTGGTCAATGGCTTGCTTAGCCGTACTGGCGCCCCATTCGGGGTCAGTAAAGGCTACATCCAGACCACCTGGATGGTACGTGGAGATGAAATTGACATCAGGCTTGACATACAACGCGCCCGCCTCATACCCTTCTTTGAAGGCTACAACCGGCGGAACCAGATCAGTGCCCAACACAGCAGCAATAGTGCCACTTTCGGTCAGCATACCGGCCAGCGCGCCAGCCATGAAACCGGATTTATCTTCGGGGAAGATCAAACCGGTCAGGTTGGTGAAGTCATTAGAAGTATCATCATCGAACATCCAGGCCTGGAACTGATCCACACCGATGAAATCAATGTCCGGATATTCCGCAGCGGCTATGGCTGTTGCTTCACCCATGCCGAAGCCAACTGTGACGATGATGTCGTAGCCGTTTTCGGCGAATAAGCCAATGTTGGCGCCATAATCTTTGGCATCCTTGGTTTCAATAAAATCAACCTGGGCGCCTAATTCAGCTTCAGCGCGTTTGGCGCCTTCCCAGGCAGACTGGTTAAAGGATTTGTCGTCGATTTCGCCAACATCTGTTACCAAACCAACACAAAGTACGTCTGCGCTGGCGCAGTCAGCTTCTCCTACAGCCGGCGCTGCCGCTTCTTCCTGTGCCGGCTCCTCTGCTGCCGGTTCGGCGTCGTTACCGCCACAAGCTACCAGGACCAGGCCCAGGAGTAGAAGCAATAAAATTAACCAATATGAGCGTTTTGCAAGCATCTCTTTTCCTCCATATGAAATTTGGAATACCCGTGAGTTTGTGGGAGTGGAAATAATATCCATTGTCCCAATTACTAATCAATGGGGAAAATTATACCAGTTTGCGGGGTAAATCCAACTGTTCATGTTGTTTCCTTGCTGTTTTGTTGCACAGACCCATAGTTGGTGTATAAGAGGGCGTATTATTAGTCATGTGTGAAATGGGAATTGGTTTATGAAACCTGGACTGCCATTTGCCAAACGTGTAAACCTAGCGTTGAACGATCAACAATTGCAAGCTGCCTTGCAGAAGGCCGCCGGGAAATTTGATCGCGCGCGCGCCTCTGCCTGGGGCGAGTTGGATGACGTACAGGAAGTGCGCCGCCATGCCCGGGCAATCAAGGCTCATACCATTGCTCATCTGGATGAATACCTGGCACAGTTGGCCAAGCAGGTGCGGGCCGCTGGCGGCGTGGTTCACTTTGCCGCTGATGTGGCTGAAGCCCGGACAATTATTACGACAATTATTCAAAATGCCGGTCATGATCTTGCCGTTAAGTCTAAGTCCATGACCAGTGAGGAAATCGGTCTGAATGATGCGCTGGCGGCAGCGGGTATCCAGGCTGTAGAAACGGATTTGGGGGAATGGATTGTTCAATTAGCTGGAGATGCGCCCAGCCATATTGTGGCTCCGGCGATTCATAAGAGCCGCCAACAAGTGGTGGAACTGTTTAGCGAGGCGACGGGACAGGATTTGGCGGATGCGGATATTCCGACGTTAACGGCCGTCGCCCGGCAAGAACTGCGCCGCCAATTTTTGGCCGCCGGGGTGGGTATCTCCGGCGTCAATTTCGCGGTGGCCGAGACGGGAACTTTGGTGACGGTGACGAATGAGGGCAACGGCCGTCTCGTCACCAGCGTTCCCCCCATCCACATCGCTCTCATGGGGATGGAAAAAGTGATACCGACACTCGATGACCTAATGGCGCTGCTGGAACTGCTGCCCCGCTCGGCAACCGGCCAAACCATCACCAGCTACGTGCAAATGGTCACCGGTCCGCGCCGCGCCGGGGAGGTAGACGGGCCGGAGGCGCTGCATTTGGTGATTTTAGACGGCGGCCGGTCTGATATCTTGGGGACAGAGTTTGAAGAATCGTTGTACTGTTTACGCTGCGGCGCATGTCTAAATACTTGCCCGGTCTACCGGGTGTTGGGCGGCCATGCTTACGGCGGCGTGTATTCCGGTCCCATTGGCGCGGTGCAAACGCCGCTGTTGCCAGGGGCGGTGGATCATGCCGATTTGCCGCAGGCTTCCACGTTGTGCGGCGCTTGTAAGGATGTTTGTCCGGTGCAGATCGATCTGCCGCGTATGCTGCTGGCGCTGCGCCGCCAGGGCGCGGAAGGGACGCCGCACACGGCGCAATGGTCGGAACGGGCCGTGTTCAAAGCCTATGGTCTGGTCATGCGCCATCCTAATTTGTACCAGATGGCGCTGAAGGTTGGCCGCGTAGGATCGAAGCCGTTTGTGAAGGACGGCCGTATCCAAAACGGCCCCGGCCCACTGAAGGGTTGGACAGAACACCGCGATTTACCGCCGTTAGCCGATGAACCATTCCAAATGAAGAAGGAGAACGAATGATGATCGATCCGAAAAACGAAATGACTTGTCCCGATCCGGATGAAGACGCCGAAGATATTACCGCTTTCGATGAACGAAACTGACTTCTTACAACGCATTCGCGGCCGCCAATCATCCATCATCGATCACCGCCCACCCCATCCCGGCCAATTCCCCCGCCCCGTGCGGACTTTGCCTGAGAATTTGGCGGCAGAGTTTAGTCAACGGTTAGCGGCCGTTGGCGGCCGCGTTTATCTGGTCAATAATGCGGTCACAGCCCGTCTCCAGTTACGCGACATTCTCGAAACCCTGCGTCAGAACGGGCATGAAATGGAAACGGCCGTCATCGCCGGCCACGCCATCTTACGCGAGTTAGAACTAGACGCCCTCCTGCCCCGCCTCGGCGTGGACATATTCCAAATGCCACAGGCTGCATTCCGCGTTCAAGACGCTGATTTGGGGCTGACCGGGGTTGAGTACGCTGTTGCTGCCTCCGGCACGATTGTCGCCGCCGCTTCCCCAACCCATCCGCGCAGCGCCAGTTTACTGCCTCCCGTCCACATCGCCGTCATTCACCAGGCGCAGATACTCCCCGATTTGGCGGCGCTGGCAAAACGAATACGACAGGATTTCCCGGAACGGCCGCCTAGTGGATTAGCCCTCATCACCGGCCCCAGCCGCACGGCCGACATCGAACAAACCTTGAGCATCGGCGTCCACGGTCCCGGCGAACTTCACGTACTTATCGTCACCAATGATGCGGACCCGGCTCCCCCCGCCGAAGATTAGGAAGCGTTCGGAAATAACTTCCCGGTTTTCGTAAATCGTATTCCGACACGACACGGATAACGGAATACGGATAACGGAATACGGATAACGGATGACCAAAGCGCTAAGTTAATTACGAACGTCGCCTTAGTTGAGCGCTGTGTCCGACGGCCGTTTCGTCTCCCCGGCAACCAACGGCTTCTCAATCACTTCGTCCCGTACCACCTTACCATCCGCCAGCGCAATCACCCGGCGCGTGTGGCGGGCAATCCAGGGATCATGCGTCACAAACAAGACTGTAATACCTTGCTCGTTGTTTAGCTTCTGGAAAATCTGCATCACTTCCGTGCCCGATTTACTATCCAGATTCCCCGTCGGCTCATCGGCCAGAATGATGGCCGGTTCATTCACAAGGGCGCGGGCAATAGCCACTCGCTGCTGCTGCCCGCCTGATAGTTCGCTCGGCTTGTGGTGGATGCGGTCACCCAACCCGACTTTTTCCAATGCCGCCCTGGCACGTTGATTACGCTGGCCTTTGCCAGAATATACCAGCGGCAGTTCTACCTGCTGCAACGCCGGCGTGCGTGAAAGTAAATTGAAATTCTGGAAGACAAACCCGATTTTTTGATTGCGAATATCGGCCAATTCATCGTCACTCAAAAGGCTTACATCTGTATTATCCAGCAGGTACGTGCCGCTGGTCGGTTGGTCCAATGCCCCCAGCATATTCATCAGCGTAGATTTGCCGGAACCGGACGGCCCCATGATGGAGACAAACTCCCCTTCGTAAATTTCCAACGAAACGCCACTCAGCGCGTGGACTTCGTGTTTACCCATCACGTACACTTTAGTCATATCCTGAATAGTGATGATAGGTTTACGGCCGTTACCTGAAATCGTCATACGTCAACCTGTTAGCAAAGATTGATGATTTAATCTTCAATCATCAATTCTTGATCTCTAATTCCCAAAGAAACTAAACGCTTCCCGCTCATTCGTCACCACAACCACATCGCCTGCCTGCAGCCCAGTAACAACCTCGCTGAACTGATCATTACGCAGCCCCGTTTGCACAACCACTTCCGCCACTGAGCCGTCGGCCATCTTCTGATTAACAAACGCATCCCCCGTTTCCCTATCCAGCCGCACAGCCCAATTGGGCGCAATCAACACATCATCTACCTCTTCCACCACAATCGAAGCATTGGCGCTCATCCCTGGCCGCAGCGAAATGCCCGCATCGGCCACAATATTAATTGTCACCAGATACGTTACCACTCCACCCGCGCTGGCCGACGTCGGCGCAATTTCGGCAATAGCGCCCGTTACCACCGTATCCGGCAGCGCATCCAGCGTCACCGCGACTTCCTGTCCCAGTGCAATCCGGTCAATATCAATCTCATCCACATTCACATTAATATGGAACGCTGCCTCGTTCACCAGCGTGATGGCCGGCGCTCCCGGCGCGGTTTGTTCGCCTGCATTAACCAACACATTGGCAACCGTACCGTCAATCGGGGCGACGATCAAAGAGTTTTCCAGGCGTAGTTGGGCCAGGGCCAGATTCGTTTTGGCGCTGGCGATTTGCGCTTCCATAATGGCAATTTCATCCGCAGTGGGCGGTTCCAGCAGCCGGTCATAAGCCGCCCCGGCGCGGGACACATTGGCTTCGGCAGCGGCCACATTCCCCTGGGCGGCCAGCGCTCCCGCTTCGGCGCTGGCAATTGCCGCATTCACTGCCTGAACATCAGCCGGACGCGGTCCGGCCGTCACATCGGCTAATTGCGCTTCAGCGGCGGCCAATGCCGCGTTCGCATTTTCCAGGTTGGCACGCGCTTGCTCCTCCGGCTCGCCTAAACCAGGACACGTTTCCTTATCCTCCCCGGTGGGCAAGGTGAAAGAGAAGCAGTCAAGTGTCCGGTTATGCGCGTCTTCGGCATTTTTCTGCTGCAAGCGGGCGCTGGCAAGCTGGGATTCAGCAGCCGCAATCTGGCCGGACGCGGAACCGGCCAGTAACTGCGCTTTTTGGGCCTGCGCTTGCAAAACGGCCGCTTCAGCTGCGGCCAGGTTGGCTTTGGCAACTGCTAATTGGGCGGCGGCGGCGTCAATATCCGCCTGCGCTGCGGCCAATGTTGCCGGGCTGGGTTGGGCATTTTGCCGCTGTTGTAGGGTCAACTCCTGAATACGCACCGCGTCTTCTGCTTGCTGAACGGCTAATTGCAGCTCTTTCGTGTCTAGCGTTGCCAGAATATCACCCGTCTGCACCTGCTGCCCGCGTGCAACATTTAGTTGTTGAATGGTCCCCGCCCCGCCAAAAGTCAGGGAGACAAACGCTTCCGGCTCAATGACTCCGGTAGCGTTAACTGTGGCCGAAATACGGCCGTTTTCCACCACCGCCTCCCGCAAAATCTCAAAAGCCTGCTCCTGGGCCGCCTGTTGCCGTTGGCGCAAAAAGAAAAATCCAGCAATCAACAAACCCAGAATTATAATCACAATAACAATTGTTCGTCGCATGTTAGCCCTCACAAGCGTACAATTAAAAACAAACAGCGCTCATCTTGCTAAACGAGCGAAACGTATTATAGAAACATACAGCCCATTTGCGTAATAATTAAAATTTGTAGGGCGATTTTGTAAATCGCCCTACAAAGTGTCAAGCGAACTTTTCGGTTTTCTGAACCATGCCCCACAAAATTCCAAAGGGCGTATTTTTTACGATGCTCTTAATTTATGTTAAAATGAAAAAGGTTGTGAAATACACCACGAATCATGCTTTGAAAATACATAGAAGGGGAAATAACTGTGGCCAACCAAATTCCAGACATTGTAGTAGGGCGGTTGCCCATTTATTTACGCGAACTTCGTTTATTGGCCGAAAGCGAGAATAAAATAACAACATCCTCCCATGAATTAGGCCGCCGATTGGGCATCAGTTCAGCCCAAATACGGAAAGACTTGTCCCATTTTGGTGAATTTGGCAAACAGGGAACCGGCTATCATACCAAATACCTCATCGAACAATTACAGCAAATACTCCATTTAACACAAGAATGGGAAATCGCTCTAGTCGGAGCCGGTTATTTGGGCCACGCCATCGTCAATTACAACGGCTTCCAACATCGCGGTTTCCGAATTAGCCGGCTGTTTGATAGTGACCCGGCTAAAATCGGCCGGAAAATGAATGATTTGATCGTACAGGATGTAGCTGAACTAGAAGAAACAATTCAAAAGCGCCAAATCAAAATAGCGATCATCGTCGTGCCGGCAAATACTGCCCAGAGAATCGCTGATAGGCTTGTCAAGGCCGGAATCGAATCCATTTTGAATTACGCCCCCATCCACTTGGACGTTCCCGCACATGTGCGCGTTAGTTACAGCGATCCGGTCATCCAGATGCAGCACATGGCTTATTACCTGGCCCCGCAAGACGCCTGACACTAACCAGTTTTATATTACGACCCCAAAAAGCCCCAGCTGTAAATTGGCCGGGGCTTTGCATTTTCATCAACCTGAACGCTTTAATTTTACAAATCGGGAATACTGCGCTGTAAAATAGGTAATTCAGCTAAAGCTTTGCCTGCGCCTAATGCCGTACAAGCCATTGGGTTATCGGCCACGTAAGCGGGCACGCCGGTTTCCCGTGTTATAACCGTGTCAATTTCACGCAAAAGCGCGCCGCCGCCGCTCAATGCCATACCCCGATCAATAATATCTGAGGACAATTCTGGAGGCGTCTTGGCCAGTACAGCCCGAATGACATGGACGATGGCCGCTAATGGCTCGGTTATGGCCTCGACCACTTCGCTGGTGTTAATGGTGATGGTTTTGGGCAAACCAGCTACCTGATCGCGGCCCTGAACTTGCATCTCCAACGGCTCTTCCAACTCCAGCGCTGCGCCTATCTTAATTTTGAGCGCTTCGGCCGTTGGTTCACCGATGGCCAAGTTGTATTTGCGGCGGATGTAGGCGATGATGGCTTCGTCCAGGTGAACGCCGCCGACCCGTACTGATTCGGCGCAAACGATGCCGTTCATGGAGATAACGGCCGCTTCCGTCGAACCGCCGCCTAAATCCACGACCATATTCCCGGTGGGCGTGCCAATGGGCAGTCCGGCGCCAATTGCCGCCGCCAATGGTTCCGGGATGAGGTGAACTTCACGCGCGCCGGCGGCCAGCGCCGCTTCACGCACGGCGCGCCGCTCCACGCTGGTCACGCCGTAAGGGACGCTGATCATCAACACAGGCTTACGCAAGCGCAGCCGCCCGGTAACTTTGCCGATGAAATATTCCAACATACCCTGGGTAACGAAGTAGTCGGCAATGACGCCATCTCGTAACGGCCGCATCACTTCGATCTCTTCGGGGGTACGGCCGTACATCTCCTTCGCTGCCCGGCCCACCTCCACAATCGTCGTTTTACTACCATCCTCACGGATCGCTACCACCGACGGTTCTTGCAGCACCACGCCGCGCCCCTGGTCATGCACCAGGACATTCACCGTGCCCAGATCAACGGCAATGTAAGGCGTAAAAATAGCCACAGCTAATTCTTTGCCTCTTCCGTACCGCCCAAAGTGGGCATCATCGGCTTGCGGCGGCGGCGGCGAGCCACATCAATGCGAATCTGCGCTCGCTGCAGCGACGCCCGGATTTGCGCGTACCGTTCCGGATCTTCGGGAACGCCTTCAACCATATACTTCTCAGCTCGCGTGCGCGCCTGCTCCGCCCGTTCAATATCAATCTCATCAGCCTGTTCCGCCGAATCCGCCAGCACAATCACCTTTTCCGGCTGCACTTCGGCAAACCCGCCGCCAATGGCAAAATATTGTTCATCCCCTTCTGGCGGGTGAACAATCACTTCGCCAAACCCAAGCGTCGTCAACAAAGCTGAATGATTAGGCAGAATCCCCATCCGGCCTTCCGTTCCCGGCAGGCTGACCGATTTCACCTCGCCGCTAAAGACCATCTTTTCTTGTGTCACAATATCGCAATACATAATTTACCCGATCGTGAAAACATAAAACATGATAGCATATTTTACGTTCCACGTTTCTCGCTGCTAGGCTTCGGCGCGTAACTGTTCCGCTTTGGCAATGGCGTCGTCAATTGTGCCCACCATGTAGAAAGCCTGTTCCGGCAAATCATCATGCTTGCCGTCCAAAATCTCGCGGAAGCCTCGTACCGTCTCGCCAACCGACACATATTGACCCTTCAAGCCGTGGAATTTTTCAGCCACGAACATCGGCTGGCCCAGGAAGCGCTCGATCTTACGGGCGCGGGCAACTAACAGCTTGTCGTCTTCGCTCAACTCATCAATACCCAAAATGGCAATGATGTCTTGCAAATCATTGTATTTCTGCAATACCTGCTTCACTTCGCTGGCCGTGCGATAATGTTCTTCGCCAACGATGTCGGCTTGGAGGGCGCGGCTGCTGGAAGCCAGCGGGTCTACCGCCGGGAAAAGCCCCTTGGCGAAGACGCTGCGGTCCAGGGTGATGACCGCGTCCAGGTGGGCAAAGGTCGCCACCGGCGCCGGGTCGGAGTAGTCGTCGGCGGGCACGTAAATGGCCTGCATGGAGGTAATGGAGCCTTTCTTGGTGGAGGTGATGCGCTCTTGCAGCGCGCCCATCTCCGCCGCCAGGGTCGGCTGGTAGCCGACGGCGCTGGGCATACGGCCCAACAGCGCCGACATTTCGGAACCGGCCAGCACGTAGCGGAAGATGTTGTCAATGAATAACAGCACGTCGCGCCCTTCGTCGCGGAAATATTCGGCCATGGAGAGGCCGGTCAAGGCGACGCGCAAACGGACGCCGGGCGGCTCGTTCATCTGGCCGAAGACCATGGCCACTGAATCCTGCACGCCGTACTCCTGCATTTCGTAGTACAGGTCGGTGCCTTCACGGGTGCGCTCGCCGACGCCGGCGAAGATGGAGACGCCTTCGTGCTCCTGGGCCACCGAGCGGATCAGCTCGGCGATGGTGACGGTTTTGCCCACGCCAGCGCCGCCGTAGATGCCGGTTTTGCCGCCCTTGATGAAGGGGGCGACCAGGTCAATGACTTTCATGCCGGTTTCGAAGGTTTCGATTTTGGTAGATTGATCCTGGAAGGTAGGCGCGGGGCGGTGGATGGGGTAATAGGTGTCGGATTTGGGGGTGGGACGGCCGTCTACCGCCTCCCCAATCACGTTAAAAATACGCCCCAGCGTGACCTGACCAACGGGAACCTTGATCGGCGCGCCGGTTGTAGTCACTGCCACGCCGCGCGGCAGCCCGTCCGTCGTGTCCATCGCCACCGTCTTAACCAGCCCAGCGCCCAAATGCTGCTGCACCTCCAACACCAAACGCCCCTCTGGGCGCGCAATTTCCAATGCTTCATAAATTTCCGGGGGGTCGCCTTCCGGGAATTGTACGTCAACGACAACACCGCGAATGGCAACCACTTTACCTGTAGCCATAATTCCTCCAAAAAGAAGTAATGAGTGATGAGGACTAAGGACTGAGTCTCGCTCAACCCTCGTTACTCAGTCCTCAGTCCTATCCTAATGCTTCTGCGCCGCCAACGATGTCCAGAATTTCACTGGTAATGCTCATTTGCCGCGCTTTATTTCGTTCCAAAGTTAAAATATCAATCAATTCAGCCGCGTTATCCGTCGCGTTATTCATCGCCACCATACGGGCGCTGTGCTCGCTGGCCTGCGCTTCCAACACCGCCTGATAAAGCTGCAACTGCGTAAACCGGGGGACAACCACGTCCAACAAGGCCGCCGGTTCCGGTTCATAACTGTAAACCCGCTCCGACACCCCGCTTAAATCCACGGCACTCACATATTCCGCCACCGCCATCCCCTCAAAATCGAGCGGTTTTAGCGGCAGAAGCTGTTTGACGCGCGGTATACGAGTGACAAGATTAACAAAGTCGGTGTAAGCGATAAATACCTCATCCGCCTTGCTTTCCAGGTAATCATTCGTCGCAATTCGGGCAATGGGCAGAATATCCAGAATGGATAAATCATCGGGCATGTTATCAAACGTCGCAATGACGTCATAGCCGCGGCGGATCATCAGGTCGCGCCCCTTGCGGCCAACTGTGATCACCTTCACCGGCACATCCATCGCCCGGATGAATTTTTCGGCGCTAATCACCACATTGGTGTTATACGCACCGGCCAATCCCCGGTCGCTGGTAATGAGGATGAGATACGCGCCTGTGATCGCTTCCCGCGCCGTCAACAGAGGATGTCCGGTGGAACCGACGCCGGGTTGCGCCGCCAGATTGTGCAAAATCTCAAACGCTTTACCGGCGTAAGCTCGCGTGGCCTCTACCTGGCGTTGGGATTTGCTGGCTTTGGACGCAGAAACGGCCGCTAACGCCCCCGTCACCTGCGCGATATTGCCTATACTTTTAATTCGCTTGTTTAATTCGCGTTCGGTAGCCATAGAATGTTATTGGTAATCCGTAGTTCGTAATCCGTAATCCGTAGTCCGTAATCCGTAGTCCGTGTTCCGGTTTACGGAATACGGAACACGGAATACGGAATACGGAACACGCTTCACAGCTTCTAGTTCGTCCAACTGGCGTTAAAATCTTCAATCGCCTGCTTGATGGCCTCTTCCACTTCACTGTTCCAAACAGTGCCGCCAGCCAACTGCTGCTCAATGTTCGCGTAAGCTGTATCCATGTAGCGCACAAATTCGCGGCTCCATTGACTGACCTTAGCCACATCCACGTGATCTAAATAGCCCCGGCCACCGGCATAGATTAAATAAACCTGGTGATGCAGCGGCCACGGATTGTACTGTGGTTGTTTCAACAGTTCCATCAATCGCTCACCGCGAGACAACTGGCGCTGGGTAGCTGCATCCAAATCGGAACCGAATTGGGCAAAGGCGGCCAGCTCGCGGAACTGGGACAGGTCGGACCTGAGGCTGCCGGCCACCTTGCTCATGGCCCGTTTTTGGGCGGCGCTGCCGACGCGGGAAACGGACAAACCGGCGTTGATAGCCGGACGCTGACCGGCATTGAACAGGTCTGTTTCCAGGAAAATCTGGCCGTCGGTGATGGAGATGACGTTGGTGGGAATGTAAGCCGACACGTCGCCGAGCAGGGTTTCGATGATGGGCAGCGCCGTCAGGGAGCCGCCGGTTCCCGGCACTTTGACGATCTCGTATTTATCGGAGTCGGACATCGCTTCTAACGCTTTCTCCGCATTATCCCAATCCAGGTTGCCAAAATAAACTTCCCCGTTCACGCCTTTGGATTCGCGGGTCACTTCTGTGCCTTTTTCGACGATGATCAACTCATCGCGCAGGCGGACGGAGCGTTCCAGCAGGGTGCTGTGCAGGGAAAAAATATCGCCAGGGTACGCTTCACGTCCCGGCGGACGGCGCAAAATCAAGGACATCTGGCGGTAAGCCCAGGCGTGTTTGGAGAGGTCGTCGTAAATTACCAGGGCGTCACGGCCGTCCAGCATAAACGACTCGCCGATGGCCGTGCCGGCGTAAGGGGCGAAGTATTGCAGCGGCGCCGGGTCGGATGCGCCGGCAATGACGACAGTGGTGTAATCCATCGCGCCGTACTTCTCCAGCGTCGCCACAACCTGGGCCACCTGCCCCACCCGCTGGCCGATGGCGACGTAGATGCAAAGCAAATCGCCGCCCTTCTGGTTGATGATAGTATCCAGGCAGAGCGCCGTTTTACCGGTTTGGCGGTCGCCGATAATCAGCTCGCGCTGGCCGCGGCCGATGGGGAACATGGCGTCAATGGACATGATGCCGGTTTGCACCGGGGCGTCTACGCCTTTGCGCTCGACCACGCCGGGGGCGATGCGCAAAATGGGCAGGGTTTTGTCGGTGTTGACAGGCCCTTTCCCATCGAGGGGACGGCCGAGCGGGTCAACGACGCGGCAAATGAGGGCGTCGCCGACGGGCACGGCGGCGATTTGTCCGGTGGCACGGACTTCGTCGCCCATTTCGATGGATTCGTACTTGCCCATGACGACAACGCCGACGCTGTCGGGTTCCAGGTTGAGGGCGACGCCAGCGACGCCGTTGCTAAATTCAACGATTTCGCTGGCTTTCACGTCGGCCAGGCCGTCTACGAGGGCAACGCCGTCGGCGACAGTGCGAACGGTTCCAACGCTGCGGGCTTCTATTTTGTGATCGAACGCTTCGATCTGTTTCAATAATGAATCAGCTATATTTTTGAAATCTGGGGCAAGGATTGCCATGCACCAACCTCCTAAGAATTGATAAATAAAGATTGATGATTAAAGATTGATGATTGGGTGTTTCGTCGAACCATCAATCTTTGATCTTCAATCTCTAATCTGTTAATTGTTTAACTGTGTTTTTGTTTAGTTTGGCGACAACGGCCGTTACCAATTTCACGGCGTTGTCATAATCGTCACGATGGATAATCGCGCTGTGGCTGTGGATGTGCCGGGCCGGTACGGCGATAACGACGGTGGGGACGCCGGTTCCATGCAAATGGATGGCCGACCCATCAGTCGCGCCGCCAGCCATAACGGAGAATTGGAGCGGAATGTTAAGGGATGCGGCCGTTTCTATCACCAGGTCACGCAGCTTAATATTGGGAATCATGCGCGCATCATACAGCATCATGGAAGGCCCGCCGCCCAATTTAACGCTTGATTCCTCTTCTTCAATCCCAGGTACATCCCCGGCAATATCTGATTCCAACACGATAGCTACGTCCGGATCAACCGCATGCACACTCGTTGTTGCTCCGCGCACACCCACCTCTTCCATCACCGTTTGCACACCAATAATTGTGTTAGCGTGCGGTTCGCTTTGAAAATGCTTAAGCGAATCAATCACCAACGCACAGCCCACGCGGTTGTCAAATGCTTTCGACATATACGTTTTGGCGTTTGCCAGGATGGTGAACTCGCTGTAGGGTACAATCGGATCGCCCATGCGAACGCCAGCTTGTTCCACTTCCTTTTTGGAAGTAGCTCCTATATCAATGTACATATCTTTCTTGACGACAACTTTGCTGCGTTCATCAGCAGGGAGCAAATGGGGCGGCTTGGCGCCAATGACGCCGGTTACATCCCCTTTGTGCGTCTTAATGATCACACGATGGCCCAATAGAACCTGGTCCCACCAACCGCCAAGCTGCTGGAATTTTAGAAATCCCTCTTTTGTGATGTGCGCGACCATGAACCCAATCTCGTCCATGTGTCCAGCTAACATGATTTTTGGGCCTTTGCCCGACTGGGTACAAAGGAGGCTTCCCAATTTATCCTGGGTGACGATTCCTAATGGTTCCATATATTGGCACAGCAAGGCCCGGATTTCCGGCTCATAGCCGGATACGCCATGGGCTTCTGTTAATGATTTCAGAAGTTGTGCTGTTTCATCCACAAAATTGTTCCTTACGTGACGTGTTATCGCCAGAAATAAAAGGCAGAGAAAGATGCCTAGACACATTCCTAGCAGTCGGCGGATGTTACCTTACCTGAGGGCTTTTGTCCAATTGTTCACAAGCCCTGGATGATTGAATGTGAACGCGCGTTTCTCTTTTTTCATAAGCTGCTCAGATATTTGACGGCCGGGGTGATAAGAATGGTTAATTGGACTATGTGCAGGTAAAATTTCACTATATGGACAAGCTTATTACGCGGCGACGCGGGTCTTATTGGGCGCTTCCAACCCTACTCATCATACTGCTGGGGTTTGGGTTGCGTTTGCATAATCTGGACGGTTTTAGTTTGTGGACAGATGAGGGGCTTACTCCTTTACGCGCTGGTTATTCGGTGGTGGAGATTCTGGGTAATGAAATCACCATACAGGAAGGAACGGGTAAGGATACGCACCCGCCGCTGTATTATTTAATGATTCATTTTAGCCGCCGCTTATTGGGCGAGACGGATTTTGCTTATCGCTATCCTTCTTTATTGGTCGGGGTACTGCTGATTCCACTGTTGTTTCAGTTTGGCCGCCGCTTGCGGGGCGATGGGCTGGGATGGCTGGCGGCGTTTTTAACGGCCGTTAACCCCTTCCAAATTTGGTACAGCAACGAAGCCCGCATGTATGCCCTGCTGGTGCTGCTGGGGATGCTTACATCCTACCTGTTATGGCGAGCGTTGACGACCAGGAAACTGGGCCGTTATTTACCGCTTTACCTGTTGCTGGCCGGCATGACGCTTTATACCCATTACACGGCCGTTATCCTAATTGCTGTTCAAGGGATATTTTGGGCCTGGATTTTGTGGCAAAACGGGCAGCGGCGCTTGTTGGCGGGCGCGGCCGTTACCCTGACCGTTCTGGCTGTTCCCCTCATTCCTTATACCATTCCCCGCCTTTTTACCGGCGCCGAAGCCCAATATGTCTATGTTCCTCCCACCGTCATCCTGCAAGACATCATCCGCGCCTTCAGCCTGGGCATCACAGTAGATTTTTCCCTTATCAGTATCCAACTGCTCAGCTTCGGCTCGCTGGGCCTGTTCTTGATCGGTTTAGCTGCCTGTCCGCGCTGGTTGGAACGGTATTTTCTTCTGGCTTATCTTCTGGCCGTTCCCTTCGGTCTGATGGCAGGCTCGCTCATTAAACCCATGTACATGACGGCGCGGCACATCATCATTGGCAGCCCGGCCTTCATACTTCTGGTTGCCTGGGGCTTCCTGCAGCTCATCACGCAAATGAAACACCGTTCATCATGGGCCGCCAGAGCCGGCTGGGCCGGCGCCTCTGTTTTAGGCGGCGTGATTCTCGTTGCCGGGACAGTCGTCTCGATCAACAATCTTTACAACAACGAACATTTTGCGAAAGATAATTTTCGTGACTTGATCCAATATATAGAAGCGCAGGCCGGTGATAACGATATTGTCATCTACAACGATGCTGTTTTGCTGCCCACCCATGCCCATTACCAGAAACGGCCTGATCTCCCGGCAACAGCCCTGCCAGTATACCCCAAAATTGCCCCGGATTCTTTATCCGAACTACCAAATCTAGCCGCGAAATATGATCGCATCTGGTTTTTGCCGGATCCGCCGGATGGCGGCCGTGATGAGCAGCGCTTGGTGGCTGACTGGCTGGACAAGAATCTGGTGGTCGTTGACCGGCATAATACCTTCGGGCGGGGCGCTAATGTACAGGTAATCGCTTATGCCACAGCGCCGACGGTCGTGGAGTTTTTACCGGCTAACGGCCGTTCCCTCAACCTGAACTGGCCCGATATCCCGGCATTACAGGGCATCGCACTACAATTTCAACAACCCGCCGCCCTACCCACGCTCTGGTTTGATCTGTTCTGGCAAAGTGACGCGCCGCTTGATTCAGACACCTATCTCCAATTTACCCTGCGCGGCGCCGATGACCAGACGTGGACCAGCCAAAATACGCCGCTGGCGCAAACGGCCGTTACCCCTCCCGCTGCCAGTTTCATCCGCCAGAGTTACGCTCTTGCCATTCCCTTTGGCGTGCCGCCTGGCGCTTATACTCTGTTCGTGGAACCCCTGGCGGCGCCCACTGGCCCTTCCCTGGGCGATGCCCAACCGTTAACCGCCATCACCCTGGCCTCGTCTGATAACTGGCCGGCGACCAGGAAACGGCCGTCTACCACCCCATCGCTGCAATTCCAAAACGGCCTGACCTTGCTAGGCGTTGAATTTCCCGGCGACGAAGTCCGGCCAGGGCACAATATACGGTTTACCCTCTACTGGCAGACCGACAGCCCGCTTCCATCTGATGACATCCATTACGAAATCGAGATCATTGCGCCGGATAGCAGCGTGTTCAAGCGGCAAGAAGGGACGCCCGCCGCACCCTGGCTGGACACGTGGCCGGTCAACATACCCATTGCCGAGCACACCGGCCTTTTCTTCCGCCCGGAAGCGGAACCGGGCCGCTACCGCCTGCGCTGGCGGCTGTGGGAAGGGGACAGCGCAACAATTGGAGGACGGCCGTCCTGGCGGCCCTGGTACAGCGAATTCAACAACCTGGGGGAAGTGGAAGTCAAACCGTGGCCGCTGGTGACGGAACTG
Source organism: Chloroflexota bacterium (assembly GCA_024275635.1). Classification (GTDB taxonomy): domain Bacteria; phylum Chloroflexota; class Anaerolineae; order Promineifilales; family Promineifilaceae; genus JACKCC01. The sequence continues at coordinate 11,777 of JAJRYT010000069.1, read as the reverse complement.
CCCGATTACATTGCCCCCACACAGGTTGATTTTGGGCCGGACATTCAACTAAGCGGGTACATGTACGAACAAACGGCCGACACGCTTGGCGTGACCCTGTATTGGCAGGCCAAAGCCGCGCCAGACACAAACTATTACTCCTTCGTCCATCTCGTTACCGCCGACGGCGACATCATCACCCAGCAGGGGTTTGTACCCGGCGCTGGGCTGCGCCCCACCCTGAGCTGGCGCGCGGGCGAAGTTGTGACCGACGCCTACACGTTTGACCTGCCGCTCGATCTGCCGTCCGGTACGCATACGCTGGTTGTTGGGTTATTTGACCCGGAAACGGAGGAACGGCCGTCCGTCAGCTATCAAGGCCAGCCGCAAGACAACAATCAATTCATTTTGGGCGCCATTACCCTGCCATGAAACGCCCGCCCGTCCCCCTGCTGCTCATCCTGGCGCTGTACCTGGTCATCACCCTGGCCTACAGCGTGGTCAATCCCCTCTTTGAAGCACCCGACGAACATTGGCACTATTTTACCGCCCAATACATCGCCGATACCAAGCGGCTCCCCTTCATCGCCCAGGGCGCGGCTTACGATGAATGGCTCAGCCAGGAAGCGGCCCAGCCGCCGCTTTATTACTGGCTTGCCGCCCAGATCATCCGCCCCATCGTGACCGAAAACCCGCGCCAGACCGTCCGGCTCAACCCATTTTTCCCCCAGGGAATTGGCAATGCGGCGGCGCCAGCCAACCGAAATGCGGCCGTCCACACGCCGGCCGAAGCGTGGCCCTGGCGCGAGTATGCTTTGGCCGCCCACCTCCTGCGTGGGCTGTCGGCCTTGTTAGGGTTGGGGACGCTGTTATCTATTTACGGCAGCGGCCGTTTGCTCTGGCCGAATGAACCGCAAAGAGCGCTGCTGGCCGTGTCGCTGGCCGCTTTTTTGCCTCAATTTAATTTTGTTCACAGCGCCATCGGCAATGATCCTTTGATTATTTTTCTCAGTTCGCTGGCTGTCTGGCAGTTACTGCGGTTGTGGGTAACGGCCGTTTCCCCCTCCCGACTCCTCATTCTGGGCAGCGCCATCGGCCTGGCCGCCCTCACCAAAAACACCGGCGTCCTGCTGGGGCTGTACGCCCTGAGCATCCTTATCCTGCTGGCGCTGCGTGATAGTTATACAATGATTGAAGATCAAAGATTAAAGATTAGCCGATATTTTCAATCATTAATCATCAATCTCCTCCTCGTCATCCTCCCCGTCCTGCTCATCGCCGGCTGGCTTTGGCGGCGCAACTGGACGCTTTACGGCGACTGGACGGCCGCCAACCAGTTCATCCAAATCGCCGGCGGCGACCGCGCTTACACCCTGTGGCAGGTCTGGGGCGAATCCAGCGGCTTGTGGCTCTCACTCATCGCTGTCTTTGGTTGGTTCAATGTGCGCGCCCCGAATTGGATTTACTGGCTTTGGGATGGCGTAACGCTCCTGGCCGTAAGCGGCGGCATTTGGAAAATTAAAGATTTAAGATTAAAGATCAACCGCCCTAATCATCAATCTTCAATCATCAATCTTCAATCTTCAATCATCAATCTTCAATCATTAATCCTCAATCTTCAACCATCTCTCTGGCTGGCCGGGTGGCCGCTGGCCGTCTACGCCGGATTACTCATGTTCATGCTCAAAACAGAGGCAGCGCAGGGGCGATTGCTGTTCCCGGCCATCGTGCCGCTGGCGCTGGGGCTGGCCTACGGCCTATCTCAATTACCCATTACAGATTACCAATTACCCAAAATAGTCTGGCCGTCATTGGGATTAGCAACAACGCTGTTTTCATTGATTTTTGTCATCCCGCCCGTCTATGCCCGGCCGCCCATTGTGGCTGAGATTCCGGACAGCGCTGCCCTGATTGGGGCGGAGATGGGCCAACAGGCGCAGCTGTTGGGGGCGCAGGTAGAGACGGCAACGGCCGTTCCCGGTAATTCAATCTGGTTTACTCTCTACTGGCAGGCCGAGTCGCCGCTCGACACGCCGCCCGAAATAGTTCTGGAACTGTTTGGCCGCGAAACAGAGGGCGACTTGCCCGTCGTTGGCAAACTGCATAGCTATCATGGGCGCGGGCTGTACCCGGCCGACTTGTGGCCGTCGGGCGCGATTGTGGCTGACCGCTTTGCCGTCCGCCTGGACGAAGCGCTGGCCGCGCCGGTGTTGGCGCGCGCCTTCGTTCACCTGGCCGGAGAAGAAACGGCCGTAGACGTGGGCGCCGTCAAAATCATCCCGGCTGCGTGGCCGCCGCCCGCCGGGGACGCGTTGGCTGAGGTTGGCGAAGGGGTGGCGTTAACGGCCGCATCCCTTGCCGCCACAACCGCTCATCCCGGCGATGAAGTTGACATCCAAGTCCAGTGGCTGGTGACAGCCGCGCCCGCCGCCGACTACACCACCCTCATCCATCTGGCCCTTCCCGGCCAGCCGCCCCTGGCCGTCGGCGACCGACCGCCGCTTAACGGTCAATATCCCACCCATGTTTGGGAGGTAGGCGAGGTGATTGACGATGCCTACACCCTGACCGTACCGCTGGATTTGCCGGACGGCCGTTACCCCATCTGGATAGGCTCATACGACCCGGCAACCATGATTCGCCAGCCTGTGCAGGTAAACGGCCGTCGCCAGCCCAACGACGTTTACCAGATTGGCGAATTAGTGATTCAATAGCACACTTAAAAGCATTTTCGCCACGAATTTCACGAATTACACGAATTAAAAGTGTTCAAATTCGTGTAATTCGTGGCAAAAAAATCTAAAATCAACCATGCTGACAGAAAAACCAACCAACCTGTCCCGGCGCGGGGAAACAGTTTTATTACTTGCCATCCTCCTTTTGGCCGGGACGCTGCGCCTGGGTTGGCCCGGCTTAACCGAATTTAAGGCCGACGAGGCCCGCCTGATGGCGCTGGCGCTGGATATGGCCGAAGGCGTATCCTTCCCCATTCGCGGCATTAGCAGTTCGGTGGGGTTTGCCAACTTTCCGATGAGCGTGTGGCTTTACGCCCTGCCGTTGGCGCTTTGGCGGCATGTGTACGCGGCCACCCTGTTCACCGGACTGCTCAACACGCTGGCCGTCCTGGGCTGTTACTGGCTGGCCCGCCGCTATTGGGGCGTGGAAGCGGCTCTAGCCGCCGCGCTGATGTTTGCCGTCAGTCCCTGGGCCGTACACCATTCGCGCAAAATCTGGGCGCAGAATTTGCTGCCCTTTTTTGTGGTCGGCTGGGGTATCAGCGGCGCGCTGGCTTTTATCGAAAGACGACCGAAGTTCATCATCGTCCACCTGCTCTGCCTGGCCGTTGCTGTCCAGGCGCACCTGGCCGGGATAGCGCTGCTGCTGGCCACGATGCTGTTCCTGGTCATTTTTCGGCGGCGTGTAAATTGGCGGCTGGCGGGGCTGGGCGCGGCGCTGGCGGCGCTGACAGCGCTGCCGTTTGCTTATTACCTGACAACATCTGGCGAAAGTGTGACGGCCGTTCTGTCTGGAACCGGGGCGGCGGCACGGCCGTTCACCTTCACCGCGTTTCGGTATGCCTGGCTGCTCATCTCCGGGCAGGAAATTCACGCCCTGACCGGGCCGGAAGCGTTTGCCGCTTTTTTAGAGACGGCGCCGGAGATGACGGCCGTGTACCTGCTCTGGGGCGCGCTCATCCTTGGCGGGTTTGGCTGGTTGGGCTGGCGCGGGCGCGGCCATAGCCCGGCTGCCGAAGCGGGCATTTTATTGTGGGTGTGGACAGTCGCGCCGCTCATCCTCTTCACCTGGCCCCGGCTGCCCGTCGTCCTCCATTATTTACTGCCCATTTATCCTGCGCCATACATCGCCGCTGGAGTCCTGTTCAGCCGGTTGGCCCGGATCGGGCGGGCGATTAGCTGGGCGGCGCTGGGCGCGTCCGCATTGGCCCAGGTCTGGCTGTGGGGGCGGCTGCTGGTCTTTGTGAGCGGGCAGGCGACGCCGGGCGGCGTAGGCCCGCCGCTGGCGCGGCAGTTGGCGGCGGCGGCGCAGGCCAAACAGATGCTGGCCGAAACGGGCGCGGCCGAAATTTTGATTGCCGGGGCCGGCGACGCGCCGCAGGTGGACGCTTTCCCGGCGGTTTACTCGGTTTTGCTGCGCGATGCGCCGCACCGCTTTGTGGACGTGCGCCAGTCAGCGGTGTTTCCGGCTACGGCCGCCGTTGTGTTTTTGGACCCGGCGGCGGGGGAGGGGACGGCGCTTTACCAGGCGGCGGCGTCCCCGGTGGAGACGATCCCTTTGCGCCGGGGGGAAGGATCGCTCCAGGTGTTGGCGCTGGCGGCAACGGCCGTTCCCACCCCCGCCTTCACCTTCGATCCTCCCCGGATTTTGACCAACTGGGCCGCCTTTTGGGGCTATGACGCGCCAATACTGCATGAAGACGGGACGGCGACATGGCGCGTTTACTGGTACGCCGGCGAGCCTTCATTGGCCGATTATCATCTTTTTAATCATTTACTGAATGCGGATGGCGACCTGGTGAGTCAGAAGGATACGGCCGTCTTCCCCGCCCGGCAGTGGCAGGCAAAGGATGTGGTTGTCAGTATGGTTGAATTGGACTGGCCGGTAGGGGAGAAACGGCCGTTTACCATGCGTACCGGCATGTACAGCTACCCCGACTTAACCCCGGCGCTGATCTTTGACGTAGCCGGCAACCCGTACACCGACGCGCTGGAAATCACGCTGCCCTGAGCGCCGCCGCGCAGGCTGTTACCCTTATGGCAAAACAACAGTAAAAGTGCGTCGGCCATTGAAAAGGAATTGGGTATCACGCAATGCCTGTTTTCCCGTTGGAAGGGAATCTCAAATACAAGAATTGATGGCTGCAAAGCGGACATGACTTAATGGGTTGTAGATTTCAGCCGCCGGCCATTAGTTTATCAACGGCCGTCGCTAACTGCGCCAGATTGCGTACCACGTAGACAGCATCACAAAGTGGGGCATATTCGAACATGTCGCTGTCGCCCGTACCCCACTGCCGTTGATGTTCGGGGTTGAACCAGATGAGACGTTTGGCGCGACGCTGTAAGGTTTTGATTAAATCGGTGCGGGGCGAATTGTAATTGTTACGGCCGTCCCCCACAATCACTACTGTGGAACGGCCGTCTACCGCACTCAGCCACTCCTTGAAAAAGGTATTCAAGCTGTTACCCAGGTCGGTGGCATAGTAGCCGGGGGGGATGTTGTAGAGAACGGCCGTCACCGCCTCCGCCGCCCGGTTGCCAGAGAGCGTTACGCTGATCTCCTGCATATCCGAATTAAAGGCAAAACTGCGTGTCTTGGCCACCTGGTCTTGCAGTTCATACACCAGCCGCAGCATAAACTCCGCCACCGGCCGCATCGAAGTCGAGACATCACAAATCAGCGCCAGACTCGGTTTCAGCTTCTTCTTCTTAAACTTCAACTCCAGCGGCACGCCGCCATATCGCTGGTTCGCTCGAATCGTTCCCTTCGAGTCAAACTTGCCTTTTGCCCCCCGCTTACGCCGCAAAGCGGCCCGACTGCGTAACTGCGTCACCAGCCGCTGCACCTCTTTGCGCAACAGGTTGGCTTCCTCTTCGGTCAGGGTATTAAATGGCTTATTCATCAAGTCAGAACCGTGCAAATCATCAGGGCGGTTAGCGCGTTGTTGGGCGATTTGCAACCCCACCTGCCGCGCCGCCTGCTCCGCCAGCGCTTCCCGATTCGCTTCCACCACGCCCAGCAGTTTCTCAATCGCCTCCTGGCTCATCCCCATCTCTTGCAACTTTTGCACCAACTGTTGAATTTGCTCTTCCAGATGGGCGAATCCCATCTGTTGTAACATGCGCCGCGTCACCCAGTGTCCTTCTCGCTGGTTGTCGGCCCAGTCGGCTCCTGATCGCCGGGCCAGTTCTTCCAACTCCTCTTTGGTCGGTCCCTCGCCGCTGGTCAGCCAATCCATCAACTGCTGTAAACGGCCGCTCATTGCCGCCAGCGCCGCCTGTAACATCTCTTGTTCATCACCGCTTAAATCTTCCAGGGCGCTTTGCAGAACCGGGCCGCTGCTGCCAAAGTAAAGCGGGAACAACTCATCAAAGGCGGCAAAATCATCCGATTCCTTCACCAGCGTCGCCCGCAGCGATTCGCGGAAGGTATTTTTCTCAGCGATACCCAGAGCCTCAACAGCATTCATCGCATCCACCGACTCCGCCAGTGACACGCGCACACCCGCCGCCCGCAGACCCCGTACAAATTCAACGATTCTGTCGTCCATTTTTCGTATTCCGTGTTCCGTATTCCGTGTTCCGTGTTCCGTATTCCGTATTCGGTGTTCCGTGTTCCGTGTTCCGTATTCCGTATTCGGTGTTCCGTGTTCCGTGTTCCGTATTCCGTGTTCCGTATTCCGTGTTCCGTATTCGGTTTACGGACTACGGCTTACGGACTACGGCTTACGGACTACGGCTTACGGACTACGGGCTACGGATAACGACTCCCCCCATTGCCCATCATCCGTTTTGCTTTAGCCACGTCGGCCTCATATTTGAGCAAAACGGTCAGGGTGTTCGTCAACGTCTTCTCGTCAATCGAATCGGCGTTGAGCGTGACCAAGGCCCGCGCCCAATCCAACGTCTCGCTGATGCTGGGCAGTTTGCGTAAATCCATGTTGCGTAGCTGGTGAACGATGGCTACCGCCTGCTGCGCCATTTCCGGCCTTAAATCGGGCACTTTCAGACGCACAATGTTCAGTTCGGCGTCATGGGTCGGGTAGTCCACGTAGAGGTAAAGACAGCGCCGCTTGAGCGCCTCGCTGAGTTCGCGGGTGTTGTTGCTGGTCAGCAAAACCATTGGCTGGTGTTTGGCGTGGATGGTGCCTAATTCGGGCACGCTGACCTGAAAATCGGACAACACTTCCAGCAGAAAGGCTTCGAACTCCACGTCAGCGCGGTCAATTTCGTCAATTAGGAGGACGACTGGCTCGTCGGACATGAGCGCGGTCAGCAGGGGGCGGGGCAGGAGAAAGTTTTCGGAGAAAAAGACATCTTCTTCCTGGGCCAGCCGGTTGGCGGCTTCGCCCAGGCTTTGCACATCACTGAGGACGTTTTGCAGGGTGTCACGCAGGAGTTGGGTGTAAAGCATCTGCTTGGCGTACTCCCATTCGTACAGAGCTTTACTCTCGTCTAATCCTTCGTAACATTGCAGGCGGACAAGCGGCCGTCCCACCGCCGCCGCCCACGCTTTGGCCAATTCCGTCTTTCCCACTCCGGCCGGCCCTTCGGCCAAAATAGGTTTGCATAAGGATTGGGCCAGGTAGACGACGGTTCCGATTTCTTCGGAAGCGATGTATTGTTGGCGTCCCAGCCTCCCTCGAACGTCGGCAATGTCTTTGAACATATTCTTGTTCTCCGTTTTTAAGTTACGACGCAGCCATCCTCCCGGAGGTTCACGAGTGGTTAGCTGTTTTCATCAGACCAACCTCCGGGAGGATTAGTAATCACGTTACGACAAATGCCAACCGAATGTCGGCAAAGTCATTCTAAAACGTAAAACGTGAAAGGTAAAGCTGTTCTCATTCGGTATTTAGTTGCCGCCAGCGGGTTTGTATGGCGACAGAGTCGACCGTTATCCTTTGAGATGAGCCTGGGCCAGTCGGCGCTGGCCAACCTGGTACAGATGACGCCCAACTACTGGCGCCTCACACCTAAAAACCGGGAGAGGCTGCAAGCAATGGCCCGTTTCCAAACCAATGCTTGCTTTGAAATCCTGGCGATGACAAAGAGATAACCGGCCACTGTGGTCAAAATTGGCGTCGAACTGTTCGAGATGATGCTGGGGAAAACGGCCGTTTCCACTCACTGAAAGAATTAAATTGACTCAGTGAGTGAAATGAGTTGACTCAGTGAGTCAATGCAAACGACTCAGTGAGTGAAATGAATGGGACAGGGTATGTACTTCCCTACCAAAGCGCCAGGTTTCCCGGCCCCTTTTTCGACAATCCCTTACCAGACAGCGCGTGGTATGAGCAAATTCTCATACAGATTGTTGAGTAAATGCAGTTTGCCCGGCCAGGCCAGGTTAATTAGCACAGAGGCATCGCCGACAACAAATACCAGCCCGCAAAGGGGCGCGACGGGGACGCTGGCCCCAGCGCTAGAGTCTCAGCAAAAATGAAGCGCTCAATCAAGAGATGTATTTTCACCAAGCGCCCCATCCCGCCAGAAAATTTAGGGTCTTTGGGATTTTATGGGGTTGACTTGTTGGGCTACAAACTTTTGCAACGAATTTTCACTAATTTTTTTACAATTCGTGCAAATTCGCGCTAATTCGTTGCCAATCTTTTCCTGACCCCACGAAATCCTGAAGAACCATATTTTTTCGTCATTAGTTTACTTCCCCCATTACATAAGCGTAATGGGCTTCAAAGCAATCAAATCCTCAAAATCATCTGGTTGCAATTTCTCAAAACCTTTTTGCATGACCTTCTTGTATTCCCATTGCGTGCCGGTGAGCCGGGTCGCATTTTCACACCACAGTTGAGCGGCGCGGTCTTTGTGTTTGACGTCCACATCTTCGCGGCCTTTGGTTTCAATCAGGTGATGAACGCCATCAGTCGTAACGGCCGTAAAATCAGGCTCGTAATAGCGCAGATTGGCCGCCGCATCGGTGTAGGCAATGGTAAAGCCAAACCGTTCGGGAAGTTTGGAAAAGCGAACCACATCAGGCGCTTTTTGCAGGAAGGCGGCAAACGCTTTCTCGTACTTGTTATCGGCCGCCACTAGATTAAAGACAGTTTTGCTGGCTTCCAACGTGGGCCGCGACCAGGGGTAGCCGGGGCAGTCGGACAACGGCCGTCCTTCCCTTTCCAGCGCCGGCGTTTGTTCCTGAACCACCACATCGCGCAGAATTTTGACAAACGCTTTGACGGTGACGTGTTGGGCAATCTTGTGCGAGATCGCCTTTATCATCGCCGGTTCGCTCAAGTCAACCGTTTCGCCAAAGGCGTGATGGGTCAGGAATTGGCGCACTTTGGGAACCAGAGCGGCGAATTGGGAGGGCAGTTTCACGTCCGCGGCGATGCGTTTGGCATAGTAGGAAATGACTTCTTGTGACGTTTGCACTTCGGGGATCGCGTATTCACGGTCAATGATTTTTTCCAGGGTGATGATGTCATACCCCTCATAACGGAAGGTTTGGGCGGCGGCGTCGCCCTCTTTTTTGGGCAGCTTGGGCGTCTGGATTTTGGATACGTCAATGGCGGCGATTTCTTCGGCCAATGTGCGCTTGCGGGTTAGCATGGGGCTGAGAACCGGAATGGTAATGTCTTTGTCCAGCTTGTTTTCGTCAGGGAAGATGGTTTCAATGACAACGGGTTCGGCGTCCAGGTCAACCGTTTGCAGTTCCAAATCTTCATCCTGTTCAAGCTGTTCGACAAACTGGATGAACGCTTTATTGCCGATTACGTCCACCTGTTCCCGGAAAGCGGGATTGGGGCCAAAGCCGCCCCGAAACATGAGGCGCAATCCGCGCCCGATGGTTTGTTCGGGCAAGATGTTGGCTTTGCTGGTGTAGGGACGCAAGCCAACGACCACCGTCACGCTTTGCACATCCCAACCTTCGCGCAGCATCAGGACGCTGACAATGCAATTGGTGGGATTGTCAGCCTCGTCAATTGTTTGGGCCACGTTCCGAGCCAGTTCCAAATCACGTTTAGAAACATCCCCTTTGCGATTGGTATGAATGACATGCAGCTTATCCCCGGCAAAATCGCCCGGATATTTGGCGCGGAGGTAATCGGCCACATCATCAGCGTCTTTGGTGCTGTTCATCATGACAAAGAGAACGGGTTTTCGTTCTAACCTTGCCAGCTTGTCCCGATATTCACGCCAGCGATGGACGCCGGCCGTAAGATAGGTTTGGTAACGAACGCTGGCAATGTCGGAGGGGGTTTCGCCCAACCCTTTGGCAACGCCTTTGAGCGGCCGTTTCACCACATTGTCAATAATCGCTTGTTTCAGCGGGTAATCAAAAATCGTCCAGGTAAAGAGGGAGCCTTTACTGTAGCGGGGTGTGGCCGTCATGTCTAGCTGCATGAGACCGGAACCGTTTTGCTCCGATAAGTTGTCATGTAGGCGGCGAATGGTGCGGTTCCATTCGCTATCTTCATCATGGGTATGATGGGCTTCATCATTGACCACAAAGACAGGATTGCCCCGTTTCAGGATGCGCTGGTCAAATGGTTCAATACTGTTGGTTTGGGCGGGCGGTTTGGAACCCAGCATCATGGTCATGATGTCCGTTTCATCGTCGTTGCTTTTGTCTTCCCGTTCGTAAAGTTGTTGAATGTTGGCCACGTACAAAGCGCCCTGGGAGCTGGCTCGTTCGCTGTCGCCGCGCATGTAACAATCGAATTCCCAAAAGATTTTGAGAGCGGGGGGAATGACGGGGTCGGTGCGGAAGATTTTACCGCCCACAAAATCGGTGCGCAGCCGTTGGTAAACGATGACGTTGGGGGCAATGAGCAGGCTGGTGGCCGCGTAAGCGTTGGCGTCTTCCAATATAGCGTTGAAGTATTGCCAGGCGATGGCCAAAGAAATGACTTTGGTTTTGCCCGTGCCGGTTGCCATTTTCAAGCAAAGGCGGGAGAAATTATCGTATTGCAAAAGGCGCAGATTGGGCAAGTCGGCATACGCTTCCAACAGCTCTTTGTGGCGTCGTTTTTGGGCCACTTCGTAGACATAGATGAGGGTTTCGATGGCTTCCCGTTGGAAGGGATAGTAGGCGAATTTTTGACCGTTGGGCAAACGGTGGTCGGTGTGGAACCAATGGTTGAGCAGGGTTTTGCTGGTTTGGGTGGCGCCCTTGTAGCCGTTGTCTACCCATTCGGTAACGGCCGTGCGGATGGCGGGCACACAGGGGGCGGTTTTGGTGCGGACTTCGAGCAAGGCCATTTGGGCCGGATCGTGTTTTTTGCGTTTGCGCGGCATGGTCTTTTTCCTATGAATGAATTCATAGGCTGATACAAGAAGTACGCTGAAGCGCACTATTGTTTAACGCGCTTGAGCGCGTTTCCTGTTTCAGCCGTCGAATTCCATTCGATGGCGATTCGTTTCGATAGCATTTTATTCGATGGCTAAAAAGGAAATTCATCATCATTGACCTGGTAAACAGCGCCGGATTCGCGGATCAGCCCCTCCGCTTTTGGTTTTGCTTCTGACGGTCCTTCATCGAATTGGGTGGTATATTCCAGCCAACTATTAGCGGTTTGTTGTGTGTGATGTTGTTTCTGGTTGGCGACGTACCGTTCGGCAAACGGCCGTTGTTTTTCCCCTACCGAGAGCGCCCCATACCCCCGCTGCCAGACAAAATGCTCATCCAGCCATTGGCGGTCATTGATGAAATGAGAACTGGCGCCTTTGAGATTTTTCACCACTGTGGCTATTGCATGTTTGGGTGGGATGGCGGCTACCACATGCACATGCTCTTGCATACCATTCACCTGATAAACAAAAACATTCATCTCTGCGGCGCGGCTCACCAAAAAGGCGTAAAGATGCGGCTCAATTTGGGCGGTAATGAATGGCTGCCGGTTTTTCGTACTCCAAACAAGATGATAATACAATTTCCAAAAGGCCATGTTTTCCCCTTTTCCTTTTCCCGGTAGGTAGCCAACGGTTGCAAACCGATGGCTGAGATAACAAGTACGCTAAAGCGCACTAAAAAACCGCCTCCAACGCGCTTGAGCGCGTTTCCTGTCCCAGCCGTCGAATTCTATTCGATGGCCTCTA
>JAJRYT010000068.1 GCA_024275635.1 Chloroflexota bacterium | reverse complement strand
GGATGGAGGAAGCGCGGCGGTGTGGGATGAAGACGGCCGTATCTGGCTGCTATCCGACCCGCTCAACCCCAACAACGCCCCCGTTCCCCTCGCCCTGCCGCGGCCTGCCGTCCACTCCGTCCGTTGGTCGCCCGACGGAACGCGGCTGGCCTTCGTCAGCGGGACGGATTTGTACGTGGTGGAGGTTCCATGAAAAAAATCATATTGGGGTCTATTTGGATGTTATTGTCTGCATGTGTTCCGACTGAGGGGGCGGGGGGGACGGCCGCGCCCGTTATATCCCCATCATCTACGCCAAAAATGACGGTTACGGCCGTCTTAACCGAACAACCTGTCCCGCCGCTTGAAGATGACCCCACACCTGCCTATCCACCTCCGCCAATACAACCAACCCCGCCTTATCCCGGCCCGCCGCCAGGCACATTCCCCACCAGAATACGCTCAACGCCAACGCCTGCCATCGCTGTATACCCCGTTGACGACTGCAATGTTCACCCCAACTTCAGCCGATGCGGCGGCGCGCCGCTCACCGGCAAACTGGCTTACTTTTCCACAAACGGGCAGTTAACCGTCCTCAATTTAGATGCAGAGACAGCCTGGTTCAGTACGCAGGTAAACCTTAGAGACGTTGACTGGTCGCCGGCAGGAGACCGATTGCTGGTTCATGATGAGAGCCTGACGAACAGTTATTTTTATCATCAGGACGGCCGTCTTTTACACAGTGAAACCAGCGGTTGGGTGACGTGGGCAACTGTGGATAACCAGATACGCGCAGGGACGCCCCTCTGGAATGAAGATTATACGATAGCGGCTTCTCTCATTTTCCTGGAAACAAACGACACGGGAGAAGTCGCCGTTTCCCGACTGTTACAAGTTGACTTCCGCGATGGCGCAGACCGTATGGAGTGGCCATTGGCAGTCCCCGATTACCGTTACGACGCGGTGGCTCTGCTGGATTGGGTTCCGCAAACAGAGTGGCTTTTGGTCGGCTATGCCAATGGCGGGGCGGCCACCCGAATTATCTCCGGCTACCGGCTGATGGCCGTCAATGCGCGTACAGGGGAAATTGTAGACAGCGGCCTGTTTACGCCTGGGGTCGATCAACTTGACTGGCATCCATCCAAAACGGGGCTGCTGGTCACAACCGATTTGGGCAAGGCGGAAGTGGGCGGCCTGGGCGCATTGGCGACGTGGCAGGTGTTGGAAAATCAGGCGGCATATCCGTCGGGAACATCCCAGTTTGCGCGTTCGCCGGTTTGGTCGCCGGACGGCCGTCACCTTGCCTACAGCGCCTATGATTTGTCGGGAAATCACCAGCTCAAGATTTTAGACACAGAAACAAACGCATCTGTGGTACGGGCGGAATGGGGCCAGTTTCCCATCTGGAGTCGGGATGGAACCACCATTTTCTACCTGGAAATGGAGCCAGGTAATGAATCGGCGCGTATCCGCGCTGTAGGGCGCGAGCAAGGAGAACCGATGACGATTGCAGAGAGCCGCTTCCCGCGCTGTCCAGGGTCGTGCTTACCGCGCACCGCCGTTGACTATACACCTTGAAAGGGGGAAATCCGCATGAAAAAAGTAATTTTGCTCTTTGGTTGGCTCTTTTTATCCGCTTGCACTCAGACGGTTGGCGTAGACAAGACGGCCGTGCCCCCACCCCCCACCGTACAATTGATTGTGGCAACGGAAACGGCCGTGCCTCCCGCCTATCCAGCCCCAGCCACCGCCGCGCCTCCCACCGCCCGCCCATCTTTCCCCCTCCCAAACACGCCCATCATGGACGCGCCCCTG
>JAJRYT010000067.1 GCA_024275635.1 Chloroflexota bacterium | reverse complement strand
TTAACTAGCTCATCATTGTGGGCCTTTATCCATCACTTGCTATGTGTTTTTTAAGGTGCTTCGGGCAGGTGCGCGTTAGCTTGCCTGCTTATCGGTGAAATTCATTTGATTTTGCCTCTTGACATTTCACCGCATCGCTTATGGGTGTGCATGGCACTTCCAATAGCGCCATGCACCTGATCTGTTATCGCCCAACCAGAATCACCAACGACTGCCGGTGTACGTAAATTTTGTGTTGGGTGGCTAATAATCGTTCTTGCCCTGGCAAACAAATGTCATTAGGAGTCGGACAACTTGTGTCGGCAAAAAGATGCCATTTCATCGTTTCGGGCAGCGTGGGCAGTTCAAAAATGTGGTCTTTCCAATGCATGTTTAGGGCCACATAGATGTTGTCATCCGTAATCCGAGGGGCTTGCTGGCTGCACAGCATAAAGGCTAGTGTATGGCTGTCTTTGCCCCAATCGGGGTTACTGGTCGTAACGCCGTGCCAGGAGATGTCCGGGCAGCCCCTGTCTGTCTCATTTGAATGTTGTAAATGAATCTGGCGGCGCACGGACGGGTGTGCTTTGCGGAAGGCGATGCATTGCCGGACGAAGCGTAAAAGATCGGCGTTGGTTTCCAGTAAGCGCCAGTCGAACCAGTTTAGTTCGTTGTCCTGACAGTAGGCGTTGTTGTTGCCTAATTTGGTGCGGCCGATTTCATCGCCCATTAACAACATCGGGATGCCCTGGCTGACCATTAGGATGGCAATGGCGTTTTTAGCCATACGGCGGCGTAGGGTGTTGATTTTAGGGTCTTCTGTCGGGCCTTCGCGCCCCCAATTCCAACTGTAATTGTCGTCAGCGCCATCCCGATTGTACTCGCCGTTGGCAAGGTTATGTTTTTGGCTGTAGGCAAATAAATCGGCCAGGGTGAAGCCATCATGAGCGGTGATGAAGTTAACGGAGGCAGTGGGGGTTCGTTCGGCGTAAAGGTCAGGCGACCCCTGGATGCGCTGGGCCATTTCCCAGGTCTGGTCGGTATCTCCTTTGAGGAAGCGGCGCAAGGTGTCGCGGTATTTGCCGTTCCATTCGGCCCAACGGCCGTAACTGGGAAATGAGCCAACTTGGTACAATCCACCCGCATCCCAGGCTTCGGCAATGAGCTTGGTTTTGCCCAGGATGGGGTCGTAAGCCATTGCCTCGATGAGTGGCGGGTTGGTCAGTGGGTTGCCATTGGCGTCGCGGCCCAGGATGGAGGCCAGGTCGAAGCGGAAGCCGTCAACATGGTATTCGGCCACCCAGTAGCGCAGGCAATCCATGACCATTTTGCGGACGACGGGGTTGTTGCAGTTCATGGTGTTGCCGGTGCCGCTGAAGTTTTGGTAACGGCCGTCTTCCTTAAGCATGTAATACGTTTTATTATCAATCCCCCGGTAGGAAATTGTCGGCCCGTCCTCGCCCCCTTCGGCTGAATGGTTAAAGACCACATCCAGATACACTTCGATGCCGTGTTTATGGAACTCTTTAACCAGCGCCTTAAATTCATCCACCTGCATCCCATCCTTGCCGCTGGACGCATACACGGCTTTGGGCGCGTAGAAGCCGATGCTGTTGTAGCCCCAATAATTCAGCAGCCGTTCGCCGGTCAGGGGATTGGTGAATGTGTTGTCAAATTCGTCAAATTCATGGATGGGCATGAGTTCGACGGCATTGACGCCCAACTGTTGCAGGTAGGGGATTTTCTCGCGCATGGCGGCGAACGTACCGGGATGTTTGACGCCGGACGAGGAATGGCGGGTGAAGCCGCGCACGTGCATTTCGTAGATGATGAGGTCTTCGGCAGGGATTTCCAGGGGACGGTCGCCCGTCCAATCGAAATCGTCGTAGATGGGACGGGCGCGGTAGGGGTAGCCGCTGTTGGTGTGGGGTGGTTCTCCCCACACTTCCCGTCCGTTGATTGCCTTGGCGTAGGGGTCAAGCAGGATATTGGCCGGATCGAAGCGGTGGCCTTTTTCCGGCTCAAATGGCCCGTCCATCCGGTATCCGTATTCGATGGTTTCATAGTCCAGGCCAAAGACGATCATGGTGAAGATGTGGCCGATGCGGAAGGTTTTGGGGAAGGGGATTTCGGCTAATGGCTCTGGCTGGCCGCGCTGGAAGAGAACCAAAGTACAGCCAGTGGCGTGGCGGGAAAAGATGGAAAAGTTGATGCCGCCGGGAACGAAGCTGGCGCCGTAGGGAAACGGCCGGCCTACCCGCAGTAAAAACTCGCCATGTTTGTGCGTGGGATAAATGTTATTCCGCTGCATCGTTTTCCGGTTTGGCGCTCGACGTAAACCCGATTGTAACTTTGTCAGATGGACACAGAGCGCACAGAATATGCACAGATCGGGCCGGTCCGAGCAGGATTGTAAGCGTCATATTACAACAAAACCCAATTGTGACCAACTGGGTTAAAATTAGTCAAAACTTTTCGAGGAAGTATAACGAATGAGATGGTATTACCGGTCTAAAATCCACAAAGCAACCGTAACGGAAGCTGATGTCAATTATATTGGCAGTATTACAATTGATGAAGATTTAATGGAACAAGCGGGATTACATCCCGGCGAGAAAGTATTGGTTGTTAGCAACACCAGCGGCGCCCGGCTGGATACGTACACTATTCCTGGGCCGCGCAATTCCGGCGTGATTACAATGAACGGCGCCGCCGCCCACCTGATTAAAGCCGGAGAGGAAATCATCATCATTGGCTTTGAATTAAGCGATGAGCCGGTTGAGTCAACGGCCGTTTTGGTGAACGAACGGAACGAGTTTGTGCGTTATTTGTAAATACAGCGTTTTTCCCGGAAACTGAGATGAAAGTTTTTAATGATCGCTCTACATAAGTTTCCGGGAAAATTTGGTGCGGTAAAATCACTCAAGTCCAATCCGGTTGAAATTTCTCAGGGTTAAGAGCGTTTCGACCGTGATTTTGCCGGCCCACTCCTGTTGAGCAACGGGCCAGACATCTTCATACTGCCCCCAATGCCAGCCCGGCCACCAACCGCCGTCGGCCGCCTGATTGTCAATTTCGGCGTCAAGCGCCTGCTGTATGGCGTCCGGCGCGATTTGAGCTAGCAGGGTGTCGAGCGTGCGGGCAAAGGCTAGAACGCCTAGCTCCTCAAAGGTGTCGGGTTGGATGGCGTTGTAGGCGGCGAAGGTGCGGCGGATGGCGGTGATTACGGCCGTTCCTACCCCGTCCGGCAAGTAAGGCACAGCTCGTTCCCAGCATAATACATTGTATTTTTGCGGCGTATCACCGGTAATGATGCTGGAACTGGTCAAATTGGCCTGCGCCCGCGTCGTCACCCGTGCCAGAAAATCAGCCGGAACCAATGCCGCATAATGATGCAAATAGCCAACCAGTTCAGCGCTGGGATTGGGCCATCTGGTTTCATCGGGGGGTTCTAGCCCAGAGACATGCCACCAAAATGCGTGCGGTTCGTCATTGACATTTTCATAAGTGGCGGGCCAGTAATCATACTCGGCATCGAAGGTGTTTACTAGATAGCGGACTGCGCCCTGGACAATGGGATGGTCAGCGGCGGCGCCTACCGCCGTACAATATTGCAAGCCCACCGAGGTCGCCATCGGCGAGGAAGCCCGGAGCCGAAAATCGGGTTCAATACCGTGACCAAAACCGCCATCGTTGTTCTGGTAGGCAGCAAGGACATTGAGGACAGAAACGGCCGTTCCCCCCTCAAAATGGTAGGCAAACAGCCGCTTATCTACTTCCCGCGCCTGTGCATGAATAAACTTTACCGCTTTTTCAAAATTCCTTCTCGATAACTTTTTCATCGTCATCCTTGTGTTCTCTGCATCCTTTGCGGTTGTTTAACCATATTTTGTGGGATTTGTTTACAGGTTATGAATTGGCCAGTGAAGTGGTGGAGGCGGGGGGAAACGGCCGTATTCTCCAACTTGGACAGGTTGGAGAATAGCACATGTGTTCTTGCTCGTCAAACTAAAGCGTATTTGGGCGTAAGCAGCTAATTGAGCGAGTCCCCAATCATCAATCATCAAATCTTCGTCTAACGAAACGGCCGTTCCCCATCTCCCCCACAAATTCCCCATCATCCACAATCACCCGGCCCCGGCTGATCGTCGTTTCCGTCCAGCCGCGCAGCGCCATTCCCTCATACAAAGTCCAATCCACGTTTTCGTGGAGGAAGGCAGCCGAGAGCGTTACCTCTTTTTCCGGGTTGAAGATGACTAGGTCGGCGTCATAGCCGACGACGATGTCACCTTTGTTGTTAAATCCGGCGAGTTTGGCCGGAGTCGTGCAGCAGATGTCAACCCATTGATTCTCTGTCAGTAAACCGCGCCGCACACCCTGGCTGTAAACGGCCGTAAACCGCGTTTCAATCCCCGGCACGCCGCCGGGAATTTGGCTGAAATCATACAGTGTGATCCCTGTCGCTTTCTCGGCGCGAGTGAAAGGGCAGTGGTCAGTGGTGACAATTTGCAAGTCGCCCTTGCTCAGCGCCCGCCACAGCGCATCCTGCGAATCCTGGGTGCGGATAGGCGGCGCACACACCGGCAAAGCCCCTGCCGCGCCGGGCCGGTCATAGGCTTCCTGTGTGATGAGCAGGTATTGCGGACAGGTTTCCCCGGTGATGGGCAGGCCGCGGGCGCGGGCGGCGGCGATGCGTCCCGCCGTCTCGCCACAGGTGACGTGGAAGATGTGCAGGCGCGTCCCCACTAGTGCGGCGATGTCAATGATACGGCCGGTCGCTTCTCCTTCCATGATGGCTGGACGGCTGAGAGGATGGAAGCGAGGCGCAGTGTTGCCATTGGCTAAATTCTTGGCGATGAGGGTGCAAATCACGTCCCAATTTTCGGCGTGGACGACGGGCAGTCCGTTCACGCTGCGGATGGCGGTCAGCGCCTTGAATATCTGGTCGTCGGTCAGGCGCAGGCCGTAGGCCATGTACAGCTTGAAGCTGCCGCAGCCCGCTGCGTAAGCTGCCGGAACCTCATCCAGGTGGGCGATGTCGTGAGGGCCGATGGTCATGTGCAAGCCGTAATCAATCACCACTTTAGGGTCGGCCAGCACGCGGCGGTCGGCCAGCGCAGCCAACATCGTTTCGCCCGGCTGCCGCTCGATGAAATCCACAACGGCCGTCGTTCCCCCCAAAGCTGCCGCCCGCGTGCCGGTAAAAAAGTCGTCGCTGGAGGTGAATTTGCCGATAGGCATTTCCAGGTGAACATGAATGTCCACCGCGCCGGGCGTGACCAGCTTGCCGGCCGCGTCAATCTCTCGTTTGCCGGACAAATTTTGCCCGATGGCCGCAATTTGTTCGCCCCGGATGGCGATGTCGGCAGTGAAAGATGTGTGGGCGGTGATGATACGGCCGTTCTTGATAACCAGATCGTAGTTCATGTAAAATCCCCTCAATTGTCGTTATCCGTTACCCGTAATCCGTTGTCCGTAATCCGTAATCCGTTGTCCGTTACCCGTAATCCGTTGTCCGCAATCCGTAATCCGTTGTCCGTTACCCGTAATCCGTTGTCCGTAATCCGTAATCCGTTGTCCGTTACCCGTAATCCGTTGTCCGCAATCCGTAATCCGTTATTCAGTTTACGGAACACGGAATACGGAACACGGTCTACGGAATACGGAACACGGAACACGGAACACGGTTTACGAAACATTCCCTTCCCCTGCCTCGTCATACGGCCAGGCCGACACTTTTTCCGCTTCGGCCCGCAGTTTGGGATCGGTGGCGTAAACGCCGTGATGGGATGGCGGCAGCAGCGCTGCAATTTGCAGCATAATTTCGTCGCTGATGGCGTCAAGCTGTTTACGGCGTTCCCGTCCCCGACCTTCCGCTTTGAACGGACCGAAGGGTTTGCCGATGCGCACCGTCACGGTGGCCCGCTTTTTCTGGTGCAGGTAGGGGAACAGGTTGGTCAGACCGTCTATACCGATGGGCAGAATGGGCGCTCCGGTGCGGACGGCCAGGTAAGCGGTTCCGGGGCGGGGCGGGCGCAGGACGTCGGCCCAGGAGCCGCCTTCGGGGAAGATGCCCAGGATACCGTTTTGTTGCAGAACGGCCGTTCCCGCCCTTAGCGCATCCTTCGACGCATTCCCTCGCCGCAATTTGTAAAAGCCCCACACCGATGGAATCCAATGCACATAAGTTGGCCCATCAACGAATTGAAAGCCACCCAAAAACTCCATCGGCCAGAGGGCAATGGCGACGGCAATCACCGGATCGCCAAAATGGAAATGGTTGCCGACGACCAGCAGCGGGCCGGTTTTTGGAAGATTTTCGCGGCCAATGACTTGAAAATCGGACAGAGTATGTAGGACGACGCGGGCCAGTCGGATAAGCAAATAACGAAGGACTCGGCGGCGGGGATACGGGTATTGTTGGATAGCTTCGGTCATGGTTTTCTTGTGATATGTGATGCGTGGCGAGATTGCTTTGCTCTTCCCCCATCCCTCATTACTAACCTCTTGGGACAGCGTTCCTCATCCGAATCATTGAAAATTGCAGTGATGAGTTTACCACCGCATCGTATAAAGGCCAGAGAGAGGGTTGAATACGGATTTCAACATCATGACCGGCCAATTCCAGCAGCATGTTGTCAATGGTGCGCATCGCCAGCGGCGTTACCCGCTGGCGGGAGATAGTGTAGCCCGTGATAGCAAACACTACCTTGTCCTCTAGCCCCAAACGCGCATTGGTCACCGGTCGCGGTTCAAAACAAGTGATATTCGGGTCGTCACAGACATGAAGAAGAAACTTCATCTGTAATCCGCTCCTTACCAAAATCCGTTATTGCCCAACAAAAAACGCCCGACTCACGCCGGGCGTTTCCAAATTCGTAACAAAATTCTCGTCGTTAGCCCGACTACCAGACTAGAACAAGCCAACCACCTTGCCCGTTTCCAAATCCAGGTCCACATCATAGAAGACCGGGCGAGTGGGCAAGCCAGGCATCGTACTCATTTGGCCCACCAACGGGTAAAGGAACCCGGCGCCAACACTGGCCCGAATCTCCCGAATGGGTATGGTGAAGCCCGTGGGCGCGCCCTTCAGCAAGGCGTCGTGGCTCAAGCTCAAGTGCGTTTTGGCCATGCACATTGGCAGTCCATCAAAGCCTAGCCGCGTGTAAGTGGCGATCTGCTCCTCCGCTTTCTCGGAGTATTTTACGCCATCGGCGCCATAAATCTCTTTAGCGATGATCTCGATTTTTTCTTTGATAGGAATGTTTAGCGGGTAAAGGAATTTGAAGTTGCTTGGTTTTTCGCAGGCGGCCATGACCGCTTTACCCAGTTCAACCGAACCTTTACCGCCTTCTGTCCAATGGTTACTCATCACCGCGTCTTCCGCGCCAGCTTCAATGGCGATCTTGCGCAGCAGTTCCACCTCGGCGTCAGTGTCGTCCGTGAAGCGGTTGATGGCAACGACGACGGGAATGCCAAAACGCAGCGCATTCTTGATGTGAACCACCATGTTGACCGCGCCTTTCTCCAGCAGTTCCAGGTTTTCCTCGGTATAGGCCGGGTCAAGCGGCTGTCCGGCGCGCACAGTGGGGCCGCCGCCGTGCATCTTCAGGGCGCGAATGGTGGCCACCAGCACAACGGCGTCGGGAACCAGGCCGCTGTAGCGGCACTTGATATCGAAGAATTTCTCCATACCAATGTCAGCGCCAAAACCGGATTCGGTGAGAACGTAGCCATCGGGGCCAACCAGCTTGAGGGCGATTTGGTCAGCGATGATAGAGCTGTTGCCATGGGCGATGTTGGCAAATGGGCCGGCGTGGACAAAGGCGGGCGTGCCTTCCAGCGTTTGCATTAGGTTGGGCATGATGGCGTCCTTCATGAGGACGGTGAGCGCGCCACCCACGCCCAGGTCGTCGGCGGTGACGGCCGCGCCGGCTTTGCTTTGCCCGATAACCATATTACCCAGCCGTTCACGCATATCGGCCAGGCTGGTGGTGAGGGCTAAAATAGCCATGATCTCGCTGGCGACGGTGATGTCAAAACCAGTTTCGCGGGTGATGCCCATCTCTTTGGGGCCTTGGCCGACGGTAATGCCGCGCAAGTAGCGATCATTTATGTCTACCACACGCCGCCAGGTGATGGTGTCGGGGTCAATGTCCAGGCGGACGAATTTGCTGATTTCTTCTTTGGTCAAGTCGTTGGGGTCGGTTTTGTCAATGCCTAATTTCTTGAGCCGTTTGAACATGACGGGGGAGAATTTGCGGCTGCCATCTTTGGCCGTAGGGCAAAGGCGGCGGAAGAGAGCTTCATCTTTCTGGCGTGTTTCGTGGAAGATACGGGTGTCCAGGGCAGCGGCTAGCAGGTTGTTGGCGGCGGAGATGGCATGAATGTCGCCGGTGAGGTGCAGGTTGAAATCTTCCATCGGGATAATCTGGGAGTAGCCGCCGCCAGCCGCGCCGCCTTTAATGCCAAAGGTTGGTCCTTGTGACGGCTGGCGAATGCAGGTAACGACTTTTTGACCCAGGTGCGCGCCTAATGCTTGGCTGAGGCCGATGGTAGTGGTGGTTTTACCTTCGCCGAGTGGGGTCGGGGTAATGGCGGTGACGTCTACATATTTGCCGTTGGGTCGATCAGCCAATCTATCGCGGACGGACAAGTGGACTTTTGCTTTGTAATTGCCGTAGAATTCTAATTCTTCAGGCAGCAGACCAACTTCTGCGGCGATTTGGGTGATGGATTTGAGTGTGGCTTCCTGGGCGATGTCAATGTCGCTGGGGACAGGAAGACGCAGCTTGAGCGGGGTGGGTGTAAACATTTATTCTACTCCTTATGTTAATAAATAATCGGGTTCTATACATGACTTTGTCATGTGGCTCCGACACGTTTGTAATGTAGTTTGCATAGTTAGACACCCCTAATCATACT
This sequence comes from Chloroflexota bacterium, assembly GCA_024275635.1. GTDB lineage: Bacteria > Chloroflexota > Anaerolineae > Promineifilales > Promineifilaceae > JACKCC01. Next base: position 65,994 of record JAJRYT010000067.1, on the reverse strand, counting down.
GAAATCTCAAATTTTGCCCAAGTATAAATGTCATTCAGCTTCTATGATGGTTGTCATGATCGCGGATAGGTGTTGAGCACAGGGGAAGAGACGTATGATTTTCTAGTAACCGGCAGCGCCCAGGAGGCTGGCGAACAGCTATTATTGTGATGGTTTTTGATTATGTGGTACTAATGTATTTATTGTCATTTGATAGGCAATTTCGTTACACTGTTAGAACGACGTGTAAATGGATGCAGGATTGTAATGGATTCAAAGAATCAGCTAAAACAACGAGGTTTGCAGCGATTAGACAGGGCCAGATGGCTTGTTTTTGGCGTTGCTTCCATATTGGTGTTTCTGGTTGAAGCCGTTAATTATTTTTTGTTAGGGCGGCCCTTTTTCGAGGATATTGTCAATTTATTTTTTGGTTTGGTTATTGCGTATGTGATGAGTGAGTTTGGGTATCGTTATTTTTCCCGACTTCAGGGTGATTTGAATGATACCGCTGATAATTTGGAGGCTGCGGAAGCGAAGCTGTATTTGCAAGGCGCCGCGTTGGAGTCGGCGGCGAATGCGATAGTGATCACGGATCGAGACGGCCGTATTACCTGGGTTAATCACGCTTTTACCAATTTGACAGGATACCAGGCAAAAGAGGCGATTGGACAAAATCCAAGACTGCTGCGATCAGGGCAGCACAGCCCTTCTTTTTATCAAGCGCTTTGGAACACGATTCAAGCTGGAGATGTATGGGTTGGAGAAATCATCAATAGGCGTAAAGACGGCCGTCTTTATACAGAAGAACAAACCATCACCCCTGTCCGTAATGAAGCGGGAGAAATCAGCCACTTTGTCGCCATTAAGCAGGATATTACCCAACGTAAACAAGCCGAGGAAGCGGAACGAAAGCAGAGGGCTTTAGCCGAAGCGTTGCAGATTGCCGGTATTGCCCTCAGCGCCAGCCTGGAATTTGATGCCATCATAGATGCGCTGCTAGATCAAATTAGTCATGTTGTTCCTTTTGATACAGCAAGTGTGATAACTGTGAAAAACGGCCGTGCTTATATCAAACAGATACGCGGCAGCGAACAGTTTTGGGAAGACCTGGCGTCCGCCTTAAAAAACATTTCCTTCGAGGTAGCTGCTACGCCTAACATCCATCAGGTGTATGCAACGCGCCAGCCGCTCATTATCGAAGATACGACAATCTATCCTGGCTGGATATCTACAGAACTATCCGCTTACATGCATTCCTGGATCGGAATACCCGTCATATCATACGGCGAAGTGATCGCGTTGCTATCACTGGATAAACAAGAAGTTGGTTTTTACCGACCAGAACACGCCCAGTTGCTTTCAGCGTTTGCCGCCCAGGCTGCTTTAGCGCTGCATAATGCCAGCCTTTTTGCGGACAAAACAGATAGTCTAGTGCGTGAACAGCGCTTAAACGAAATGATACAGGCTACCAGCGCAACGCTAGATTTACCAAGCGTTTTGCAGTTGATAGTTGAACTGGCGGCCAAGCTTGTCGAAGCCAGAGGGGCGGCCATGGCCCTTATTTCACCCGATGGCAATGAAATAGTGTATCCCTATCTCTATAATTTGCCCGATGAATTAGAGTGGCGCCCGGCGCCTAAAGGGAAAGGCGTTGCCTGGGAAATTGTGGAAACGGGTCAATCGATCATCATATCTTTATATGAGAATCACCCACAGGCGCTGTCAGAATGGAAAGCCGCCGGCTTACACGGATTTTTAGGCGCCCCCATCGTGGCTGGGGAAGCGAAACTAGGCGCTTTAGGTTTGTTTAGCCTTTCGCCAGAAAACCAATTCAGCGAACGAGATCGCGCTCTGGCGGAATCGATTGGACGGCAAGCGGGCATTGCTATTCAGAATGCCCGCTTATTTGCCGAAACGCGGCGTCATGCGCGTGAACTTGATTTGCTTAATCGTATTATCGCTACAACATCCGCCGCTCAAAATGAAGCCGAATTATTTCATATTAGTTGTGTAGAACTGGCCCGTTTTTTTGCTGTTTCGCAGACAGTTGCCGTTCTGATTGACAAAGACCGTGAAAATATCAAAATCATTGCCGAATATACCGCCCTCGATCTCCCTTCTTTAATAGGGATGCAAGTACCGATTGTTAACAATCCGGTATTAACGCGATTTTTTAGCGCCGGCGAGCCACATGTTATGGCCGATGTCCGCCAGTTACCCTTGCCGGCCGAAATGGAAGCGGCGCTTGCCCGCCGGAATATCATTTCCGTATTAATGGTCCCTATTTTTTTAAGAGGGAAAATTGTTGGCGCGTTGAGCATTCATTCGAGTGAACCACGTGATTTTACGGAAGTTGAAATTCATCTGGCGCAAACTGTGGGTGAGGAGTTAGGTCAATCATTGGAGTTGGCGCGCCTCAATGACCGGTTACGCGCCTATGCTGCGGAGTTGGAGACCCAGGTGGTTGAGCGTACGAAGGAGTTAGCCGCCACCAATGAGCAATTGCAAGACCTGGATCGCTTAAAGTCAAAGTTTGTCTCTGATGTGTCGCATGAATTACGGACGCCTATTACAAATTTGAGTATGTATCTGGATCTGCTGGAACATGGACGGGAGGAGAGGCGGACACATTATTTAGGCGTTCTGCGCAAGGAAGTACGGCGATTACACCAACTTATTGAGGATATTCTGGATTTATCCCGTTTGGAGACAAGCTGGGAACGAGGAGTGCATTTTACGCCGGTTGACTTAAACCAGATTGTGGAACAGGTTGTGGCTGCTCACAAGCCGCGGGCTGAGGCGGCCGGGTTGACTCTCAAGTTTAGTCCTGATCCTGAATCATCCTTGCTCATGGGGGTTCAGAATCAGTTAATTCAGGTGGCAACTAATTTGTTGTCTAACGCTATTAATTATACGGAAAATGGCTGGGTTCAAGTTAAACTTTATCGAGAAAACGGTCAAATGTGTTTGCAAGTTGAAGATAGTGGTTTGGGTATTGGGCCGGCAGATCTACCCCATTTGTTTGATCGTTTTTATCGCGGTCAGCGTGTGGGGCAGCTTAAGATTCCGGGTACTGGATTAGGATTGAGTATTGTGAAGGAAATTGTTGATTTGCACGGCGGCCAAGTTGATGTTGTCAGTGAACCTGGCGCCGGTTCTTCGTTTTATGTTTGGCTACCTTTGCCGGAGACTGGGCCGGTAATAGCCGGCAGCGAAACCGGATAGATATTTCGTTAAATATTTATCATTGGATTTTGATGAAATCTAGCATACAATGGTGATGATGGGGGATTGATATGTAACCAGATTTGATGAGGTATTGATGTGACTGTGTCTGTTGATTTAACCCCCTTGACGCCTGTTTTAGAAAAGTATCACGGCCGTTCCCGCGAGGCCCTCCTCCCTCTCCTTCATAAAGCCCAATCAATTTATGGCTGGCTGCCTAGAGAAGTGCAGGAGGCGATCGGCCGGTCACTGCACGTGCCCCTGGCCGACATTCATGGCGTCATCGAGTTTTACACCATGTTTTACAACCAGCCGACGGCCCGGCGCGTCATCCGCGTTTGCGAAGGCGTGGCTTGCCATTTATCCGGTTCAGCGGGAGTAATGGAGGCAATGGAGACAAAACTTGGCCTGCGGCACGGCGAAACCAGCGCCTATGGGGCCATCACTTACGAACACGTTCCTTGCCTGGGCATGTGCGAGCACGGCCCCAACGCCCTGGACGGCGCCAAAACGGCCGGCCGGCTCACCCCCGACACCGTAGACGATTTCCTGGCCGGCAGCTACCCCGAACCAAGAGCCAAAGTATATGGTAAGCCGTTGCTGACTCTAAAACGAATTGGCGAGGTCAATCCCCTGAGCCTGACTGACTACGAAGCGCATGGCGGCTACCAGGGGCTGCGTAAAGCATTGACGATGACGCCGGAAGCGATCATCGAAGCCAATAAGAGCGGCGAAATATTGGGACGCGGCGGCGCGATGTTCCCGCTGGGTCTCAAGGCAGAATTTGTCCGCGCGGCCCCTGGTTCGACCAGTGAGAAGCATGTGGCAGTGAATGCGGATGAGAGCGAACCCGGCACCTTCAAAGACCGCACTATTATGGAAGAAGACCCATTCAGCCTGATTGAGGCGGCAACGTTGATGGCCTATGCTGTCGGCGCAGAAAATGGGTGGATTCTGGTGCGCGGCGAATATCCGCGCAGCTATCGCCGGTTGCGTAAAGCTATCAAAAAGGCGCGCGCCGCCGGTTATTTGGGCCGCAACATTTTGGGGCGGGAAGGGTTCCATTTTGACATCGAAATGAGGTTGGGAGCTGGCGCTTATATTTGCGGCGAAGAGACGGCCTTGTTTGAAGCGATTGAGGGCAAGCGCGGCTTTCCACGCATTAAACCGCCTTATCCGCCAAGCAGCGGCCTTTTTAACCAGCCGACCTCTGTCAATAATGTGGAAACATTGGTCATGGCATTGACAGCTTTCACTATGGGGCTGGATGAATGGCGTCAATTAGGCACAGAAAAATCGCCTGGAACCAAGCTGTTTTGTTTGAGCGGCCACATCGCCCGACCGGGCACATATGAACTGCCGTTTGGCGTGACTATTCGAGAATTAATCGAGATGGCTGGCGGCGTGCCGGACGGCAAGGCGCTGCAGGCGGTTTTGGTTGGCGGGGCGGCCGGGGTGTTTATCGGCCCGGATAAGCTGGATATGCCGCTGACTTATGAGGATGCGCGGGCCAATAATGTGGCCTTGGGGTCGGGGGCATTGATGGTGTTTGATGAAACGGCCGATCTGCGTCAGGCTCTCGCTAACCTCGGCCATTTCTTTGCCCATGAAAGCTGCGGCAAATGTTTCCCTTGCCAACTAGGCACACAGCGGCAAATGGAAATCCTGGATCGCATCGCTAACGGTAGAGCGAAGCTTACAGACAAACAAACCTTGCTCGATGTAGGCTTCACGATGACGGAAACTTCGCTCTGCGGCTTGGGCCAGACGGCGGCGACGGCCGTGATGAGCGCGATAGAGCTTTGGCCAGAGCTAGTAAGCCGTGTTCCGTAAGCCGTATTCCGGGTTCGGATACGTTTCGGCTTACGGATAACGGACAACGGATAACGAATGACGACTGGCATTAAACCCGCAACTTACATTAGCGTAAACGGCCGTGCCCCCCAAACGATTGACGGTGCGGTTGTTGAAGAAGCGCTGGCCTGTATTTCTGTTAATGGGCAGGAACTGGCGACGTTTATGTGTTCCCCCTACAACCTGGATAAGCTGGCGCTGGGATTTCTCTACAATGAAGGCTTGATTCAAAGCCGCAACGATATACGCCATCTGCATCTATCCAAAGCGCGAACCTGTGTGGATATCTGGCTGCACGATGCCGAATTTGAGCGTCCCCAACGGGCGATTGTCACCGCTGGCTGCGGCTGCGGCGTGACGTTTGATGATTTGTCGCAAAAGCACGAACCGCTCGATTCTGATTTGACGGCGTCGCCGCAACAGTTGAGCGAGTTGATGCGGCAGCTCCATTTGGGGGCGGAAACGTACCAGGAAGTGCGGGGGATTCATACGGCCGTTCTGGCCACACACGATCAAGTTTTAATACAGGTCGAGGATATCGGCCGTCACAACTGCCTGGATAAGCTTGTGGGTACGGCTCTGCAAGAAAACATCGTCACCCAAGATCGCATCTTACTCAGCAGCGGCCGGATTAGCAGCGAAATGATCAACAAGGCGCGGCGGATGGGTATCCCCATCATCTGTTCCCGCACCTCGCCCACCAGCCTCTCTGTCGCTCTGGCCGAATCTTGGAACATTACCATTGTCGCCTACCTGCGGCAAGACCGGATGCGGATTTATACGCACCCGGAGCGAATTTTGAAAACCGGTAATCCGTAATCCGTAATCCGTAAACGGAACACGGCTTACCAAATACGGGAGAAAAAATGACCAAACCCATCACGCTCACCATCGACGGACAAAAAGTGACTGTGCCCGCCGGCACGACGATTTATGACGCGGCCAAAGCAGCGGGGATTGAGATTCCCGTGATTTGCTACCATCCCCATTTGTCGGCCAATGGGCTGTGCCGCTTGTGTTCAGTGGATGTGGGCGGGCGGGTGCAGGCGGCTGCCTGCGTCACCGCGGCGGCCGAGGGGGTGGCAGTTAAAACCCAGAGCGATGATGTGCGGCGCGGCCGTCGCACGATTCTGGAAATGCTGGCTTCGACCGTCAATCTGGTAGAAGCGCCGGAGATTTTGGCATACATGGAAGAGTATGGGGCCGACACGTCTCGATTTGACGGCGGCGAAAAGCGCACGGCTTCCGTTTACGACGACAATCCGTTTTATCTGCGCGATTATAACCAGTGCATCAACTGTTGGCGCTGCGTCCAGGTGTGCGCCGAGGATGCCCAGTATGCGTTCGCCCTCAGCTTCGACGGCCGTGGCTTCCACACCCAAATTGGCACCTTCATGGGCGATGGTATGACCGACACCACCTGCGTCTTCTGCGGCCAATGCGTCGGCGTTTGCCCTACCGGAGCGCTCAAACCCAAACGGCAGGCGATGTTGGAGCAGGGCGTCAGCCCAGATGAAATCTTTCAGCAGACGCGGCGGAAGCGGAAGAAAAAGAGAGGATGACCTGTGGAGAATATAATGAGCGATTACGAAGCCCTGTTTTTTCCGCCTGAACAACTGCTTTTACCGGAGCTATCCAGACAGTTTTCGGCCCTGATGGATGAAGAAGGGGTGACGTTGGCCGATTTATTGGCTGGATTGGCGGAAGAGCGCGAGGCGATTTATCAGGGATGGTGAAACCGGCGAGCTTGTTCAAGAGATTCGCGGATTGGTGGTTGGCGGGTTGTGAACGGCCAGAAAGTATAATGTGAATGTTCGATAGAGAGAACAGAGGTAAATGAGATGAAAAGATATTTCACGCTTGAGTACTGGATTGATGATGACTGGTACGTGGGAAAACTCAAGGAAATTCCGGGCGTATTTAGCCAGGGAGAAACACTTGCGGAATTGGAGGAAAATATCCGCGACGCTTATCAAATGATGGTAGAGGAAGACATAATCCCTGTCCGGACAGGCGTCCAAACTAAAGAATTGGCGGTTAACTTGTGAGACGACGGGCGTTCATCCGCGAATTGACAAAAGCGGGTTGTTACCTGCACCGTCACGGCAAAAAACACGATATTTATATCAATTCTCGAAACGGCCGTAAAGCGCCCATCCCTCGTCACAATGAAATTAAGGAAACACTGTGCCAAATCATCCGTAAACAGCTCGGCGTGGAAGAACGGTAAAGGCTTTGCGCCGGAAGTGGCTGCCCAAAGCGGGCTGCGCATCATGGATCCCGGTGATTTTGTGCAAGAGATTCATGGATGGGTGGTTGGCGGGTTGTGAACGGCCGTTAAGCAAAAATATAGATTTGATCAGCCCAATTCATGTTAAACTAACGACACTATGAACACTATTTACGACATTTATTCCGGTTGCGTTGCCGCAATCAATAAAAATGTTTTAATCCAACGAGAGAGCGTAAAAGACAAAGAATTCCATTTTCAGAATTGGGTGCGCGACTGCATTGCCAGCGCCAGCCCCCATTTTGAAGAGGGCGGGCGCAATAGTTACCCAGATTTTAGACTGGTTCATCAACCCGAAGGAGTTGAAGTCAAAGGGCTTGCCTATCCGGGACGATGGTTAAATTATGATAGTAATAGTCAGGTACCTACAGGCTGGCACAACGGCCGTACCATCTATTATGTATTTGGCAGGTATCCAAAACATCCTGATGGCAATACCTATCCCGTACTCGATTTAGTAATTTGTCACGGTGATTTCCTCAACGCAGATCACAACTACATCCATGAGAACAAAAGCATAAAGGGATTTGGCAGCTATGGCGACATCACGATCAGAGATCGCAAGATGTATGTTGCGCCAACTCCGTATGGATTGTTGGATGGCGTAGCCCACATACAGACCCTAATTCTCCCCGTCGCAACAGAAGTCCCCGACGAATTCAAAATTGTCGGTCAAATTACACGGAAAGAAGTTGATGAATTAGTAATCAGTTACGAATTCGATCTCCGTACCAACGAATTAAGCATAGCGAGAATACCCAATCCACGCGCCGGCCACGAACACATTTTTCATGCCCTTCGTCTCGAAGCCCAAGTTAATACTCCTGTGACAATAAGAGTAAACGCCTCCAAGAGTCACTCTAATTGAGGCAAATGAAACTAACCGTGCAAAAACTTCCTAAACGTCGCCTCATCGAACAACAAAATTTCCCTTTTGAATTTCTTTCAGCCCTGGCAGAGCGAGAGAGTTGGCGAAAGGAATTAAATCGGCCAATCTACCACATGCATAAGTGGTGGGCAAAGCGCCTGGGTTCCATTTTCAGAGGAATCTTACTGGGAAGCGCGCTTCCCGAAAACGCGGATCTAAGGCAGGCGTTTTATGAACCGCATGATTTTAGCGAGGTGCGTGTATTCGACCCTTTTATGGGAAGCGGTACCACCATCGGCGAAGCCAACAAACTGGGCATGACAGCCCTCGGCCGAGATATAAATCCAGTCGCCTGTGAAAGCGTCCGTATCGCATTCCAGCCAGTTGATCGTCAAAAACTCATCCATTTATTTGAACAATTGGCTGCGACTGTTGGCTGCCGCATCCGAACCCTTTACCAAACCGAAGACGATCAAGGCACATCCTGTGAAGTTCTCTATTATTTCTGGGTGAAGTATGTAGATTGCCCCAGTTGCGCTGCCAATGTTGACCTATTTTCCAACTATATATTTGCCAAAAATGCGTACCCTAAGAAAAAGCCTGAGATACAGGTTTATTGCCCCTCTTGCCGGGGGATTTTTGAAGCCAACTATCATCAAAAACAGGTTGGATGTGTACACTGCGGCTTCGTATTTGATCCTCGTCTGGGTCAAGCGCATGGCGCAAAAGCAACATGCGCATCTTGCCAGCGTACCTTTTCAATCATTGAGGCCATACAAACCTCTGGCGTTCCCCCGTCACACCGTCTTTTTGCCAAACTGGTTCTCATGCCCAACGGTAAGAAAAGATATTTACCGGCAACAGACAAAGATCGGAATGACTATGCAGCTTGTGAACGCCTTTTGACGGAAGAATTGAATCGTGGGACTTTACGACTCCCGGCAACAGAATTGCTTGACGGCCACAATACCCGTCAAGTGCTGAACTATAATTACCGTACCTGGCGCGACTTTTTCAACGCCAGACAGCTCCTGGCGCTTGGGTGGCTCCACGAAGCGATAGCGGCCTTCCCGGAAAACGCGGAACGAGATGCGTTACTGCTATTATTCTCTGGCATTTTGGAGTTTAACAATCTGTTTGCCACTTACAAGGGAGAAGGCACTGGCGCTGTGCGTCATATGTTTTCGCATCATGTGCTAAAGCCGGAACGAACGCCAATCGAAGCCAACGTATGGGGAACCTCAAAAAGTTCAGGATCGTTTTCAGGACTGTTTAAGAGCCGACTCCTGCGCGCTATTGATTACAATTTAGCGCCATTTGAGATTGGTTTAGGAGCGAAGAGAAAGGTATTCGGCGCGTCAAAACCGATGGGCGTACAACCCGTCGCACGTTGGGGGGGATTGGAAGCAGGGATCGTTTCTCTTTCTTGCGGCTCCTCTGGAAATACAAATCTCCCCGATCGAAGTTTGGATCTTATTGTCACAGATCCTCCCTTCTTTGATAATGTTCATTATTCGGAATTGGCCGATTTCTTTTTTGCCTGGCAAACGCTCCATCCACGTGGATTTATCAATGAAACAGCGACAACCACCCGGCATGAATCTGAAGTACAAGATGTTGACGCTAGCCGTTTTGGGACAAAACTTGGACTTGTATTTCAAGAATGTCAGCGCATATTAAAAGATGATGGGCTGCTGGTCTTTACCTATCATCATTCTCGCCCGGATGGTTGGATGTCGCTTGCCGAAGCAATATACGACTCTGGATTCTCAGTTGTACAAGCTCATCCGGTAAAGTCAGAATTGTCTGTAGCCGCTCCGAAATCACAAACAAAAGAGCCAGTTTTGATTGATGCGATTCTCGTTTGCCGAAAAAGAGAGCGAGACAAGAGAGCGATCTTGTCGCCAGATGCGGCCGCAAAAACCGCTGCTTCTGTGACCACGAAACAACTACGACGCTTTGCTGAGGCTGGGTACAAAGCAACAAAAAGTGATGAATTTGTTCTGATGTCGGCTCAGTTCTTTGTGGCGCTTGGGCCTATAGCATCTGCGAAATTGGCGCAGAGTGCTTATAGCCAGCAGAAAAATCGTTTGCAAGTTTTAACTGAATATTTGAAGGGACGTATTCCCGATCCGCAGGTTTCCAAATCCGTGAAACCTGTTGAAATGATCCAATACCCTCTTCCATTTGATTGAGGTACATGATGATAACCCCCGATAAAGTAGTGTGCACAACCTGTCCCTACTGCGGGGTGGGCTGCCAGATAAATTTGAAACTCAAAGACGGCGCGATTTACGCTGTCGAAGCGCCGTTTGACGCCGCGCCCAACTACGGCATGTTATGCGTCAAAGGGCGGTTCGGCACGGATTACGTCAACCATCCCGGCCGCGTCAAGACGCCGCTCATTCGCGTTAACCGGGACGAGGGGCGCAGCGCGGAACCGGTTTGGCGGGGAGCCAGTTGGGGTGAAGCGCTGGATTTAGTCGCCGACGAACTGGTGCGCATCACCCAAACGCACGGCGGCGACGCCATCGCCAGCTACGCCAGCGCCAAAGCGACCAACGAAGACACCTACATCTTCCAAAAATTCATCCGCGCCCTGCTCAAAACCAACAACGTAGACCACTGCGCCCGGCTCTGCCACGCCGGGTCCGTTGCCGGGCTGCAATTGGCGATTGGCTCGGCCGCCATGTCCAACGCCATCGCCGAAATGGAAAACCTGGACGTGTTCATCATCACCGGCTCCAACACGGCCGAAACCCACCCCGTCATCGCCAACTTCATGAAACGCGCCGTGCGCCAGAATGGGGCCAAACTGATCGCCATTGACCCGCGCCGCGTGGGCATGGTTGAATTTGCCGACTTGTGGTTGCAACAAAAGCCGGGAACCGACGTCGCCGTCTTCCAGGCGATGGCGCATGTCATCGTCAAAGAAGAATTATACGATGAAAAGTTCATCGCTAATCGCACCGAAGGATTTAGCGACTACATCGAATCATTAGAAGCGGCTACGCCGGAATGGGCGGAGACGATTAGCGGCGTGCCCGCCGACTCCATCCGCGCGGCGGCGCGCCTGTACGCCAACGCCGACCGCGCCGCCATCTACTGGGGCATGGGCATCAGCCAAAGCACGCATGGCACGGATAACACCCTCTCGCTGGCGAATCTGGCGTTGATGACGGGGCATGTGGGCAAGCCGGGGACGGGACTAAACCCGCTGCGCGGCCAAAACAACGTGCAGGGCTGCTCCGACAGCGGCGGGCTGCCCAACATTTACACCGGCTACCAAAGCGTAGCCGATCCGCTGGTGAATGGTAAATTTGAAGCGGTATGGGGGACAAATCTAAACAAACAGCCGGGTCTGACGGCCACCGAGATGATTGACGGCGGGCTGACGGGCGCCATTCGGGGGATGTTCGTCGTCGGCGAAAATCCGATGATGAGCGAGCCGAACCAGAACCACACCCGTGAGGCGATTGAGGCGCTGGAATTCCTCGTTGTGCAGGATATTTTCATCAACGAAACGGGGGCGATGGCCGATGTGATTTTGCCGGCCGTCAGTTTTGCTGAGAAGGACGGCACGTTCACCAACAGCGACCGGCGCGTGCAGCGCATCCGGCAGGCAGTTCCGCCGGTGGGTCAATCGCGCCCGGATTGGGAGATCGTAGCCGATTTAGGGCGGCGCGCAGCGGCGCGGTTGGGCATTGAGATGAACGCCGGTTTTGATTACGCCAGTGCAGAAGAGGTCTGGAATGAAATGCGCGAGCTGACGCCGGATATTTTTGGGATTGATTATGCGCGGATTGACCGCGAAGGCGGCGTCCATTGGCCTTGTCCCAGTTTTGACCATCCGGGGACGCCGTTTTTGTTTGCGGATGATTTTCCGCGTGGCAAGGGAAAGTTCTGGTCGCTGGCTTACAGCATGGAATCGGAGCAGCCGGATGGGGAATATCCGTTCAATCTGAGTACGGGGCGGGTGTTGTATCATTGGCACGGCCGTACCATGAGCGGCCGTTCTCAGTTGGACAAAATCTACCCGGAAGCGACGTGCGAAATGCACCCGGAGGATGCGGGAGATTTGGGACTGGAGACTGGAGATTGGGTTGAGGTTTCGTCGCGGCGGGGGGCGATTAAACTGCGTTTGTTGGTGACGGGACGGTCACCGCGCGGGACTATTTTTATCCCCTTCCACTTTGCCGAAGCGGCGGCGAATGTGTTGACGACGGTGCAGATTGATGCGCGAGCGAAGATACCGGATTATAAGAACACGGCCGTTGCCATCCAAAAAACCACCCCGCCGGCAGGGTGGGAAGCGGAGCCGCTGTTTGACCGGGGCGCAATTAAAGACCCGGTGGAGATTCATTGAGACTGGAGACTGGAGATTAGAGATTGGAAACTAGAGACTGGGGACTAGGGACTGGGGACTGGGTACTGGACTAATCTCTAGGCTCCAGTCTCGAATCTCACCATAAATAAGGAGAAAAAAATGACAATACGACAAGCAACAGCAACCTGGAAAGGCACATTAAAAGAAGGTAACGGCTTGATGAAATCGGGCAGCGGCTACTTTGAAGGGCCGTTTACCTTCGCTTCCCGTTTCGAGGAAGGCAAGGGAACCAACCCCGAAGAGATGATCGGCGCGGCGCACGCGGGCTGCTATTCGATGTTTCTGTCGGCGCTGTTGAGCAAGGAAGGGTTTAACCCAACCAAAATCGAAACGACGGCGACGGTGCATCTGGGCAAGGATGACAGCGGGCCGCTGATTACAAAGATTGAGCTGGTGATGGAAGCGGCCGTGCCCGGTTTGGAAGAGGCGCAGTTCATGGAGTTGGCGGAAGCGGCGAAGGCGGGCTGTCCCATTTCTCGCGTCCTGGCGGCCGTGCCGGAAATGACGCTGAAGGCAACGCTGCTTGGTTAAAGAGGTTGTGGGGGGGGAGTACGGCCGTTTTGGGGGAAACGGCCGTCACATATAAATGTTCCATGTGCTGTGCTGCCACCGGGATGGGAAGCAACTTGCCACTTCGCCCACCGTCTTCACCCCATTGACAAACGCCCCCAATTTGTTTTACATTATGTTTTGTTATAGGTCGCAGGACGATAGTTACCTTGAAGTAGCGTCCATCTGTATCAGTCACCGTTTTTGGAGGCCGCCGAACCTGTGCCACTTGTTAGAGCAAGGGAAAGTTTTGGCCTTTGAAAGAAGACTTGGGAGCAAAGAGAATGAACGAGAAAAATATCCTGCCGCATTTGCCGCGTCTTAACTGGGTGCAAACCATCCCCGATCCGATCTGGCGCGAGATTCCGATCACAGAAGTAGAGCGAAAAATAATCCAGACCACAGCCTTTTACCGCTTGAGAGGAATCAAGCAGTTGGGCTTTGCCTACCTGGCTTATCCCGGCGCCCGGCACACCCGGTTTGAACACAGCCTTGGCGTCATGCACACAACCGATATGCTGCTAAAAATGATGAGAAAAAGCGAGGAAAACCCTATAGAAGTCAGTTCCACAGACAGGCAAATTCTACGTTTGGCCGCGCTGCTGCATGATATTGGTCATCCTCCCTTCTCCCATGCTATGGAGAATCTGTTTACCTATTACCCCGATTTAGTGGAGTTGTTCCAGCAGGATTTACCGAAGCCCCTTAAGGATTTCACAGTAGAGCGAAAGATTGATAAAAAGCAGCTATATAAACATGAGTTTTTCACAGAATACATTATCTGTACCGACGACGATATCAAAAGGATATTGTCTGATTGGCTTGAAGACGTTTTAGGCGAGATATATGCGCCAAAAGAACTTGAATTTCAGGTCAACAGCATGATTGAAAAAATCATCGCTAAACTGGCTGTAGGTAAAGAAGTGTCTTTGGATATTGTGCCCAGAAAACTGGCAACACTGATTCCCCTTTTCAGATCAATTATGAGCGGCGATATTGATGCCGATAAGATTGATTACCTGATGCGGGACAATCATTACTGTGGTTTACCCTACAGCCATGATCCGGATGCGCTAAGAGATCAACTAATGGTAGATAAAAAGGGTAATCTCAAAATAGACCGCGGCGCTTTGCTGTTTGTGCAATCGCTACTGTTGGCGCGCTATCGTCTTATCACTGAAGTACACCATGAACAATGGGATGTATTCGCCACTTCCAGGGCAATTGAGCTGCTGCACAAGCTGCTGATTCACGAGAAAAAAGTGGGCCTGCGCCTCGTGGAAATTGTTACGCAGTGGAATGATTCTAAACTGCTAGATTACCTCCTTGGCAATCAAAATGCGAATTTCCAACAAATTTTAACAACCGCCTACCCTTTGACTGAATTGGCGCAACTGGACTTTCTTGAGACTCACCCCAGCATCAGGGCCTGTATCGAAATCCTATCTAATCCGGCGGGCAATCATCATATTCCGGAACTGCAAAAGGAACTGCGCGATCTTACAGGTAACAAAAGCCTCATTGTCCATGTTCGGAAAGTGAAGCTGCCGGAGTTCTCCATGAAACTGATTGATGGGGGCGAGTTATTGGGTGACGCTATTTTGCGCGGGATTTCGGAAGAGTCTGTCGCCGGATTGAAGTTGGTTGTTTACGGAAGGGGTCAGTTAAATGTGGATTGGGATGCGCTCCTTCAATCAAAGAAGGAGTTTTTGCCTTGCGCCGCGTGTACAAAAGAACAGAGACAGGAATGTATTGGCAATCTGGAAATGAACCAGAAGCGGTTGTTAGCTGAATTGGTGGTGCAAAGATACAGAGAGATAGTGAGAGAATGCGCTCATGACAAAGTAACGGTGATTGATTTCTTGATGTTTGTCATGAAAAAGGTAGATGAGATTTGCCGAGAGCGGAATTTGAAAAATCCTATCCGGCAGCATCTGTACACAATTGCCCGGAATTTTTATGAGTCGGTTTCGCCCAGAATTCAACTCTATGGCTCTCTTGACCTGAGTGCGGATGAGATTACCAGTTCGTTCCATCAACAATTGAGGAAGTACGAACAATTGGGCCTCATCGGTTACTCGCGCGAAATCAGAAGGTTGAAGAGTGAGGATAAGTTTGAACGGCAGGTCTTTCGCTTTGACCGGCGATTCCACTTGAGTCCTTATGGCGATATGTGGTTCGATAAGATTACGAAATGTTTTGGCCGGGTGGAAGCTTATGATGTTTATAAGCAAAGCTGGGATGAACTTTTAGCGACCCTTGACAGTCAGAGAGAGGATATTGCCGCTTTGCTACAAAATGAAGTGGATGAATAATTGCTCATTATGGACGCAGACGAATTCATAAACGACGCTTTGGCGCAAATGTTTTTACAGATCCATGCTCAGTTCGGGGATGCTGTCAAATCCTATTGGTTCAACGACAGCGGCGTTTGTCCGGGATGCGGCCGTCAAGTAGGCCCGGTAAAGCACAAGGGGAAAGATGCCATATCGCTGAACGCCTTCATTTACCGCAAGCCGGGCGTATTAATTGGTTATTTTCTTTGCCAACGTTGTATGAAAGAGGTATTTCGTACCGCAAAACGAACGCCGGGGCAGCAAGGGCCGCGCCATGATGCCATTGAAGCGAATTTGATCGCCGCTTACCGGCAGCATATGAGTGCGCTGGATTCGTAATTTACGGGAACATCTCCAAATCATCCTGGTTGGTATTGGCGGCTGACGGCCGTCCTAACCAATTATAAAACCAGTACAAAGGCAGCCCCATCATCGCCGTCAAGGTAAGAAAAGGCCCGCTTTCTCCGTACATGACAAATTCAAGCAGAGGCAGATAATCAAACGCCAGCAAACTGATAGCTATCCCGCCCATCGCGCTGTTACGCCGTTCCGCCATGGGCAGCGTCCGCCAAACAGGCGAAACCAACAGATAAATGCCTGTCGCCAGCGGGACTGACCATAAAAGGAACCAGATGAACGGAACCGGGCCGGTTTCCATAATCCCCGGTTCAATACTTCCCAACCACAAGAACATTAAAACGGCCCCGAACATTGCCGACAAACGCTGCTTAATGGCATCCAGTTTAGCCAAAAGTGAAGCCTGGTTTATCGGCGCTGCCTTGATTTGTCTGTTTGGTAACTTTAACTTTGACATCATTTTTAATAAACCTCGCTCTACCCGGCATACGCGTTCCATTTCAGGGGAACAACGTGCCGGGGGTGTCATCTGATTCGGTTAGACGGGCTTTTTTCTGAAGCCAACGGCTGAAAAACCCCATGCCGAACCCGGTTGGTAGAACAATTAGCAAAACAGCGATTGGATCATCGTCTCCCAGGATATAATAAACATAGGCGCCAGTCGTCAGCCAACTGAGTACAAAAGACCAGATGATGAGTTCGTGGCGCAAGCGGAGGGAGAGTTGGCTCCATTTCGGCCGTTTCCAAAGGTTGATGCCCAAACCCAGCGTCCCCAACATGAGCAAAAGCCACACCACCGGTAGAACTGGCGGTGTCTTACTATATATGAACACGACGTCAGAAACAGCCATTAACCAGAACATGGCGACCATGCCGGAAATAACAAATAGCCATTTTTTGATGTGGGCCAGTTGTTGTGTTAGATGTTCATCCGACTCCGGTTCTGCCTGGGGGCTATCCTTAAATATGGTTTTTGCTACCATGATTCAACTCCTTATTTGATATTTCCGGTCACGTTTTCAATGGCTTTCAGTACCTGTGGCTGTTGAAACACGAGGACGTTGCGTTGAATGAAGGCGGCTAACAGTTCCCGTCCCATCTCGGTTAATGCGAAATAACGACGGGGGGGGCCAACTTCAGACGGCCGTTTTTCACTACGTATCAATCCTGCCCCGGCAAACCGCTTTAATGCCCGGTAAATGCTGTTATCGTCGGCTACCATCGCCCCCAGGCTCATTTCGCGGATTTCATCGCGCATTTCGTAGGCGTACATTTCCCGCTCGTTCAGCAGCAACAAAATCCAAAAACTGAGCAGCCCCCGTTTGTATGATTGCTCCCATTGTCGCAACATTGTTTCAACTTTATCTTCAGACATATCCAACCACCGGTATTATACCAATAGCATAATAGATAGCGCGATGGTTGTCAAGCTAGCAGTTTGTCGGAAAAAGAAAAATGGGACACAGGTTCCACAGATTTACACAGACAAAAGAGTAAAAATCAGCGTTTATCAGTGTTAATCAATGTCCTAAAAAGATAAAAACTGACTTCTCCGACAGCCTGCTAGATAATTGTAACGGCCGTTTCCCCCAAAACGCCCCACTCCAACTCCTGACAATTGACCTACAGAAAATATGACATCTGTTACTCAAATATCGGGTCATTTTTCTTACAATACACGCAGAGTAAAATCCACGTTGGTTTTTGACAACGCTTTACCCGAAAATTACCAACAACCAGCAACTAACTACCAGCAACCAACAACGGTCAAGGAGAACGTATGGAACAGCAATTAGAGGCCATTTTAGCTGACCATCCGCGCAAGCGAGAAGAGCTTATCCCCATCTTACAAGAGGTACAGGCAGAGTACAGTTATTTGCCCACCGAAGCGATGTTGGAAATCGCCCGCTACACCGGGATGCCGGAGAGCCGGGTTTATGGCGTAGCTACCTTTTACGCCCAGTTTCGCTTTACGCCGATGGGTAAAAAGCACACAATGGTTTGCCGGGGAACGGCCTGCCATGTGAACGGCGCCGAACGTATCCTGGAAGAAGTTGAAGAGCAGCTAGGCATCAAAGAAGGAGAAACGACAGAAGATTTGGAACACTCTTTGGAAACGGTGGCCTGCATCGGCGCTTGCAGTCTGGCCCCTTGTCTCATGATCAACAATAAAGTTGAAGCCAAGATGACCATTAACAAAGTGCGCGAATTGTACAAGAATGGGGGCGAGTGATGGTCCAATTAACTGATTTTCAAGATTTACAGCGCCAGGCGATGGCCGATTGGGAGTCGTTGCATCAAGACGGCCGTCCCATCATCATGGTAGGAACGGCAACGTGCGGCCGTTCGGCTGGTTCATTAGAGGTTCTTGACGCCCTGCGCGCGGCCACAGAAAAACAGGAGATTGATTGTCATATCTTTGAAGTAGGCTGCACCGGCGCTTGTTACGCCGAACCGCTCGTCTACATCATCAAACCGGATCAGCCAGCCATTGTGTATGGCGACGTGACCCCTCAATTGGCGCCCCGGTTGATTCAATCCTATTTAATTAAAGACAACCCGCTGCCCCGATACAGTATAGGGACGTTTGGCAACGGCCGTATCGAAGGCATCCCCGATCTGTTCAGCACCCCCGTCTTTGAACCCCAGGCGCGGCGGGCGCTCAACCGCTGCGGCTTCATCGACCCAACCAGTTTAGAGCATTACTTAGCCAATGATGGGTACACAGGCGTGACCAAAGCATTTGCAATCGGCCCGGAGCAAGTCATTGAAGAAGTTAAAAATGCCGGATTGCGCGGACGGGGCGGCGCTGGCTTCCCCACCTGGCGCAAATGGCGCTTCTGCCGCGATGCGCCCAGCGATCAAAAATATCTCATCTGCAACGCCGATGAAGGCGACCCCGGCGCATTTATGAACCGCTCCCTGTTGGAAGGCGACCCGCACGCGGTGCTGGAAGGGATGATTATTGCCGGCTATGCGCTGGGAGCCAGCATTGGCTACATCTACTGCCGCGCTGAGTATCCACTGGCGCTGGAACGATTGCGGGGCGCCATCAAACAGGCCAAGGAACATGGGCTGCTCGGTGATAACATCCTGGATTCCGGCTTCGATTTCCATATCAAAATCAAGGAAGGGGCTGGAGCTTTTGTTTGCGGCGAGGAAACGGCGCTGATCGCTTCCATTGAAGGGAAGCGCGGAATGCCGACGCCGCGCCCGCCATTCCCGGCCGTTTCCGGCTTGTGGGGTAAACCGACCATCATCAATAACGTAGAATCGCTAGCCGATGTCGGCCTGATTTTACAGAATGGGTCTGATTGGTTTGCTGAATATGGCACAGAAAAGAGCAAAGGCACCAAAACGATTGCCCTGGTGGGCAAGGTAAAGAATACGGGATTGGTTGAAGTACCGTTGGGCATCACCTTGCGTGAATTAGTGTTCGATATTGGCGGCGGAGCGCCGGACGGCAAAGCGTTCAAAGCGGTGCAGACCGGCGGGCCGTCAGGCGGCTGTATCCCGGAGAGCTTGCTGGATACGCCGGTGGATTATGATTCGCTTAATGCGGCGGGCACGATTATGGGGTCCGGCGGCGTGGTGGTGATGGATGAACGCACCTGCATGGTTGATTTTGCCCGCTATTTCCTCGATTTCGCCGAGAAGGAATCGTGCGGTAAATGTGTGCCCTGCCGGTTGGGGACAAAGCAGTTATTAGGCATTTTGGAAGATATTTGCGCCGGAAACGGCCGTCCCGGCGACATCGAGATGCTCGAAGAATTGGGGCGCGGCATCAAAGCCGGCTCATTGTGCGGCCTGGGCCAGACCGCGCCCAATCCAGTGCTGACCACCATTCGCTACTTCCGCGATGAGTACGAAGCCCATATCCACGAAAAACGATGCCCGGCCGGGGCTTGCAAGTCGCTTATTTCATATTACATCAACAATGATTTATGCGTCGGCTGCACCCTTTGCGCCCAGAACTGCTCGACGAGCGCCATCACCGGGGAATTCAAAGGCCCCCATTACATTGATCAAGATATTTGCACCCAATGCGGCGTCTGCTACACCGTCTGCCCGAAGAAGGCGAACGCGGTTGAGATTATCTCGCCGTCGTTGAGATTATAAGGGTTCGTTCAAAATTAACTTTGCAGTTTGCTGGTAATGGGTAATTGAGTAATTGGGTAATTACCAGTTACCAATTACCTGGTTACAATTTTTCAAACGCCAAAGTTATAAACGAACGCGCCCTAAGAGCTTATCAAGGCTTGAAAAATTACTGGGGATTAGAGACTGGAGACTAGAGATTCATCCAGTCTCCAATCTCTAGTCTCTAGTCTCTAGTCCCACAGGAAATCATTATGGAAAAAATCAAACTCACGATTGACGGCCTCGAAATTGAGGCCGAAGCAGGGACATCCGTACTGGATGCGGCTTTAGCCAATGATATTTACATCCCGCATCTTTGTCATCACCCAGATTTGAAGCCGGTAGGAGCCTGCCGGTTGTGCGGCGTGGATGTGAACGGCCGTATGGAAATGTCCTGTTTACTCCCGGTGCGCGAAGGGCTGGATGTGAAAACCAACAGCCCCGAAGTCGGGGCCACGCGGCAGGTAGCCATCGAACTACTTTTGGCCGACCATCCCCAGGGCTGCCTCTCCTGCGGCGCCAGCCTGCAATGCGAACTGCTCCACATCGCCGATCATATTGGCGTTGACGGCGAGCGCATTGAGCGATTGCGCCGCCCCAGCGAGCCGCTGCCTATTGACAACTCCAACCCATTCTTCTCGTTCGATCCCAACAAATGCGTCTTATGCGGCATTTGCGTGCGCACGTGCGAAGATATCGTGGGGTTGGGCGTGCTTGATTTCGTCAATCGCGGCTCACGCACCGTCATCGGCACGTTTGGCAATGAGCCGTTTATTGATTCAATTTGTGAATCTTGCGGCGAGTGCGTGGTGCGCTGCCCGGTTGGTTCATTGGCCCCAAAACGGTGGCAACGGCCGTCCCACGAAGTCCAATCCACCTGCGTCTACTGCGGCGTCGGCTGCGGCATTTATTTAGGGGTGAAGGGGGACCAAGTGGTGAGTGTGCGGGCGGATCGGGAACGGCCGTCCAACCAGGGCAGCTTATGCGTCAAAGGGCGCTACGGCTACAACTTCATCAATCACAAAGACCGGCTCACGACCCCCCTCATCAAAAAAGAGGGCCAATTTGTCGAAGCCACCTGGGACGAAGCGCTCGATCTGGTAGCCGAGAAATTCGCCGATTACAAAGGCAGCGAATTTGCGGCGCTCGCCTCAGCCAAATGCACGAATGAGGATAACTACCTTATCCAAAAATTCACCCGCGCAGTGATGCAAACCAACACGGTTGACCACTGCGCCCGGCTTTGACATAGTCCCACCGTGGCCGGTCTGGTCACAGCATTTGGCAGCGGCGCCATGACCAACTCCATTCAGGAGATTGACAATACCGCCTGTTTCTTCAACATCGGCACCAACACCACCCACGCCCACCCTATTATCGGCCATCGTATCCGGCGGGCGGTTAACAACGGCGCGAAGCTCATCGTCGCCAATCCTAAAGAGATAGAGTTGGCGCGGCACGCCGACCTCTTCATCCAACATCAGCCGGGCAGCGACGTGGTGTTGATGATGGGGATGGCCCGCGTCATTTTGGAAGAAGGGCTGCACGATGAAGCTTTCATCGC
Source organism: Chloroflexota bacterium (assembly GCA_024275635.1). Lineage (GTDB taxonomy): Bacteria > Chloroflexota > Anaerolineae > Promineifilales > Promineifilaceae > JACKCC01. The sequence continues at coordinate 44,445 of JAJRYT010000067.1, read as the reverse complement.
CGAACGCACCGAAAACTTCGCGGCGTTTAAGGAGTCGCTGGCCGAATTCACGCCCGAATACGTTACCGAACTCACCGGCGTCCCCTGGGCGCAAATCCAGGCAGCGGCTCGAATGTATGCCACCAATACGCCATCAGCCATCTATTACGCCATGGGCATCACTCAGCACACGCACGGAACCGACAACGTGATGGCCACGGCTAATCTGGCGCTGCTCACCGGCAATGTGGGCCGGGCGTCGGCCGGCGTCAATCCGCTGCGCGGCCAGAACAATGTCCAGGGCGCGTGCGATTTGGGCGGCTTGCCCAACGTCTATCCCGGCTATCAAAAAGTAGCCGATCCCAACATGCAGAAGAAGTTTGAAGAAGCATGGGACGTCAAATTGTCGCCGGAAAATGGGCTGACGCACGTGGAAATTTTCAACGCCATGTACGAAGGCGACATCAAGGCGATGTATCTGGTGGGCGAGAATCCGCTGTTGACGGAGGCCAACGCCAACCATGTGCAGGAGGCGCTGGAGCGGGTTGAGTTTTTGGTGGTGCAAGATTTGTTCATGTCGGAAACGGCCGCTTACGCTCACGTCATCCTCCCCGCCGCCTCCTTTGCCGAGAAGGACGGCACCTTCACCAACACCGAGCGGCGTGCGCAGCGAGTGCGTCAGGCCATCCCGCCGCGCGGCAATTCCCGGCCCGATTGGTGGATCACGGCCCAAATCGGCCAGCGGATGAGCGATCATGGTTTTGATTTCAACGCGCCGCAGGAGATTATGGCCGAGGTCAACCAGGTGACGCCTATCTACGGCGGCATCACCTATGAGCGGCTGGAAGATGTGAATGGGCTGCAATGGCCCTGCCCGACGACCGATCATCCGGGCACGCAGTTCTTGCACCAGGGTAAATTTGCCCGTGGCAAGGGGCATTTCTCGCCGCTGCATTACAAGCCGCCGTTTGAGCAGACGGATGACGACTACCCGCTGCTGCTGACGACGGATCGCAGCCTGTTCCACTGGCATTCCGGCTCGATGACGCATCGGGTAGCGGGATTGGATGTGTTGAACAGCGAAGAGCTGCTGCTCATCCATCCGCAGGACGCGGCGGCGCAGGGGATCGCCGACGGTGAGATGGTGGCGGTGGCGTCGCGGCGCGGCGCGTTGTCGGTGCGGGCTAAGGTGACGGATGTTTGCCTGCCGGGCGTGGTTTCGATGACCTTCCATTTCCCGGAAGCGCCGACAAATGTGTTAACCAGTTCGGCGCTGGATCCGGTGGCGAAAATTCCGGAGACGAAGGTGGCGGCGGTCAGGATTGAGAAGTTGGCTGAGTTGGTTTAGAAAGTTTTAGGATTAGAAGGTTTATGTTGAGAACGGCCGTTTCCCCCGAAACGGCCGTTTTTTTATCTCATCCCCCCTCCCGGAGGTTCAGAAACCTTGTTATAATGGGTGGGAACCAGGTTTTTGAATTCGTAACCCATACCAATCATTTCACCAGGAGCGTCACGTATGACTGTTAGCGCGTCGCCAATACCGCTCAGTTTGACCAGCCACAACAACCAATCTCTCTTTTCTGACCATTACCTCAACGACATCTTGCGGCGTGCGGACGATTGGGCGGCGGCGTTGGCTCCGGCCCAGGAATTTCTGGCCTGGCTGCGTGAGTTGTACGCGCAGGAAAGGGCGCAGTTGCCCGATTACAAAGAATCCCAACTGGAAGACAATTGGTTCAAGCCGATTTTTAACCGCCTGGGGCACGTGTGGGAAGGGCAGGCGGCCGTGCCCGGCTTGAAACGCACAACAAAAAAGCCCGATTTTGTCTTTTTCCCCGATGAGGCGGCGCGCAAAACGGCCGTCGCCCACCAAAACAGTCCCCATTACGCCGCCCATGCTCTCGCCGTCGGCGAAGTGAAACAGTGGGAAATCAATCTCAGCAAAAAGACGGGGACGCAGCCCATCTTTGCCGACCAGAACCCGATGTACCAGATTGACACCTACCTGACGCTGACCGGGCTAGAGTGGGGGGTGTTGAGCAACGGCCGTATCTGGCGACTGCTCCATAAATCCAGTTCCCGCACCCTGGAAACCTACTTCGAGATTGATTTACTGGCCGCGCTGGAACAGCCGGACGAGACGAAAGCAACGGCCGTCGCCGCCTACTTCTGGCTCTTTTTCAACCAGTCCGCCTTCCGCCCCGACGCGCACGGCCGACTCTTCCTCAACGCCGCCCTGGAGCAAAGCCGCGCCTACGCCCTGGCCCTGGAAGCCGACCTGCGCGACAACGCCTACCGCGCCCTGGAGCAGTTGATCCTCGGCTTCTTCGCCGCCAATCCCGGCCTGGACGCCGCCGACGCCGACCAGCGCGCCCAGGTCTACCGCCACAGCCTCTACCTGCTCTACCGTCTGCTCTTCCTCTTTTACGGTGAAAGCCGCGCCCTGTTGCCGATGGGCAACCCCCTCTACAAAGAGGCGTACAGCTTGCAGCGGCTGGCGCGGCAGATTGACAGCCAGCGCGGCCAGATGGACAAATTACCGGCCAGCGGCCGCCGCTATTGGAACCGGCTGGGCGAATTGTTCCGCCTGATTAGCGGCATTGACTCGCAGCTGAACGATGATTTGGGCGTGCCTCGCTACAACGGCGGCCTTTTTGACCCGGAGCAGCATCCCTTTTTGGAAAACTACGCCATCGGCGACCGTTATCTAGCGCAGGCGATTGATTATCTGGCTTACCGGCGCGTGCGGGAGGACGGCCGTTTCCGCGGCTACCAGGCCGTTGATTACCGCACCCTCGACGTGCGCCAGTTGGGTTCCATCTACGAAGGGCTGCTGGAATACAAAGTGGCCATCGCCGCCGAGGAAATGGTGACGGTGCGCAAGAAAGGGGTGGAACTGTGGGTTCCCGCCCGCAGCCGGGGCAAAGCGAAGCCGCTGGCCCGCCGCCCCGCCGGGGAACTGTACCTGGCGACGGACAAAGGGGAGCGCAAAGCGACCGGCTCCTACTACACCCCCGACTACATCGTCGAATACATCGTCGAAAACACGCTGGGGCCGCTGGTGGCGGGGGCGCGGGAACGAGTCAAAGAGCAATTGCGTCGCCCCCTGAGCCTGTCGAAAGGGGGCGATGCGGCGCGGCGGCAAAAAAGCGCCGACCTGTTCATCGCCGAGATTCTGGCCCTCAACATCCTCGACCCGGCGATGGGTTCCGGCCATTTCCTGGTAGAAGCCACCCACTACCTGGCCCGCGTCCTGGCCACCGACGAATACACCCAGGTAGCCGACCCCTCTTCCTCTATCTCTAGCTCTATCTCTAGCTCAGATTTACTCTACTGGAAACGCCGCGTCGTCGAAGCCTGCATCTACGGCGTAGACAAGAACCCGATGGCCGTCGAACTGGCCAAGCTCTCCCTGTGGCTCAAGACGGCCGCCGCCGATAAACCGCTCAGTTTCCTCGACCACCATTTGCAATGCGGCGATAGCTTGATTGGGGCGCGGCTGGATGATTTGTCTAAACTGGCTAAACCTGCGAGGTCTCGGAAGACCTCGCAGGTTTCTGCCAACCAGCCGCCGTTATTTGACGAAAGCGCCTTTACCCGCGATGCCGGGCTGGCGGTGAAGGGGGTGATGACGATTGAACGCCTGCCTACGCTGGAAATTGAGGATGTGTACGCCAAAGAAGCGGCCTGGCAGGACATCCAACAAACCCACGTCGGCCGCTGGCGGCGGCTGGCGGATTTGTGGGTGAGCTGTTACTTTGGCAACGAGATGACGCCGGAGGAGTACCGCGCCCTGGCCGGCCGGCTGCAAGGGCGGGAGAGCCTGATGAGCGACGCCCAGGCGGAACGCTTCCTCGCCCACCCCGCCGTGACGGACAATGATTATTTCCACTGGGAGCTGGCTTTTCCTGAGGTGTTTTTTGATGAGTACGGCCGTTCCCTGAACGACGCCGCCGGTTTTGATGCTGTCATTGGTAACCCGCCCTATATTTCCTACAACACAAAAGGTGGCGTTACTCTTTCTGACCAAGAGTTCTCCTTCTTGGCAAGCGAATACCGCTTTTTGGCAAATGTCTCAGGCCGAGCAAGGGTCAATGCTTTGTCATTTTTTGTAGAGTTAGGCACAAAAGTTGTTTCTAGCCACAAGATTGTTTCCTTTCTGATAAACCAGGCACTATTAAATGTAGGAACATACGAAGAGATACGCGAATTCGTATTGAGTGAAGTTACCTTGATGGAAGTTGTTCCGGATTTGACCATTGAAGATATCATAGCTGATTTGTGTATTTTCACCTACCACAATTCCAGTACAGATGGTTCTAATAAAGTGACATGGAAATTACCTATAGACTTTTCCCAACCTCTTGGTACAACAAGACAAGCTGATTTATCCATAAATCCGGGCAAGGCTATTATATTTTTAGAAAGCCAGGAGATGCTTCGCCGAATTCGTGAGATATGTATACCTCTTGGCACTTGCACGAATATCGCCAGAGGGATGCAGATTACAAAGGAAGATTTCTTGGATGATGCGCCCAAAACACCAAATCATCATCCATGCGTGTCGAATGATAACCTTGCGCGTTATGATTTGGTTTGGCCTTCGATATCTCAATTAAATCCTGATCATGGGAGAAAGCCCTATATCATTTTCGATAAGGATATCGAGCAGAGAGTTAATGCGAGGCTTGCTAATTCAGGGTCATCTACAAGGGTCGCAATAGGAAAAACTCCAGAGAGATTTTTGCAACAAAAAATACTTGTGCGTCAAGCTCCACCAGGAGATTTTTTAGCTGCAACCTATGACGATAAATACTTTTTTTCTGATTACACTGTCCACATTGTTAATCAAAATAATGAGTTAGATCTGAAATACCTATTGGCACTAACAAACTCAAAGTTAATGACTTATGTGGCTGTCGAACTTAACTTATTATTAACTGGCGAAAATCGAACTCCTCAGATAATGGCTGGTAACTTGTCGAAATTACCAATAATGCCAATAAGTTTCCAGCTATCTCAAGCAGAGAGGAATTCCGCCCTTGTTGTTGCCAAAACCCACTACGAACAAGGCAACCATCCCGCCATCCTCGACTGGACGGCCGCTGAACTGGCCGCCAACCGCAACGACGCCATCCACGACCTCCTCGCCTTCCTGGCCGGGCAAATGATCGCCATGAACAAAGAAAAACAAGCCAAACTGGAAGCATTCTGGCTCGACCTGGAAGGGGTCAGCGACGCCCAAACCTTCGCCGTCCTGCGCCGCAAGGGGAAACAGCAAGCCTCCCTGCACAAAGCCGTGCCCGCAGCACGGCCGTTCGTCTCCGCCGCCAGCCGCAGCAGCGTCAGGCTGGACGCCAGCCTAAGCTGGAACGAGGACGCCTTCAAAGGGTTCGTCAAACTCCTGGTGAAAAAAGTGTCCCACCTCAGCGACATCGTGCAAATCTACCGCCAGCACGCGCCCGGCGCAGCGCGCCTCACCCAACGCCTCGCCGTCACCGACCGCCTCATAGACCAGATCGTCTACCAACTGTACGGCCTCACCGCTGAAGAAATCGCCATTGTGGAGGGCGCAGCGTAAGCATTGTAGGGCGATTTTGTAAATCGCCCGGACGAATTGCAAATTCGTCCTACCGCAAAATCACCATTGGGACGGGAACGTAACCGGCAAGTGACCGAGTGGCTTGATTTTGAAACCGTCATGTAGATACTGGTCTGTGATCGCCGCAGAAAATGAGGGGGGCTGGTATACTTAAAATCCGAGAAAGCTACACAGTATTTTGTATTAAAGAATTGTCAAAGGAAGTTATTATATGCGCGCCACCATTCTTCTAGCTGATTACGCCAACTTGACCGGTAATGGCAAACTCAATGTCATGGGGGTTTTCCGGCAGATTACTGCCAATCAATTTCCCTGCCGACATTCATCAATGTATCTCGTGATACAACTACAAACAGAACCCGTAGAAGATTTACGCGGAGAGCGTGTTATGGTGGCGCGATTAGTTGACGCCGATGGTTCTGTCATTCGCCAGCTTGAAATGCCATTCAAGTTTCCGCAATGGGATGGCGGTCTCAGGCCGGAAGCCACTTTTATTATTCAGATTAACAATCTTACATTTCCTTACGCAGGCGAATATGTTTGGGATGTTTTTGTCAATGATAAAAATGTAGGACAATTTGAATTTTACCTCAGCCAGCAACCGACAGAAAATGGATAAATACCGTGCCTTCATCCGCGGAAAAGCTTTTTGAAAAAGCAAAAAACGAATAAAGCGGCTGGAAACGCCAGGGAATTGATAGACTATATAGTGGATTTGGGTTTATAATTCGACATGGACGTAACCATGACATTGTAAGCCATCCTGACCACCCTCATTTACGGGAAACGCTTCCCAGGCATAACAAAATGAAACCAGTGTATGTCCGAAATGCAGTCAGGTTAATAAGCGCTTTACTTGATCAACAGGAGAACAGTTCGAATGGATGACAAACAATGGCGAAAGGCAGAACAACTGGCCGCACGGCCGTACTTTACCATTATCAATCGTGAAGAAACTGAAAAGGGCGGGCGTTACTACGTAGCCACGCATCCTGATTTGTCCGGGTGCAGAGCAGACGGGCAAACGCCCGAAGAAGCAAAACAAGAACTTGCAAAAGCGCGTGTAGATTTTATCTATTTCTTACTTGAGGATAATTTAACTGTACCCGATCCAAAAACCTATGAAGTCAAGTCCAAAGCTGAACAGTTCGAGAAATACCCAATTATTCCCAAGCAAGAACGGCCAATACCCCATGTTGGCTATATTGTAGAAGCGTTAGTGATTGCATAGGGTTCGTTCAAAATTAACTTTGCAGTTTGCTGGTAATTGAGTAATTGGGTAATTACCAGTTACCAATTACCTGGTTACAACTTTTCAAACGCCAAAGTTATAAACGAACGCCCCCTTATGACTCTCTGGCCGCCTATGAAGCAACGGGAGCCGAGATATTTGCCAACGAAGGCTATCAGGCGCTCATTGCCGAATTGCGTGAGCAAGAGTTGATAGGAGAGTGGGAAGATCATCTCTACGCGACAGTACCCTAATCAGTCATGAAGGTGCGACGCATTTTTGAAGTGCGTCGCACCTGACGGCCGTCTTCCAATAATTCAGGGTCCGCTCGTAAACAACTTCATCCTCCCGGAGGTTCCCCTGGTTATATCCTTGACCCATTCCGTTTACTTTTTCCGTCGTGGTTTTGGTTGGGGCAGGACAATGGTTTTGCCTTCCAGGTAAGCTTGCATGCTTTTGGCGGCTTTGTGGGCGGAGGCAACGGCCGTAATCACTAAATCTGGCCCGTGCGCATTGTCGCCGGCGGCAAAAACACCTTCGCGTGAGGTCGCGCCGATTTCTTCATCCGTCAAAATCAGGCCCCATTTGTAAGTTTCCAGGTTTTCGGTCTTGTCGCCCAGCAGCGGGTCGGGCCAATAGCCAACGGCCAGCTCAAGTGTGTCCACGTCCTGGATGAATTCGGAGCCTTGGATCTTGATGGGGCGGCGGCGGCCGGATGCGTCTGGCTCGCCCAATTCCATTTTGATAACTTTCATGGCCTTGATACGGCCGTTTTCATCCCCAATATATTCCACCGGGGCTTGTAAATAATTGATTTTGGCCCCTTCCTCCAGGCAGATTTTCCGTTCAGTGGGGTTGCCGGGCATTTCGGCTTCAGTACGGCGGTAAACGATGGTGACTTCCTCGGCGCCCAGGCGGATAGAACTACGGGCACAGTCAACGGCCGTATCGCCGCCGCCAATCACCGCTACCCGCTTACCAATATCCGGTACAATCTTCTTATCCTCCGGGCGCATCTCTTCTTTTACATTGGCGCGCACCAGGTAATCGGTAGATTTCCAGACCCCTTCTAAATCCTCCCCAGGAATGCCCATCGTCGCTTCAATCCCGGCGCCGGTTCCCAGAAAAACCGCGTCATACTCATGCTGTAAATCTTCAATCATCACATTTTCACCCACGCGGCTGTTGGTGATGAATTTAACGCCGGCATCGCGCAAATCTTGAATTTTGTAACCTACAACGCGCTTTTCCAGCTTAAAGTTGGGGATGCCATAAACCAGCACGCCGCCCGGTTCCGGCCACGCCTCATACACGGTTACTTCGTGGCCCAGCTTGGCCATATCTTCGGCAATGGTGATGCCGGCCGGGCCTGAGCCGACAACGGCGATATGTTTGCCTGTCTTCTCTTCAGGCACAGTGATGGCCAACGCGCCTGCTTCCCGCGCCACGTCCGAGACAAATGCTTCTAGCTTGCCGATGGAGATAGCGCCATACCGTTTGCCCAACACACAGCCTTGCTGGCACAGGTTGGGGCAAACACGGCCGCACACTTCTGGCAGTGGGCTGGTGGCGGCAAAGACGAGGGCGGCTTCGATGAAATTTCCCTGGCTGGCCTGCCACAAAGCTTCGGGAATGTCATTCCCGGCGGGACAGCTCAGAGTACACGGTTGGGGGTCGGGGCATTGCATACAGCGCGAAGCTTCTTCTTCGGCCAGCTCGTTATCGTAGCCCAGGATGACTTCTTCAAAGTCGCAAATGCGTTCGGCTACGTCTCGTTTGAGATAGGGAACGGCTTCCTGATTGACACGGCCGCTGCGACTTACTGGGCGATAATCGGTTTCAGAACTCATAATAGCGTGTTCCTTCCTAATTTTGATGATACGATTTTTTGAGTAAGTTGCTGGCTTACCGGCAAAACGGCCGTTTGGCGCAATTTCAGATGGGGTAAAACCAGAATATTGGGCAGATTTCCAGTGTGAAATACGCAATTTCAGTCAAGTTTTAGGATATTTCTACCCTTAGCCCACTATACTCAATCAAACCAGGGAAGGGAGTTCCGAATGACACATATATCGGGTGATATTTGTCATGTTTTTGAAAGAAAGTGGCGAGGGAGCAAGTAGGCAAGTGAGCGAGTAACAAGGGGCAAAGTAGCAGGTGATTTTTGCACTTGCAAACTCGCAAACTCGTCCACTTTACAGCTTATACCCAATCTTCCGCAAAAACCCCTTGCGCCAGGCGATGTCCTCGTCCCCTTCAATGCCAGTGGGTTTGCCGCCGTCAATGATACCCAGGATGCCGCGCCCTTGCTCCGTTTCGGCGATGATAACTTGCGTCGGGTTGGCGGTAGCGCAGAAAACGCGACACACTTCAGGCACTTTTTTGACCGCGTGCAGGATGTTGATGGGGAAAAAGCCATCCCCCAAAAACAGAATGAAGCTGTGCCCCGCGCCGATGGCGGAAGCGTTTTGCTGGGCCAGTTCAATCATCTCCGAGTCGGTTCCTGTCCAGCGTATCAACCGTTTGGCCGAAGCTTCGCAGAAGGCCAGACCGAATTTGATGCCGGGAACGGCCGTTACCAACGCCTCATGTAAATCCTCAACCGTCTTCACAAAATGAGACTGCCCCAAAACAAAATTAATCATCTCCGGTTTTTCAATCTGTACAAAAGATAGTTCCATCCAAAACCTCCAAAATTCAGGCAATTACTCAATTACCCAATTACTCAATTACCCAATTACCCAATTACCCAATTACTCAATTACTCAATTACCCAATTACCCAATTACTCAATTACCCAATTACCCAATTACCCAATCCCCAATACAACTACAAACCGCACGCCCCCCCTCTTAACCCATCCCCATAATCAACGTCAACACCACACTCCCCGCGATCACGCTCCCCAACTGCCCGGCCGTGTTCGCCCCCATTGCGTGCATCAGCAAAAAATTCTCAAAATCATACTCTTGGCCCAACCGCTGCACAATCCGCGCCGACATTGGGAAGGCGCTGATACCGGCTGCGCCAATCAATGGATTAAACTGCTTGTTGGACAGGATATACAACAGCTTGCCAAACAAGACCCCCCCGGCCGTGTCCAGGACAAACGCCAGCAATCCCATACCCAGGATGAGCAGCGTATCAGCGCGTAGAAAATCGCCCCCGGTCATCGTGCTGCCAATCGCCAGCCCCAGGAAAATGGTGGTCACATTGGCGATCTCATTTTGAGCGGCGTCGCTCAAACGCTGCACCACGCCCGATTCACGCAGCAAATTGCCAAACATGAGCGTGGCAATCAATGGCGACGCCGCCGGCGCAATTAGCGAAACAATGATTGTCACCACAATCGGGAAAAGCACCCGCGTCGCCCGCGAAATTTCGCGCTGGGTATAAGGCATACGAACTTTGCGCTCGGCGTCGGTGGTGAGCAGGCGCATGACCGGCGGTTGGATGATGGGAACCAGCGACATGTAACTGTAAGCGGCGACGGCGATGGGGCCGAGCAGATGCGGCGCCAGCTTGGCCGAGACGAAAATCGCCGTTGGCCCGTCAATCGCGCCGATGATGCCGATGGACCCGGCCTCACGCAGGTCAAAACCGAGGGTCAGGGCCAGCATGAGCGTGCCAAAGATGCCCAACTGCCCCGCCGCGCCCAACAGCGCCATCTTGGGATTTTCAAACAACGGCCCAAAATCGGTCATGGCCCCCACGCCAATGAAAATGAGCAGGGGGAACAGTTCGGTAGTGATGCCCGCGTTGTACAAGATGCCGAGTAATCCATGTTCGCCAGCAATGCCGGTCAGCGGCAGGTTGGTCAGGATTGCGCCAAAGCCGATGGGGATGAGGAGTACCGGTTCGTACTCTTTGGCGACGCCCAGGTAGATGAGCAGGCCGCCAGCCAGGATCATGACGCTCATTTGCCAGGTCAATTGGGCTGGCGCTTGCAGTAGTTCGAGCAGGGTGTTGAAATCAATCATTATAAGTGATAACCTCCCGGAGGTTCGGAAACTTCCAGGAGGAGGTTGTGTCGTTAGGCAAAGGTCAACAAAACGTCGCCATGATTGACGGCCTGGCCTTCCTGGACGGCGACGCTGGCGATGACGCCGTCGCGGGGCGAACGGATGGCGTTTTGCATTTTCATTGCTTCCAGGGTACACAGCACCTGCCCGGTTTGGATTGTATCGCCGACGGAGACGGCGATGCTGGCGATGTGGCCGGGCAGGGGGGCGGTGATGGTTTTGGTTTGGGGGGCGGCAACGGCCGTTACCCCTCCTTGATGGCTGCTCGCCGAAACTTCAACCGGCTCGCCCGATGGGGCTGCTTCCACCGTGTACGTCTGCCCGTTGACCCTGACGGTTAACGGCGAGGCGGCTAAATCTTCAATTTCAACTTGATAAGGGCGGCCATTCACAATTATCTGGACCCGATGGCTCATTATGTCTGTCTCCGGTGCGATGTTCGGGTGGGCGACTGGCGGGCGGCGTTGGCCCGCCACCAGGCGCCGCGCCCCTGTTCTAAATTAGCGCCCAGGTTAGGGGAACGGCCGTTATTCTCCTGAAAATGATGGAGCGCGGCGGCAATCGCAGCGACAATCTCGCCTTGATCGGCGACCGGCGTCGCCTCCCCCTCCGGCGGCTCGACTGTTTCCCGAACCCGGAACAGCCTCTCCAATAAAAACATCGCCAAAATCAGCAGCCCCAAGGCGGCAAACGTCAACCCCATCCCCAGGGCGCTGATTTGCAATCCTTGTTTGATAAGTTCTGGCATTTTTTGGTAATTGGTAATTGGTAATTGGTAATTGGTAATTGATTGTTGGTTAGACCGGCATAATCCCGTGCTTCTTCGACGGCAGGGCGGCCTGCTTATCGCGCAGCAGTTCCAGCGCGGCAATCAGGCGGGGGCGGGTTTCGGCCGGTAAAATCACATCATCAATATGTCCGCTGGCCGCCGCCGCGTAGGGTTTGCTAAACTTCTCCCGGTATTCAGCCACCAGGCGCGCCCTTTCCGCCTCCGGGTCTTCACAATCCTGCAAGCGCTTGCGGTGCAAAATGTTCACCGCTCCTTCCGCGCCCATCACGGCGATTTCGGCCGTCGGCCAGGCCAACGTCAGGTCGGTGCGAATGTACTTGCTGCTCATCACGATATAGGCGCCGCCATACGCCTTGCGCGTGACGATGGAAATTTTGGGGACAGTCGCCTCGGCGTAGGCGTACACAATTTTGGCCCCATGCCGGATGATGCCGCCATGTTCCTGGGCCAGACCGGGCAAAAAGCCGGGCGAGTCCACAAACGTGATGAGCGGGATGTTGTAAGCGTCGCCAATACGGATAAAACGGGCGATTTTGTCGGCAGCGTTAATATCAATCACGCCGGCCAGCACGGCCGGCTGTTGGGCGACGATGCCCACCGGCTGCCCGTGCAGCCGCGCCAGGCCAACGATGGCATTGGGCGCGTAATTTTGGTGGACTTCTAAAAAGCTGTCCCGGTCAAAAATGTGGCCGATGACCTGGCACATGTCGTAGGCAATGCCGGGGTCGGTGGGGACGATCTGGTTTAGTGCGTTGTCCATACGCCAGGGATCGTCGGTTGGCGGGATGCTGGGCGGCGGCTCGGCGTTGTTAGAGGGAAGGTAATTAAGTAATTGGCGCGTAAGCGCTAAGGCTTCTTCTTCGTTGGCGGCGGCAAAATGAGCCACACCGCTGATACGGCTGTGGGTGTCGGCGCCACCGAGCGTTTCTAAATCTACTTCTTCGCGGGTGACGGTTTTGATGACTTCGGGGCCGGTGATGAACATGTGGCTGGTTCCCTGAGTCATGATGACGAAGTCGGTGAGGGCGGGGGAGTAGACGGAGCCGCCGGCGCAAGGGCCGAGTATGACGCTGATTTGGGGGATGACGCCGCTGGCCTGGGCGTTGTGCCAGAAGAGGTCGCCGTAGGCGGCCAGGCTGTACACGCCTTCCTGGATGCGCGCGCCAACGGAGTCGTTAAGGCCGATGACGGGGACGCCGGATTCAAGGGCCAGTTTCATGATTTTGCTTACTTTTTGCCCCTGGATTTCGGAGAAGGAGCCGCCCAGGATGGTGAAATCTTGGGCATAAATGCAAACGGAACGGCCGTTCACCTTCCCAAATCCCGTTACTACGCTGTCACCCGGCCGGCGCTGCTCATCCACGTCAAAATCCGTGTGGCGATGAGTCATATAAGAGTCAATTTCTTGAAAACTGCCCGCATCCAATAAAATCTCGATACGTTCGCGGGCGGTTCGTTTTCCTTTGGACCGCTGTCGTTCGATCTGTTTTGACCCGCCGCCCTGCTTGATCTGTTCCCGTTTTTCGGCCAGTTCGGTAATCAACGCGTCATGCTCTGCCAAAATCAACTCCTTACTTGTTGTCGCGTGAAGTTAGAGACTAGAGACTGGAGACTGTTCAATTACCGGTCCCGGTCTTTGTTCATTTGCGCGGTTATTTTTGAGCGCCGCCTAAATCGTGTGTTCGGCCGGTAACTCGCGCAGTTCGCGCCAGCGGGCCGTCGCGTCGGAACCAAACAAAGCGGGGTCAAAGTCGGCCAGCGCCTCCCACCCTTCAACACTGGCTAAATCTCGCTGTTCGTCCATCAACGCTAGTTCAAGGGTACGGCCGTCGGTGAACATCTTGAGGGTCAACGTCTCCTGGCCGTCGTCAATGATGTCCCGAATGCAAAGGCGGTCGCTGCCTTCTGGATGGCGAATAAAAGCGGCCGAACAACGCTGGCAAAAAGCCAAGTTAGCATTACATAAATCACGATCAATCACAACTTTCATGTCTGCCTCCATCGAGAATAGAGATTGAGATACTGACATTATACCCAATCATCCGGTTCCGGGTCATGTTTTTCATCCGGCATCGTCCCCTCCAAATTGATCCAGGCCAGTTCCAGGACAATGACTCGAAATGCCTCATCCTGCAGCCGCGCCTGCCACATCGCTTTTTCCCGGTCGCGGGGGTCTTCGCTGCTGTCCACGCCGCGAATATTATCGGCCAGCGTATCGCTAAAAATATTGTCGCCCAGTTGGTTGTGAACGGCGCCGGCCAGCCGCTCTTTAAGCGAACGGCGCGCCTGCTTTTGGCTCTTCTCCATTTCCTGACGGATGGTGTCTTTGGCCTGCTGCCAGTTTTTCTGGCTGAAGCTTTTGATGAGGCGTTCACGGTCTTTGGTGTTAAGCCGGGCCAACACTTCCTCACCGCTGACCCAGGCGTCGAAGTTTTCGCCGTTAGGATGGGGGTAGCGGACTTGAATCATGTCGCTGTAGTCGTGACGCGTTTTGGCGCGGGCGCGGAATTGTTGGCTGGTGGTCATTTGGTGTGTCCTCGTTCTAGAATGAGGTAAACTCGTCGTGAAACTTCCTGGAAGCCCAATTTTTGGGCGACGCGCAGGGAGGCGGCATTGTCTTCGCCGCAGCTCCAGACGGGGATACGGCCGTTTTCCACCACCCATTGTATCACGAGTGAAGCGGCGGCCGTCGCCAATCCCTGCCGCCGATAATCGGGCAAAGTCGCCACGCCAACGTCGCCGTAGCGGGGCGATAAGGCGTAATTTTGGGCGATAGCAACTATTCTACCGTCCACGATAGCTCCGGCGAACATGTCGGTCAGCATCCGGCGCGGATCGTGGCCGCGAATCTCTGGCGGAGCGGTTTCTAGCAGGGGCAGGTCGGCGGGGGTGAGGGGGCGAACGGCCGTATCCTCGAAACCAATCGCCGCTCCCGTCAACGTGTGGTACACGTCGCCGTAACAGCGGATGGGGCAGCCCATCCGTCCCGCCAGCAGGGGGCCAAGCCGCGGCGCGATTGCGGGCGCGACGTTGACGCAGAACCAATCATCGGGCATGGCGGTCAGCAGGTCGGCGATTTGTTCCGGGTTCTGGCCGAAAGCGGTTGGTTCGCCGGGCTGGCCGGGGTCGAGGATGACGGCCGTTTCAAAAGCGGCCGGATCACCCACCACGTAGGCCCGCGCCGCCCCCCGCCGAAACTGCGAGGTGGTAATGACGGTCTGAGGAGAGTCGAGCAGCGCATCGGCTAAAACCAGACATTGCCGCGGCGATAAGGGGGTCATTGGGCAGGATTATCCAGGCGGCATTGCGGCGTACTGCCGGGCAGTCGGTGGCGGTTGGCGGCAATCCAGCGGTACAGTCGATTTTGCAGTTGGCGAATGCCGGGAAGGGGGTAGAGGAAGGTGAACGGCCGTGCCCACCACACAAACGTCAAAGCCGCATTTACCGCCGCCGCGCCGCCGCACAGTCCTTTTTCATCCACAAACCAGACTTGGGTCATGGCGTCAACGGTCGTCAGCCCCAGCGCGTCCAGTTGTGCCGGGATAGCCTGCCAGGGGGCGATGTTGAGACGGCCGCGGCTCCACGTCTGCACCAGACGCGCCATTTTCAGTCAAAAGCCGCAGTCGCCATCGTAGATGAGCAAAGGTTTCATGCCAGGAATGATAACACGAGATTTTGAAATGTGGACGGCCGTTCCAGATGAATCGTATGCCCGGCGTTGGCGACAATCTCCAAATGGGCCGTAGGTATTTGCGCCGCCATTTGCCGGTTGATGTTGACAAACTTCTCATCCAGCGCTCCCGTCAGTAGTAAAATCGGCATCTTTAACTCGCCTAAACGCGGCCAGAGCGATGGCTGAACGCCGGTTCCCATCCCGCGCAGGCTGTTTGCCAGGCCAACCGGATTGTTTTGCAATCGCTGGCGGCGCAAGGCCAGCCGCATTTCTGCCGACAGTTGTTTCTGGCTCTGCCATAAACCCAGGTTTTCCCAAAAATCCACAAAAGCAGGAATACCTTCTTGCTCGATACGGTTGGCCAGGGTATTGTCCCGCCGCCGCCGCTCGCTGCGCTCGGTTTTGTTTGCCAGCCCCGGCGCTGCGCTTTCCAGGATGAGGCGGGAGATGCGGCGGGGATGGTGAACGGCCGTATACAATGCCAACCGCCCGCCCATCGAGTACCCCAGCAGGGCGCTTTTCTCAACGCCCAATGTGTCCAGCAAAGCAATGAGGTCGGCGGCGGCGCGTTCCATTCGGTAACGGGCCGGGTCGGATGGGGAATCGGTACGGCCGTGTCCCAGCAAATCTAGGGTGATAACGCGAAAATGGGGGGCGAGAACGGCCGTTACCCCTTCCCAATTGACCGAACTGCCTGTAAACCCATGTAGCAAAACCAGCGGCTCTCCCTTTCCCGTCGCCGACACAAAACAGTTCACCCCGTTTACTTGCATCATTTCACGTTCCACGCAGCATCTCAGCCACGCGCCGCCGCGCAATTTTGCCCGATGCCGTTTGCGGCAGCGCGTCCACAAACCGAATCAATCGTGGGATTTTGTACCCGGCTAACCGCTGGCGGCAAAAAGCGATGAGCGCTTCCGCCGTCACCGACTGGCCCGGTGTTAGCTGTATCATCGCCGCCACCTGCTGCCCCCATTCGGGATGAGGGACGCCGACAACGCAGGTTTGGGCAACGGCCGTATGTTCCTTTAACACCGCTTCCACCTCCGACGGATACACATTTTCCCCGCCGCTCACAATCAAATCAGTGCGCCGTTGCACCAGCCACAAGTCGCCGTCCGCATCCAGGTAGCCGAGGTCGCCGGTTTTTAGAGATTGGGGATTGGAGATTGGAGATTGAACGGTCTCATAGTCTCCAATCTCCAGTTCGCTTTTCTCAAAATACCCTGCCATCACCGTTGGCCCCGCCACCACAATTTCGCCGATTTCGCCGAGGGGAAGCGCTGCGCCGTCTTCACCTACGATTTTTACCGAGGTGAACATGAGCGGTTTGCCTACGCTGCCGGGTTTACGCGCCGCCTCCTCCGGCTGCATTGTCGCCACCTGGGAGGCGGCTTCGGTGAGGCCGTAGGTGGGGGCGACGAGGGGGGGGGCGTAATCCGTAATCCGTAATCCGTGTTCCAATTGAGCGTGGCGGGTGACGGATAACGGTTCACGGCTTACGGTTCTGGGCAAAGCGTTGGCCTGTTCGACTAGTTCCACCGGGGCGGACGCGCCGCCGAGGAGGATGAGGCGCAGGCTGGCGGGCCAATGGCCGCGCGTTTCCAGCAGGCGATGGAGCATGGTGGGGACCAGGGAGATGAGGGTGGCGCCGTCGTTGTCGAGGCTGTGGTTGATGGCGTCCAGGTTGAAGCGGTGGTGCAGGATGGCGGCCGTGCCATACAAACAACTGCGAAAAATCACCGCCAGCCCGCCCGCGTGGTACAACGGCAGTACACTCAGCCAGCGGTCGTCGGAGTGGACGCCCAGCCGGTAAGCGCTGGCTGTCGCGCTCCAAAAATGGTTGGCAAAGGTGATCATCGCCCCTTTGGGCTGGCCGGACGTGCCGGAGGTGAAGACGATGGCCTGGGAATAATGAATTGTGAATTGTGAATTGTGAATTGTGAATGAATCGCGGGGCTGCAACCATTCATTATTCATTATTAATTGTTCACAATTCATTATTTCTTCAATTTTCTTAGCTGTAACTATCCATTTGCAACCGATGTGTTTTACTTGCCACCGAATTTCTTTTGCGGTTAGGCGGGTGTTGAGTGGAACCAATACTGCGCCAATTCGCGCCAGGGCGTGAATCAGACAGACGTATTCCAGCGAATTGGTCAGGAGGGCGGCTACGGTGTCGCCGGGTTGGATGCCGTGATTGAGGAGGGCAGCGGCCGTTCCCGCCGCCATCCCATCTAACTCAGCATACGTCCACGATTCCTCGCCAATAATCAGTGCCATCTTCTGCGGGCTGGCTGCCGCTCGTGCTTTTAACCAATCCATTTGAAATGATGAATGATGCATGATGAATTAGGAATAAACGCCCATACATCACGCATCATTCCGAATTCATCCTTTTGTCACGGCCGTCTCGGAAACTTGCTGAAATCCGGCTGACGGCCGTCCAAAAACGCATTCTTTCCTTCCGATCCTTCTTCCGTCATGTAAAACAACATCGTCGAATCGCCCGCCAGCACTTGCAAGCCCGTCTGCCCGTCCATGTCGGCATTCATCGCCGCCTTGAGGAAGCGGATGGCGATGGGGCTTTTGGACAGAATTTCCTGCGCCCAGATGACGCCCTCAGCTTCCAAATCGGCCACCGTCGGCACAACCTTGTTCACCATCCCCATCACTTCCGCCTCTCTGGCCGTATACTGGCGGCAGAGATACCAGATTTCGCGCGCCTTCTTCTGCCCCACGATGCGCGCCAGCGTCGCCGAGCCGTATCCGGCGTCAAAGCTGCCTACGATGGGGCCGGTCTGGCCGAAGATGGCGTTTTCGCTGGCCAAACTCAGGTCGCAAACGACGTGCAAGACGTGGCCACCGCCGATGGCGTAGCCGTTGACCAAAGCGATGACGACTTTGGGCATGGTGCGGATGATGCGCTGCAATTCCAGCACATTAAGCCGGGGGACCCGGTCGCCGCCCACGTAGCCGCCATGCCCGCGCACACGCTGGTCGCCCCCGGCGCAGAAGGCGTGAACGCCGTCTTTGGGCGAAGGGCCGTTGCCGGTGAGCAGGATGACGCCTACCTCTTGATCCATCCACACGTGGCGGAAGGCGTCTATCATCTCGTCAATCGTTTGTGGTCGGAAGGCATTGCGCACTTCGGGCCGGTTGAAGGCGATGCGGGCCATGCCGTCCGCCTTTTGGTAGGTAATGTCACTGTATTCTCTAACGGTTTGCCAGTTGGTCATAATCACTCCTTTGATTGTAACTACTACACGCTGGCGTAAATACGTGGGCGATTTCGTAGAACAAATTTCCAAATCGTTCAGACGCGATTTTCTAAATCGCGCTGCGGAATACCGCACAAGAACTTGCACCAAGCTGTGCTACACGCTTCAACAGTCTGAACGGCTAAAGCCGTTACGGCGAACCTGTGTACGAACAAATCCGCAACATTCATCAGGAGACGCTCCCCTGATCTGTTCGCAATAATTCTAATGTATGGCGAAGCGCGAATAAATTGATAAAATTGCCGCCTGCTGGAAAATGGAAAGTCCCTTCTTTCGCAGGAGACACTGTGTGCTGCGGCGTACTACGAAGGATAAAAGTTCATAATTCATCCTTCATAATTTTCAGGGCAGGAGGTGATGCATACCATAAATGGCTGATAGTAGCGCCAGCCCCGTACAATCTTAGGAACGAGAAGTAAATAACCTACGCAACCGAACAGAGACTGGAGACTGGATTAATCTCCAGTCTCCAATCTCTCGTAAATTATTAAACCCTCGGTCATTAGAACAAAGAGGTCAACGATGATAAATACCTGATTTTCTGATTTTAGCGCATATTGACATTAGTTCCAGATAGTTTATCTTTCGACAATAAAATGAACGCCTTTCAAAATTTACAAACCACCATATATGGGGAAAAATTATCCAGAATTCCCATATATGGAATCGGTGATTCACCTGATAAAATAGGCATGACAGCAAATGGGGCGAATTATTGACATAACTTGTAATTGATTCTCTTGTTCACTACAAAAATCGTTAAAATAGACTTGATTTTTGTTTTTTGTCTCATTTATTATCGAAAGACAGGAGATAAAAAAAGGAGTCACACAATATGTCTTTTTTAGGTAAAAATCAAACCAAACGGTATGCTACAGTACTGCTTTTTGTAATGGCCCTCATTATGGCAGTTTTATTGCCGCTTGCCAGTGCGTCTACCCTGGATATCCCCGACACCGATGCAGTGGCAGCAACCACGCAGTTGAAAACGTCCCATCGTTTGATTGTACAGTTGGAATCGCCGGCGCTGGCTGAGTTGGACAGTTTCTCGCGCACGGCCGTCAACAAGCAAAATGCCCTCGCCTCCCCATCCGCCCAGGCGTATATTTCGCAACTCCAGGCGGAACAGGCGACGTTCATAAACCAGGTGACACGCGCGTTACCAAACGCGGCCGTTGCTACTTACATTAACGAAAACGGCAACGCCGTGGAAGCAACCTACCAGATTGTACTCAATGCTGTTGCCATAGATGTCGGCACAGGGAATCTGGCAAGCGCCCGCAAAAAACTAGAAGCGATGCCCGGCGTTAAAGCTGTTTTCCTTGACTTTGCCCATGAATCCGACCTGTACGCCAGTCTGCCCATCATCAACGCGCAGGCTGCCTGGGATCAGGTTGGCGGTCAGGCCAATGGCGGCGCCGGCGTCAAGTTCGCTTCGATGGATGGCGGCCTGCACCACGACGCAGCCATGTTCGACGGGACCGGCTACAGCTACCCGGCCGGCTGGCCGGCCGGCGGGCTAGGCGACTCGGCCAACAACAATGGCAAAATCATCGCTTCCCGCGCCTATTTTCGCGCCTGGGACCCCCCGGCGCTTGGCGACGAGAATACCTGGCCGGGCACAAACGGCACTTCACACGGCACCCACACTGGATCAACGGCCGTTGGCAATCCCGTTACCGCCAATTACCTGGGCCTGGACGAATCCATCAGCGGCGTAGCCCCGGCTGCCTGGGCGATGAGCTACCGCGTCTTCTACAACAGCGTCAGCGGCGACGGCTCCTTCTACACCGTCGAAGGTATCGCCGCTCTGGAAGACATCGTGGCCGATGGCGCCAACGTCCTCAATAACTCTTGGGGCGGCGGGCCCGGCAGCGTCGGCGGCGAATTTGACCCGTTAGACCAAGCGCTTATCAACACCTATAACGCCGGCGTCTTTGTCAGTATGGCGGCGGGCAATTCTGGTCCCGGCCCCGGTACCGGCGACCATCCTTCAGATGAATATATCAACGTCGCTGCCAGCACCACAGGCGGCGCCCTCGCCTCCGGCCGGCTCAACATCACCCTGCCGGAACCGATCAGCGCCACGCTGCAAGGGCTTTCATACGCTCCAGCCACTTTTGGCGATCCCCTGCCTGTGGGCACAGCAGTCAGCTATACTTACAAAACAGCGATCAGCGTAAACGCATCGAATTTTGAAGGGTGCAGCGCCTGGCCTGCAGGCACATTCACCGGCATGGCGGCCGTTATCAGCCGCGGCTCCTGCGAATTTGGCGCCAAAGTTCTGAACGCCGAAAACGCCGGGGCAACGTTCGTTGTCATTTACAATCATGCCAGCGGCGGCGATAGCCTCGTCTCAATGGCGACTGGCACAAGTGGCGACAGCGTTACCATCCCCTCCATTTTCATTGGACACACGAACGGCCTGGGCGTTGTGGACTGGTACGACCAACATGGCGCAGCCTCCACGCTCGAAGTTGATACCCACGCTTTCCAGGCAGGAAATACCGCAGATCGTATCGTTGACTTTAGCAGCCGTGGCCCCAGCGCCGCCATGACTCTCAAACCAGATATTGCCGCTCCCGGCGTCAATATCCTGGCGCAAGGGTACGCTCCTGGCGCAGCCGGCGAAGCCCAGCATCTGGGATACGGGCAGGCTTCCGGCACCTCTATGGCCAGCCCGCATGTGGCCGGGGCGGCCGTTCTGCTGCGCCAGATTCACCCGAGTTGGACGAACGCCCAAATCAAATCAGCCTTGATGTCCACCGCTAAATACACCGACGTCTACAATTACGATGGCCGCCCCGCGCAGCCGTTGGACATGGGCGCCGGCCGTTTGGACTTGACCCATGCCTATGATCCTGGCGTCACCCTGGATCCGCCCAGCCTGAGCTTTGGCCTGGTTGACAAAACGGGTTCCGCCACCATCACCGTCTCCGTTACCAGCGTGGCAACAGCCACAGAAACATACACGCCCAGCACGCTCTTCACCGGCAATGGCTTTGCCATTACTCAAACGACGACGTTGACCGGCTTCACAATCATCACGACGCCCATCACGTTAAATCCGGGCGAGACCAAGCAGTTCACGGTCACGTTTGACGCCGCTTCCAGTCTAGGTCTGGGCGATAATCAGGGTTATGTTCTCCTTATCGGCAATAACGGGCACAACGCCCATATGCCGGCCTGGGCGCGCGTCACGGCCGCGCCGGGCACGGCCGACATTCTGATTATCCAGAATGACTTCAGCTTCCTGTTAGGCTATCCCGATTATCTCAGCTATTACACACAGACATTGGATACACTGGGGCTGACTTATGACGTGTATAACGCTGATATGTACTTCACTCAACCACAGTCACTGCCGGATATGGCGGAGCTGGTCAAGTACAAAGCGATTATCTACTTCACCGGCGATAACTATATCTCGAACGGCTACTTTACGGTGGCGACCCCGTTGACTGGCATTGACATGGACGTGTTGAATGAGTATGCCAACAACGGCGGTATCCTCATTGCCATGGGGCAGGATATGGCGGCGGTTCTGGCTTCTGCCGTCACCGATAACGGCACGTTCTTCTATAACAGCACATTGGGCGGTAATTGGCTGCAAGACAGCCTGACCGGGAATAACTTGCCTACTGCTCCGGTCACTGCTTATGCCGATGCGCCGGCAGATTTTGGCGGCGTCGCTTTAAGTTTGCGCGGCCATAATGAGAACAGCGCCGACTTGTTGGGAACGAATGCGGTTCCTCCAGTGGCGACTTTAAATTATGGCATAGTTGATTCCTCTTATGACATTGTAAGTAATACGCTTCATTACAGTGTTGAAATTACGCCCACTGCTCCGATGACGTTAACGGCCGCGCACATTCACAGCGGTACCGTCGGCACAAACGGCCCGATACTCTTCAGCATTGCGCCATTCACAACGTCAACGCTCATCACAACGCCGTATAGCTTTAACGGCTCGGTCACGTTGACAGACGACCAGCAGGCGCAGATGCTTGCCGGCGGCCTTTACGTGAATGTACATACGGCAGCCATAGTATCCGGCGAACTGCGCGGGCAAATAGACGCGGCGGTGAACGGCGACGGCGCCGGCAACCAGAATTACATAGACGAGTTAAAAACTGTGCCTTACAATGAACCAGATTCGCCTGAACTGGCCGCTGCCTACACGGCGCTCCTCGCCTACCCCGGCAGCAATATGGAAGATGGGGTCGTTGGCATGGCGCATCGCAACCAACCTTCGCTAGAATCTCAGGGCGTATCGTATTACGGCCGTTCCATCTACACCTCGTTTGGGTTGGAAGGAGTTAACGACGGCTTGTTGGGCTTCACCAGTCGCGCCGACCTGATCGGTTTGTTTATGGACTGGGCGATGGATGAACCGGCCGTTTCCATCACGAACATCAGCAACACCTACACAGACACAAACCAGGCGACGGTATTCTCGGCAACGCTGACATCTAATATCACCAGTACAATTGGCGTCAGCTATCGTTGGGATTTTGGCGACGGCAGCCCGTATGCCGGACCATACACCAGCGATACTGCCGGACACAGTTATGATGTCTGCGGCACGTACAAGGTGCGGGTAGAAGCGACAGACTCCCTGGGCAATGTGGCTGTCAATTGGATAAACGTAGAAGCAACACAAGGCTGTACTTACGTGCTTTATCTGCCGTCCATCATGAGGAATTAGTAAACATCTGGAAATCAATAGCCTGTTTTAAGATTGGTTCAATCTGGCAGATTGAACTAATCTTGGCCCACAAATAAAAAAGCAGACCAGTTTCTGGTCTGCTTTTTTTACCGGTCTATATCAATTTGGGTCTTCAGGAATTCCCGTGAGCGATGGGATTTGTAGGGGCGTCCCCTACGGTAAAAATCACACGAATTCCCAAAGAGCCATCAATTTTCAATCTTCGATAGAATTTCCAGCCGTATTTTGTGGTCGGAACGGCCGTCCGTTACCACTTCAATCAATCGTGGGGACATAGCGGGTTGGGAGATGGCCGCGCCAAAAGCTGCCCGGTTATCCACACGAATATAATCAAGGCCATACAGCCGGGCGGCGTGTTCAAATTCCAGCCCGTGTGGGGTCAGGAACATCTCGGTGAAGGGCGGTTCATGCTGGCTGATGGGCAGCCGCCGGAAGATGCCGCCACCGTTGTTGTTGATAACGATGATGGTAATTGGTAATTGGTAATTGGTAATTGGTAACAGGCCGTTCATGTCGTGGTAAAAGGTGATGTCGCCGAGAACGGCCGTTACCGGTTTGCCGGTGGCGGCAGCAATGCCCAGGGCAGTAGAGAGGTTGCCATCTATGCCTGATGCGCCCCGGTTAGCGAAGACCCGGATGCGTTTGGCAGACGGCCGCCCAAACTGATCCAGATGGCGCACGGACAGGCTGTTGCCCATGAACAGCACGCTGTCGTTGGGCAGGGCGTTCACCACGTCATACACAATCGCGCCATCGAAATAAACATCTTGCAGCGCGGCTTCTAATTTGCGCCAGACGGCCGCTTCCGTGGCCCGCACGGCCGTTTCCCATTCCCGAATCGTTTGTTTGGACAGCCGCTGCACTAATTCCTGGCAAACGGCCGTCTCATTGGCCTGCAAAAACCATGTGGTGCGGTGGCTGTCGTCGGCCCAGACGCCGTTGGCGCGGATGTGGATGCGGTGCGCCGGGCGGATACGGCCCAAATAAGCATTCAGCCATTTGGACGTGGGCGTTGCGCCAAAGCGGAGGGTGACTTGCGGTTCCGGCCAGTCTAGTTTGGCTTGCAGGAAGGTTTCGTAGCCGCCGATGATGGGGACTGGGGGCTGGGGATTGGTGATTGGTGATTCCTGGTCTGTACTCTCCAGCCTCCAGTCTCTAGTCTCTCCACTAAATCGCACGCCGGAGAGGGGATCGGCCAGGATCGGCCAGCCGATTTTTGCTGCCAGGGTGATAACGGCCGTTGCAAACTCTCCGCCGGGACAGCGCGGCCCGCAGACGATGAGGCCGCGTGGGTGTTGGGAGATGACGGCCGTTAATTCGGCCAATTGCGCGTTGGTGGGGAGGAGACGGCCGTGTTGGATGCGTATTCCGTAATCCGTGTTCCGTAATCCGTGTTCCGTAATCCGTGTTCCGTGTTCCGTAATCCGTGTTCCGTGTTCATCCAACGGTTCACGGTTCACGGACAACGGTTCACGGTCTACGGGCTGCAACGGCTTGCGAAACGGAAAATTCACATGCACCGGCCCCTTCGTGATGCCGTTGGCTGTGGCGTAGGCGCGGGCGGCCAGGGTTTGCACGTGGCGCAGGATGACTTCCGGGGCGTCGCTGTGCGGGACGGGCATATCCACGCTCCACAACACCTGGTCGCCGTAAATTTTAACCTGGTCAATCGTTTGATTGGCGCCGCTGTGGCGCAGTTCGTGGGGGCGGTCGGCCGTTAGCGCCAGCAGGGGGACATGGGACATTTTGGCTTCGATGAGGGCGGGCAGGAGGTTGGCAACGGCCGTACCTGACGAACAGACCAGCGCCGTCGGCTTATCACGCGCCAATGCCATCCCCAATGCAAAAAAGCCCGCGCTCCGCTCATCCAGGTGGGGGTACACGGTGATGTCCGGGTGGGCGTGGAAGGCTAAAGTTAATGGGGTGGAGCGGGAGCCGGGGGCGATGGAAACGGCCGTCAGGCCAGCTTGGGCCAACGCACTGACAAATTCCCAGGCCCAGCGGGTGTTGGGATTTTTTAATAATGAATAACGAATTGTGAATTGTGAATTGTGAATGGGCATGGTCATCTAACGTTTTGGTTCCTTTTGTGCTGAAAATCTTTGGGGCTTTCCGCGCTTCTGGCTTCGGCATAATGGGCCGCCGGCGCTGTTCCGCTCCTCAACAACTGCCCGACAATATGATTCCCCGAACGGGATTTAGGCAAATTGTCGCTTAACCGAACAATCCTGACCGCAAAATTCACCAGCTGTTCCTGAATGTCATCCCCTTTCGCCATCCGCCGCCTCATTCACAATTCATTATTCATTATTCATTTTTCCCAGCGCTTCCAACATCGGCTTAAACTTCAACCCTGTCTCCTCCCACTCTTTCTCCGCTTCCGAATCCGCCACAATGCCCGCCCCGGCGTACAGCCAGGCGCGTTTCTCCTGCGCTACTGCCGATCGAATGGCGACAACAAACGCGCCGTCCAGATTGACATCAATCCAGCCGACGGGCGCGCCATACCAGCCTCGCGGCACCGGCTCCGCCTCCCGGATGGCCGATATGGCGAGCGAGCGCGGGGAGCCGCCCAGCGCCGGGGTGGGATGGAGCAGTTTAGCGATAGGCAAAATGCCGTCTGGTTGGAGTAAACGGCCGCGCACCGGCGTAAATAAATGTTGAATGTTGTGCAGTTTGTACACGCCTGGCTGAGGGGCAATTTCCAACTGTTTGGTGAGAGGGGCCAGCCGTTCCAGGATGGACATGACTACTAAATCATGCTCGTGCCGGTCTTTGGCGCTGGTGAGCAGCTGCTGGCCCAGGGCGGCGTCCTCGGTTGGGTCACTGCTGCGGCGGATGTAACCGGCCAACGCCATGCTGGTTAGCGTTTCCCCTTCCACTTTCGCCAGCAGTTCCGGCGTGGCTCCGAAGAAGGCGTGGTGCGGCCGCGGCTCGAACAGGAAGCGGTAGCTGTCGTTGTATCGCTTGTTTAGATAGACCAACGCGCCGTCCACATCCACCCGCCCCCGGAAGCGGAGTTCGCACACCCGCGCCAGCACCACTTTTTTGAGCAGGGTGGTTTGGATTTGGTGAACGGCCGTTTCTATCTTCTCCGCCCAGGTTTCGAATGACATCGGATAATTGAGTTGGGGAAGGGGGCCGGGGGGCCAGGGAAACCGTTCCCCCGCTCCTCCGCTCCTCAGCTCTTCGGCCAACGCCGCATAACGCGCCGCCAATGCCTCCTGCAAGACCGGCAAACTCGCTGCCGGCTCTTCCTCTTTGGGGATGAAGGCGTTAATTGTTAGCCAGGCAGCGCCGCCGACCTGGACAAGTTGATAGTGGGGCAGGCTGAAATGTGCCGGTTGGAAGGCGGCCCAGGCGTTCTCCGGCACAAAATCATCGCGGAAGGCGAAGCCGCCGAACAGGCGCGGCGCAGCCAACGGGTTGGTTTGGTTGAGCAGGACGGCGTCAGCGAAGAGGGCGCGGGCCTGCTGCTGGATGGATTGGAAGCGGTTTTCACCCCACGCATATAGGTTAACGGCCGTGCCAAATCCGGCAAACACAATTCCGTCGCGCACATCCTCCCAGAAAAACCGTTCACTCCCTCGCGCCTGTGCCAGAAAATCCATCACCGAGAGGCCAGGGGCGGGCTGGCTGTAGCTGACTAACCGATGGAGATTTGAGACTGGAGACTGGAGATTAGCGTTAGTCTCCCAATCTCCAGCCTCCAGTCTCTCGGTCTCTAGTCTCTCAGTCTCTAGTCTCTTACTCTCCATAACCCACACTCTTCAACAGCGCCGGCAGCAGCGCGTCCAAAATTCGCTGCGGCGCCGGTTCGCCGGTGTATACCCAGCGAATGATGACGTTGTAGATCGCACCCATCCAGGCGTAAGAAACAACTTCCATATCCACCGGCGAAATGTCGCCCAGGTTAATTGCTTCCTGCAAATAACCGGCAATCAGGTTGGCAAAGCGGTCATTCACCTCGTTGCGCTTCTCCTCGAAAATTGCGCCCAGCCCCACTGCCTGCACCAGCAAAATTTTGGCCGGGCGGCGGTACTTGCCGAAGGTGGCGATGACCGTCTCCAGCGCCAGACTAACGCGCTTCATGCCTGTTTCTTCCTGAATGGCCTCCGTCACCCGCCGCTCCAACAAGTCGGCAAACTGGTCTACCAGGGCGATGAACAGCCGCTCTTTGTTGGGGAAGTGGAAGTAGATGGCTCCCTTGGAAGTATGTGATTCTTCCACGATTTCATCCAGACGCGTGTCGTGGTAGCCTTTGTGTGAAAAAATGTTTAAGGCCGCGTCTAAGATACGACCTTTTGTGTTTTGCGGATCGCGTGTCGTTGTTGTGTCGTCCATAGAATCCTCGGTTTGCGAGTTTGCAGGTGTGCGGGCTGCTGTGTACTTGCCTACTTGCCGCTTGCCTGCTTTTTCTTTACGACCGACTGGTCAGTCTGATACGATGGGGAGCATAGCATAAAATGAGAGGGATGGCTATTTTCGGCAGAAAAAAGATTGAGGATTGAAGATTAAAGGTAACTGTATAGGTCTTTGTCATTTCGACGAGCGGAGCGAGGAGAAATCTTGGCCGCCTCATGCGATTAAGAAAGATTTCGGCTCATGTTCAGAACTAGTGCAGGCGAATGATAGCTGCAACTAAGGGTGGGGTAAACGGCCGTTTCTTATTCCCTCAATCCAAATTCATCAACCACCCTGTCAAAATCGGTTCAATTTTCGATGTGGTGAGCAGGTCGATGTGGCCGACATCGGGCAGCAAGGTGTAGGTTCCGGCGCTGGTGTGTGCCGAGATGGTCGGTTCGTACTGTTCGGTCATGAAGGACTGATCGGCCATTCCCGCAACCAGCAAGAAGGGCTGCTGCATGGCGGTTAAATCACGGCCGTCATTCGAACGCGGCGCATATGAGGTGTTCAATCGGTAGCTGTACGCTGTTGTCGCACTGTTGCCTAATGGGCTATCCAATACAGCTTGCAGCATGTTGAACTGGATGACGGCGAGGTGATTGAACCAGCGGATGCCAATGTTGTTGAGCATGGTCAGACCAGCGATGCGGCGGGATAACGGCCGTGCCCAGTCCCCAGAATTGGGACGAGTGGTTGGCGCGTTATATTCTAGAAACGGAGCCAGCAGCAGGTAGGCATCGGCCATCGCGCCATGCTCGCCGCCGGCAAAGCGGATCGCCAACCCGCCGCCGGAGGAGTGACCGCCGCCGATGACCATTGCGCTGGGAAATTGCGCTTTTACCACGCCAATCAAGTCGGCTAAGTCGTCTTCCAGTTGCCCGATGTACGCCACGTCGCCGCGCCGCGCGGGGGTAAAGCCATGCCCTCGCAAATCGGGGGTGATGACGTGAGTCAGCCCATTCTGGCTGAGGTGTTCAGCCAGCGGGTGAAACTGCATACTGTGCCAACCAGAGCCGTGTAGCAGGATGATCGCTTTGTTAGCCTCCGCGGCACTTGGATACAGACGGTACTGAAGCTGTACGCCGTCGTGGGCGGTGTAGGGTTGCAGGTTGGGGAGGGTTTGGTAGGAAACGGCCGTTAACGCCGCAAAATCCAATCCACCCTCTGTTGTTATGGTCGTGGGGCGATTGGTAGTGATGAGAACGGCCGTTATGCCCAAATAAATCAGCCCTGGAATGAGCAAAAACTTACTTACTTCTGCAATCATATCAATTTCCCGGTTTCCTGTGTCATGATTCTATTCTTCGGTGACATTTTGTAACTGCATAGGTGTCATTTCGAACCGAAGGGAGAAATCTTTCTTATCACATGAGGCAACAAAGATTTCTCCTCGCTCCGCTCGTCGAAATGACAGAGACCTGTACAGTTACGCTGCGGCAAAACAAACAAAAGCGCCTCATTTTAGTAAGATGGCGTTTTCATCCAAGCTAGAAAACCGGTAGTCTCCCTGGTTTAATAACTTTGAACTATGTTACAGTATGTCCAATGGCGGGCATGCCGCCGATATGCTTAATGGTGAAGCAGATGGCCTGAAGCGGTAACTAATTTTCCCGGCCGCGCGGGATTGAAATACAGAGGATGGATTATGAAATGAGTAAACGAGTTTTTCAAAATCAGTTATTGAACGGTAAATCGGTTTCGGTTGGCGGTTTGACGGTTACGCCACAGTCGCGTGTGCTGTCGGTTCGTTTACCGTTTGGCGGATTTGTGTGGAATCGTCCGGTAGTGGCGTTAGTGGAAGGGGACGGCCGTTCCCAACGTATTCCCATTGTGGACAAAACGAGCGTGTTTGTATTGATGATGGCGGGTGTGGCGACGGCAGTTACCATTCTATCCTGGCGTAGAAAGTAGGCAAGTAGGCGACTCGCCCGTTCCCCGCTCGTCTTTTAGCAAAAATGGAGTTAGGAAATGAATGATGAATTGAATAAACTAATTATGGAATCAACACCCACGCAGAAAAAGGCCAATGAGTTGTTGGAGAAATTATTTGAGGCGGCAAAGCCAACGGCCGTTTTTAGCCCACCGGTCACTTCTGGTGATTACACACTCATTACGGCATCAGAGGTAACGGCCGTTTTTGGGGCAGGATACGGCGGCGGGGTTGGCATTGGGCCGGGTGGGCGCGAGGGCGAAGAACCAGTTTCGACTCCTGGCGGCGGCGGTGGTGGTCGCGGTGGCGGAACAGCGGCGGCCCGCCCGGTTGCCGCCATTTCGATTGGCCCCAACGGCGTTCATGTCGAGCCAATTGTAGACTCGACCAAAATTGCCATGGCTTTCTTCACGGCATTGGGGGCGATTTTTATGGCCTTAGGGAAGATGCGTCACTTCCGGGATACAGGCCAATTATCTTAAAAATGTAACTACAAAACGCCCTCCCGAAGGTTCACGAGTGATCACCTGATTTCTTCAGACTAACCTCCGGCAGGGTTAGTCGTTCTGCATAGGTCAGAATGGCGCCATGGCGTATCTTCTTTGCTGTTTTTGTGCCCCTGTTCATGCTCGAACGGCCGTCCAATTTCTAACGCGGTTCTGACGCAGCGCTATGGTGCAGTTGACAGGGTTGTATAAAATACCAATGGCCTATTGTTTTGTAATGGGGCATTAGGCATACTAAATTTAGTCACAACCCTTGAGCCTGGACAGGCCAAACTTGGTCAAAAATTACTGTTGATAAAAAAGATAACAGTTTATGAAAAGATGCAGTCCGGCTATACCTTATCAGGTAACATCTCAATAAACGGGGAACCTCTGGGAGGTTAGGGCTACGAGCCTGACCATTGCTAAAGTCTCCCGGAGGATTGTCCCGATACCTTGTCAGGTTTAATGGCGATAAAACATCAAGCGGTTGTAAAGGATTCAATATGAGCGATACCCCTGTGCTAACCCAGATTCCGGCCGTACCTTTACGCGGCGGCGCGGTTTTCCCTGGTATCACAACAACGATTTCTATTGGCCGGCGGCGTTCATTGGCCGCCGCTCAGGCTGCCGTTGAACAAGGCGGCCAACTGCTGATCCTTGTCCAATATGATGCTGAGGTTGAACTCCCTGGTGATGATGATCTGGTTCCCATTGGTATTTTAGCCACTGTACGCGACGTGCTGCGCGCGCCGCATGTCGGGGTGCAGATGCTGGTGGAACTGCATCGCCGGGTGAACTTTAAGGGATTGGGCGTTACTGAACCTTATTTGCAGGGGCGCTATGTAGAATTGGAAGTAGAACCGGAAACAGGCGGGGAAACGGCCGTTATCCAAACCATCGCCTACCTCGAACAATATGCCGACACCCTGGGCGAATCCAATCAACAAGTCATGGCCACTACCCGCAGCAAGTCTACGCCTGGCGAACTGGCCGATTATGTAGCCGGTTTACTGAATGTCCCCTTTGGTCTGGAATTGGATCTGCTGACAACGACGAGCGGCATCAAACGGCTCAACATCATCCTGGAATATCTCCAACAAGAATTAAAGATCGCCAAAGTCCGCCAGAAAATCCAGACAGATGCCCGCGAAAGCGCCGAAAAAGCGCAGCGCGATTACATGCTGCGGGAACAAATGCGGGCTATTCGCAAAGAGTTGGGGGAGGATGGCAACGATCTCATTGAAGAACTACGGCAAAAAATCGCCGCGGCCGAAATGCCCAATGAAGTCAATGAACGAGCGCTCAACGAGTTGAAACGGTTGGAATACCAGGGTCAGCAGTCGGCTGAGGCCAGCGTCATTCGGACTTATCTGGAATGGTTAGTTGAACTGCCCTGGAACAAGATGACCGAGGATAACCTGGACGTGGTTCATGTGCGCCAGGTTTTGGATGAAGATCATTATGGCCTGGATGATGTGAAGGATCGCATTGTGGAGTATGTGGCGGTACGCAAATTAGCCGGTACGAAGATGCGCGGCGCTATCATCAATTTGAACGGCCCTCCCGGTGTGGGTAAAACATCCATTGCCACCTCGGTGGCGCGAGCGATTGGCCGGGAGATGGTACGCATCAGCCTGGGCGGCGTCCGTGATGAGGCTGAGATTCGCGGCCATCGCCGCACGTATATCGGCGCCATTCCGGGGCGGATCATCCGCGCTTTACGCGACGCCAAGACGCGCAATCCGGTGATTGTGTTGGATGAGATTGATAAGGTAGGCGCCGATTGGCGCGGCGATCCTTCTTCGGCGCTGTTGGAAGTGCTGGACCCGGAGCAAAATCACAGTTTTGCCGACCATTACCTGGAAGTCTCTTTTGATTTGAGCCAGGTGATTTTTATTACAACCTCTAACCAATTGAACACCATTCCCGCGCCGTTGTTTGACCGGATGGAGTCTATCCAGATGCTGGGCTACATTGAAGATGAAAAAGTGGCGATTGCCGAGCAGTATTTGCTTAAGAAGCAGTTGCGGGGGCATGGTATTGAAGAGATCGAGGTGGCGTTGGACGAGCCGGCGCTGCGTAAGATCATCCGTCACCATACGCGGGAAGCCGGGGTGCGCCAGTTGGAACGTCATATCGGCAAAGTGATACGCAAGCTGGCAGTGAAGGTGGCCGCCGGCGCAACAGGCCCATTTTCCGTGACGGAAGCGGATATCGCTGAGTTTTTGGGGCCTGATAAGTTTACGTATGGCGTGGCTGAGGAGAAGGATGAGATTGGGGTTGTTACCGGTTTGGCGGTGAGTGGTTTTGGCGGCAACACGCTGCCGATTGAGGTGAGTTTGAGCGAGGGCAACGGCCGTATCACTCTGACCGGCTCTTTGGGTGATGTGATGCGCGAATCTGCCCAAGCTGCGCTGACTTATGCGCGGGCCAATGCTCGCGCTTTGGGGTTGAAACCCGCTTTGTTTGATAAAGTGAATATCCACATTCACGTGCCTGACGGGGCGACGCCGAAAGATGGCCCCAGCGCGGGAATTGGTTTGGCAACGGCCGTTATCTCGGCCTTTACCCGCCGCCCGGTACGCCGTGACGTTGCTATGACTGGCGAAGTGACACTGCGCGGTAAGGTGCTGGCGATTGGCGGCCTTAAATCGAAGACAATTGCGGCTCATCGTGCCGGTATCAAGACGGTCATCTTGCCTAAAGAAAACGCCAAAGACATCCCCGAGCTGCCGGATCGTATCCGTGAGGATTTGAATTTGGTAACGGCCAACCATCTGGATGAAGTGTTAGCGATGGCTCTTTTGGAGGCGACGGAGCCGCCGTTTTCGGTTGAATCCAATGGCGGCGAGGCGGGAAATGTGACCGTACCGCCGTCGGCTGTGTCTGGCGGTGCGGATCGGCCGCTTCGGGCACAGGGGAATAGTTGAGACGGCCGTTTTTGCTTGAATTGCCTGTACCCTGTTAAAATACCCCCTTGATCTCCCTGGTTCTAACGAATTTCATGACTGGCTTTTTTAAGGCGAATATATGCAAGAAACCGAAACTGTGATGAGCGGACCGAAAAAAAACCGGCCGATAAATGCCCAGGCGACAAAGAACAGCGGCGTTGCGCCAGATATCCTGGAAGAGCGCCAAAATCAGCCTAATCAAATGATGCCCTTTTACCGGCGCAAACAGTTTTTTGTCTGGGTTGGTGCGGTCGTCATTATTCTTGACCAGCTAACAAAGCGGCAAATAGAAATGAGCATGCCGATCAATACCAGTATTACGCCATTCCCGGCTCTTTATCCCTACTTTCAAATAGCGCACGTGGCCAACACGGGTACGGCGTTTGGGCTGTTTCCACAGGCCAAATGGCTGTTTACGGTTTTAGCCGTTGTTGTGGCCTTATGGCTGGTCTATTTCAATTACCAATCACCGGCCCCAAGCGCCAAGCTGCGATTGACGCTTGGGTTGCTGTTTGGCGGGGCGATTGGCAATTTGATCAGCCGGTTTCGCCTGGGGCATGTGACGGATTTTTTGCATGTGAATTTACGGCCGTTACTCCAGCCCATTATTGACATCCCCATCCTTAATTGGCCTGTCTTCAACGTGGCCGACATGGCCGTCTCCGCCGGAATTGGCATCATGATTTATATCATGCTGCGTGAACCGGAGACGATTGATGAACAGGTCAACAGGAATGAGGGATGAGGACTGAGGGATGAG
Organism: Chloroflexota bacterium; assembly: GCA_024275635.1. GTDB lineage: Bacteria > Chloroflexota > Anaerolineae > Promineifilales > Promineifilaceae > JACKCC01. Next base: position 10,602 of record JAJRYT010000067.1, on the reverse strand, counting down.
CCGGCATCCTCATCCCTCAGTCCTCATCCCTCGCTATAAAAGGCTTGGTTGTGTTCCGTCAGGTTTTAGGGGAATGGCTAGGTGTTTGTAAGCGTGCGGGGTAGCAACGCGCCCGCGTGGGGTGCGTTCCAGGAAGCCTAATTGCAGCAAATAAGGTTCGACCACATCCATGATCGTATCTGATTCTTCGCTGATGGAGGCGCCAATTGTGTCTAATCCGACCGGCCCGCCGCCGAATTTTTCGATAATGGCGCGGAGGACGCGGCGGTCGAGGTCATCCAAACCCAGGTTGTCAATTTCCAACAGGTCAAGGGCGGCAACGGCCGTTTCCCCCGTAATCTCCCCCTCAGCCCTTACCTGCACATAATCCCTTACCCGGCGCAGCAAACGCAGCGCCACACGCGGCGTTCCCCGCGAACGGCGGGCAATCTCAACGGCTCCTTCCGCTTCAATCGGCACATTCAGAATGCCAGCCCCGCGTACCACAATCGTCTCCACCGCGGCCAACTTATAAAAATCCATACGATATGCTGCCCCAAACCGGGCGCGTAACGGCGATGTGAGCAGCGCCAGTCGGGTTGTTGCCCCGACCACCGTGAACTTAGGCAGTTTGAGGCGCACGTTTTTAGCCCCCGGCCCTTTGCCCACAATAATATCCAGCACAAAATCTTCCATCGCCGGATACAAAATCTCCTCGACAACCCGGCCCAGCCGGTGTACTTCGTCAATAAATAAAATATCGCCGGCCCGCATGTTAGTGAGGATGGCCGCCAGGTCGCCGGCTCGTTCAATCGCCGGCCCGGCCGTGATGCGAATATTGACATTCATCTCATTGGCGACAACATGCGCCAGCGTTGTTTTACCCAATCCCGGCGGGCCGTGAAACAAAATATGATCCAGCGGTTCCTCTCTGGCCTGAGCGGCCTCAATCAAAATAGATAAATTGGTCTTCAGCCGTTCCTGGCCAATGAATTCATCCAACCGCTGCGGCCGGATGAGGCCGTCCAGCCCGCGATCCTCGGCTTTTTTTTGTCCATAAATGTGCCGTTTAGGCGTTGGTTTATCATTCATAAATCATGGGTTGCCTATCTTGGGTTTGCATGGGATTATATGCGGAAAGCGTGAAACGGTAAAAGATTGTGAGCGACTGGCAACTTGCATACTTGCATACTTGGAGGAAATCATGGTTTATGAATCGCAACATCCATTGGTAAAGCATAAATTAACACTTTTGCGTAAGCAAAGCACTGAACCAAAGAAATTTCGTGAATTGGTTCGTGAGTTGGCGATGCTGCTTTGTTATGAAGCAACGGCCGATCTTGGCGTGCGCGGCATTGAGGTGGAAACGCCCATGGGGAGGGCCAGCGGGCATGAATTGGCCGACAAAATTGGTCTGATACCTGTTTTGAGGGCCGGACTGGGCATGGTGAATGGCATTTGGGAGATGATGCCGGGCGCTGAAGTTTGGCACATTGGTTTATACCGGGATGAGCGGACGCTGAAACCGGTATCGTATTACAATAAATTGCCCACTGCGCCGACGGTACAGGTGTGTCTCGTGTTGGATCCGATGTTGGCAACAGGCGGTTCAGCCTCGGCCACGATTGATATTCTAAAAAACTGGGGCGCTACGCGCATCAAGTTTGTTGGTCTTTTGGCCGCGCCGGAGGGAATCGCCGCCTTACAAAAAGCGCACCCGGATGTGCCCATTTACATTGCCAAAATTGATGAGCGGTTGAATGATATTGGTTTTATCGTGCCTGGCCTGGGGGACGCTGGCGACCGCCAGTTTGGAACCGGCTAAACGCCGCCCGCCTGTTTTATGCCTTATTTTGCTGTTTTCATTACTGCTTTTGCCGCTTCGTTGATATTAACGCCTCTGGCGCGCCGGTTGTCGCTGCGTTGGGGGGTTGTGGCCGAGCCGGGGGGGCGGCGGAAACATTACGGCCGTATCGCTAAATTGGGCGGCGTCCCATTGTTGGGGGCGCTGCTGCTGGCAACGGCCGTTATATACGCCCTTCTCCCACCCCAGCCGGGAACGGATGACCTCAAATTGTTGACGGGCGTTTTTCTGGGAACATGGGTCGTTTTTGCCGGCGGCTTGCTGGATGATTGGCGGGAACTGCCCCCCTGGTCGCAGTTTGTTATTTATTTTGCGGGAACGGCCGTGGCCATGGGGTACACCGTATTCATCGAGCGGTTCACCAACCCGCTCCCGTCCGGAACGCTGTGGACAGGAATCCCGATGACACTTTTTGTCATCTATGAGGAGCCATTAGTCATTCTGCGACCGCTGCTGGTTTGGGTATTCACTCTGTTTTGGGTTGTAGGCATGATGAATACCATCAATTTTCTGGACGGGCTTGATGGCCTGGCCGCCGGGGTGGGCACGATTGCCGCCTTGATTTTTGCCTGGCACAGTTACCAGATTGCGCTGCAAACGGGTCAATATACGGTAGCGGCATTTCCTCTGGCGCTGGCGGGGGCTTTGTTGGGTTTCTTGCCATTTAATTTCTCGCCGGCGCGCATTTTCCTGGGATCATCCGGGGCGTATTTGCTCGGTTACCAGTTGGCTACGCTCTCTATCATTTCACCGGCCAAGATTGCCACGGCGCTGTTGGTGATGGCTGTGCCTATTTTGGACGTAGCCTGGCAAATTGTGGATCGCCTGCGTCGGGGGCAAAGTCCGCTGCATGGCGACCGGGGGCATTTGCATTTTCGCCTGTCAGATGGCGGCTTGCCTACCCGCCGGATTGTGTTGGGCTATTATACGGTGGCGTTGTTGTTTGGATTGGTAGCCATTTTTGCCCCCACGCAGTTGGTGAAGTTGATCATGTTGGCGTTGTTGGCAACGGCCGTTTTGTTCTTGCTCATCTGGCTTACAAGTGTGACCGGGCTTGATAAAAATCAGACTCAGTAGATCCAATATCTGCCACGAATTACACGGATTAGGACGGCAGGGGTTAATCGTAGCGCATTTTAGCGTGATTACCCACCGCGCACAGGCCGATGTTTTGCCCTTTGAAGTTAAGCCGGAATGGGTAGATGGCCTGATTTTTTCTGACGGCGTAGTTGGCCACACTTTCCAGCCAGGAGGCGCCAATGGGGGGGTAGAATGGCTCGTCAATCACACAGCAAGGAAATAAGACGAAACCGCAGCCGTACCGGGCGGCAGCGTCAATTACTTTGGCGTTAGAGCCGTGGGCGTGCATCCCTATTAGAATATCGAAATGTCGCCCCATCTGCTCGTTAAATGGCTGGTTGATGTGGCGGACGCGGGCTGCTGTTGGGATTCGTACACGCCGACCGGTAGTGATCTCTTTGTATTTGTCTGGTAAGGATTGATGGACAGGGTCTATAACGGCCGTTTCCCAACCAGTTCCCTGCAATAAATAGGCCAGCAATCCTTTACCGCCGCCGATATCGGCAGCCCGGCAAGGCTCAAAATGCTCCACCAGCCAGCGGTGCAGAAGTTGGAAGCGAAACTTTTTCATTCTTCGCAGTTCGCTCGCCCTTTGCGGGATTGAGTCCAAAGGATGGGGAAAAGCAAGGGGTGGCGTGGCCGGATGTTGTAGGGAACCCCTGGCTATCTGCTGGAGTTTCGCAAAACGCTCTTGACCGTATTCGATATCTTTATGTCTAGCCATTTACTCTCTATTGGTAAGTGTTCACTCCCCCCGGAGACTTTTGAAGTTTTGACGCTCTGTGTGATTGTGTACTCGACTGCAAAACTTCAAAAGTCTGTTGGCGGCTGAACGGTTACTTCTATTGGGGCTTTTCGCCACAGGCGAATAAGGTGTGAATCAGAATATGGAAGCCATCTGGTTGTTTGAAGGCCCGGAGCGCTTGGAATAGGTCTGACTTGAAGCTTTGCAAAGCTGCCGGGGACATCTTTTCCAGCGTTGTGCGCGTGCCTAATGCCCAAAGGTTTGCCCACCACGTTTCTTCATTGGCGTAAACGATATCTGTCACTTCTTCCCTGATCTTGATGTGGTCAAATCCGGCCTGTTTCAACACATGTTGTAACCCGTCTGGCGAGTTGATGGCTGGCTCATCGGCAAAGGCTAACCGTTCGCCGTCCATCTGGCAAACGGCCGTTTGTCGCATCTCGGCATCTCTTATCCCTACCATCAGTTTGTTCACCATCCCGGCAGCCAAATCAATACTGACGACACGGCCGTTTTCCCCTACCTGTGCTGCTGCCGGGAAAAGAATGGCCCCTCGACCAGCCGCTGCATCCAGGACATCATTCCCTTTGCTAATTTGGGCCAATGTGACGAGGAGACGGCCCGATTGAGCGAAAAATGGCGGGCCGATTTGGTCAAAATCAGCCGCTATTTGTGACCAGGTTTGGGCAAGCTGTTGTTTGCTCATGAAAGGTTTACCTCCCACGTAAGACTTTACCCGTTTAAGTTGTCTACTTCAAGACAAGGAGTAGACAGTATGAGCCAATTACAAGAATTACGCCAACAAATTGATGATTTTATGGGCCATCACCCCCAATCCCCCTTAACCTGGGATCAACAGAAAGCGTTTGCGGGCCTGGATTATTATGATGAGAATAAGGATTTAGCGCTTGTCGTTACCGTGGAACGGTTTCCCGAATCTGAGTCGCTGATTGAAATGGAAACGAGTACGGGAGATAGACGGCCGTATCGCCGCTGGGGTCGGTTCACAATTGTGGTAGACGGTCAGGAAGCTGCTCTAACCATTTACAGCGATCCGCACGGCCACGATTTCTTCATGCCTTTCCGCGATTTAACCAGCGGTAAAGAAACATATGGCGCTGGCCGCTACATGGACAATCATCGGCCTGGCTTGCAGCCGCTGTCCGATAATCAGGTGGAGATTGACTTTAATTATGCCTACAACCCATACTGCGCTTATCAACCAGCATATAGTTGCCCTTTGCCGCCGTCTGAGAATTGGCTGAAAGTCCCGATTCGGGCGGGTGAGAAAAAGTATCCACAGAAGTAAATCGAAAGCGCCGAGCATACCGCTCGGCGCTTTTTTTAAGGGGCTTGGTAAACTTGCAGGCAGTTTTAGCCCTGGCTTGATGGGGCTATATTTTCCAGACCGTGCCGCTGTGCCAAAAGCGCCGCCTCAACCCGGCTGCGTACTTGCAGCTTCTGCAAAATGCTGCTCATATAATGCTTAACCGTCTTTTCTGCCAAGAATAGACGCTCGCCAATTTCCCGGTTTGTCAGCCCTTCAGCCACCAGACGCAGCACTTCACATTCCCGGTTCGTTAGTTCGTCCAACGGATCATCCGGCGGTTCATTAGTCATCTCAAAGAGAATACTCCCCGCCAGACCCGGTGAAATGTAGACGTTACCGGCAGCAACTGCCCGTACCGCCCGCACCAGGTCTTCGGCCGCCACTCCTTTTAGCACGTAACCAGACGCGCCTGCTTTCAGCGCCGCCATCAGGTTGTCCTCATCCTCAGAAACGGTCAACATGATAACCCGTAAGGTGGGGCAGGCAGCGGTAATACGGCCAACAGCGGCAATTCCGCCTTGCCCCGGCATGGTGATGTCCATTAGCAGCACATCTGGCAGCAAGTCTGCTGCCATTTCAAAAGCCTCCTCCCCGCTGCCAGCCTCGCCCACAACCATTAACCCGGGTTCGCTGATCAGCGAGTGGGTCACACCCTCGCGGAACAAGGGGTGGTCGTCAGCAATCAAAATACGAATAGCCTCAGACATAATTTACCTCCGGTGTTGTTAATGGCAGTAAAGCGCTCACCGTTGTTCCCTCTCCAAGGCGACTTTTTACAGTAAAGTAACCCTCAAGCGCCTTCACTCGTTCGCGCATACCCGCGAGGCCAAGACGGCCGTTCGCCACCACGCTTTCCGGATCAAACCCTGGCCCCATATCTGTCACTGCCACGCATAAATATTCCCCCTCCCGACCCAACCAGACCGACTGGCCGGCGCCGTTGGCATGGCGATAACCATTATTGAGCGCTTCCTGCACAATGCGGAAAAGCGCGATTTTTACCGGCAATGGCGCAGAGTCCGGCAAATCAGCCACATTCATCGCCACCCGGCAGCGTGTCTTGCGCTCGTAATGACGAACAGCCCGACGCATTGTTTCCGTGATGGAGAGAGACTCGATTTCCGGCGAACGCAATCCGGCCGAGATGTCCCGCAGTTCCGTCATTGCCGACTGGAGGGCGGTTTGTACGCGGCGAAAATCATCAACCATATTTTGGTTATCTGGTTTGGGAATCTGCAAATTTCCGTAGCCCTTCGCCAGAGAATTGATGCGGAGGAGCGCCAACGATAAATCTTGTCCAGGACCGTCGTGTAAATCGGCCGAAATGCGCCGCAGAAATTGTTCATTCAGGGCTGTTGTGTGGGCAGCCGCTTGTCGTACTTGGTCATGCAGTCGTTGATTTTGTGTAGCTTTGTCTTGGAGTTCAGTTTGCTGCGCCAGAATGGTGTTACTGGCCCGGCCTACAAGCCCTGCTAGAAGGAAGTAAGCTGCCAATGTCGTCGCGCCCACGACCAGCCAACTGCGCTGTTTTGCCATTTGTATCTCTGCCTGCAGCGCGTCTGGTATCTGGTAAAACTCTGAGACAGCAATGATGTCGCCGTTGGTCGCCCAGATGGGCGCGTAGATTTCGATAAGCTCCTGCCAGTACCGCCGCTCGTATACATTTTCAGAACCGGCCAGGTCGCTGATCTCAGAAGTGACCTCGCCGGCAAAGGAAGGAGCTAGGTCGGGATTGTCTTCAAATTGCTGGTTGATGAGGGTGGGGTCGGAGCTGTAGACGATACGGCCGTCAGCCGACCATACCTTAAAACTCACAACCTCTTGCCCCAGCGCCGATTGGGACATTAAGTGGTCTAAGCTCTCAATATCTTCCGGTTCCAACGAATCATTTTCAGACAACCCTTGCAAGTAATGAGAGACGTAGCTATTAATGTAAAGGGAAGTGAAAACGGCCGTTCGCTCCAACACCCCTCGCTCAATCTGATTCCCCACCCAGGTACCAATGATCACCATCGAAACCAGCAAAATTAAAAAACTGATCACCATAAACTGGCGCGCCAACGTATAGCGCGTAAAAGCAAACATAACTTTTCTCAAACGATTTCCCCAGAAATTTGCAGTTTCCGAGAAAATAAGCAGTTTCAATCACTTCTTAAAGAAGAATAAAGACATGATACAAACAGTAACACTGCTTGCCTGTAGGCCAGTATACGGCGTTTCGACCGATAGCCATACGGACTAAAGTCTGAAAAATTACCTGTCTCAGGGACCAGGCCATTCACGACTTGCTCCCGTTGCCCCCAACCCGCTGCTTCCGACACAATACTCTTAATGATTTTGGCCCTGACCAGAAACAAAAACTACATATTTAGGAGTTTAATATTATGTTCAAGAAAAGTAAGTTGCTGTTTTTAATATTGATCATTAGCCTATTCGCAGCCACCACTACGCTCGTGCTTTACGCACAGAACGCCAACGATCCCGGTATATTAGAGCCAGTCCTGACCGCACTCACCGGACAGGAAGCGCGCGTCCCCAACACCGACCAGGTGCAAGACGGCGTTCAGCTCAACGTCGTAGGTGACGTAGTTGCCACCGACGCCGATGGCGCGCTAAGCATTACCGGCGAGACCATCACCCAGGTTTCCAGCCCCAACGCCGACCTGGCCCAGGCGCTAAACGATTTGGAAGACGCTGCCCGTAACAATGACCAGACGGCCATGCAAACCGCTGCCGCCGACATGCAGGCCATTCTGCTAGGCACAACCCAGGGCCGTATCTACGATGGCTTTGCCCTCCTCAGCTACAATCGCGGCGCTTATGTAGCCGATCACGTCCCCGGCGAGTACAAGATGAAAACCTTACGCGACACCGGCCTGACCGCGCCCGGCATTGATGGCGTAGAGCGCAAAATCTGGGAAGTAGACGTCAATATGCTCTGGTACGACGACCAGTTCGACTCCGACACCTTTCTGCTGCGCGTACCCGTCGAAGCCCACAAATTCGACACCTTCCGCATCAACTACCGCATCTATTCACTGGTGCGTGAGGACTTCTCCCCCATGACCGCCCTGACGGACACGCCTACCAGCGTTAAGTTCCCCTTCAAGGGCTTCGACTCCACCTGGATTCCGATCAATGGCGACACCGTGACCGAACTGACCGTTGATTATCCGCCGGTACGCCTGTTCCGCGGCATTTACACCTGGGGTTGGCGCGCCCATCCCGGCCGTGTTCAATTCCTCCAGCCCGTTTTTGAAATCACCAACGCTCATACCGGCAACGTAGAACTGGAACCGGAAGGGATGAGCTATGCTTACCGCAACCAGCAGTTATCCCTTGACGGCGTCGGCGACGCCGCGCCGGAGAAAAAGATGTATAACGTGGCCCAGGCCGTCCTCAACGGCGCAGACTCAGCCGATGTGCTGGCGATGCTGACCGACAACAACACCGCCCCGCGCGGCGTCTGGCAAGACTGGGCAGACTTGAGCGTGAACCAGCTCCAGCTTCCCCCCGAAGCCTGGGACGTGCTGGCCGCAGAAGGTATCCAACAGGGTGACTTCGGCAACTATGATTTTGTAACAGTTTACCTGAACGATGAAATGTATGGCGACGGCCCTGTTGGCGGCGGCAACATTGATTCATTTGGCCAGGGTGATACCGTGCAGGTGAAAGTCATTAACCTGGACAACCACACCCACTATTACCGCAACGTAGACTTTGGCCCGCCGCTCCACAATGACATCGCCGGCATCGGCGGCGCGGGCAGCCACAGCTTTGAGATTTTTAACTTTAAGCCCACTTATGGGGCGCCCAAAGTGGCCGAGATGCAGTGGCGCGCTGGTTGGGGATTCCGCCCCCACTTCAACGTCATTCAGCAGCAGGACGTCTTCCCCCGCGCTGAGGATAATGTCTCGCTGCAACCTTTTACGGACGGCGAAGGCAGCGCCCAAACCGGGTATCAATACTCGGCTGCGTCCCGCCAGGGTGACTTCCGCTTCAATCCGCCCCCGTTCATCATTGGCCGGTCAATGGCCAACCCCAGTTCGCAGCGGCTCCAGGAAGCGGATGGTTCGAACGGCCTGGTCATCGGGCAGCTAACGGAAGGGTATGGCGTGGCCCAAATGTGTTCCACGCAAGATGCGCCCCTGGGCCAATTCTGCCAGGAAATCCCGGCTGAGTATAACCCCTACGGTGCGCTGAATTTCCCGCCCACCGGCCCCACTTCACTGCGGTTCCCTCCGTTCCTGCGTAACCCCAACCCGAATGGCGGCGACATCATCCCGCCGACTCCGATATGGAAGCCTTTCCTGTACCTCAGCCCCCATAACGGCACCTTGTTCATTGATCCCAATGATCCGGGCCAGGGCTACTTGACTGATCTGACTTATGCGCACGGTGCGCCGATTGAAGCGGGCGCAGCGCTGACGGCGACGATTGAATCGCCACGTGCTGCCGGGCAGGTTTTCTACCAGTTCGATGATTTATTCCACGATAACGCGATTTTCTCGCCGCATCCGAAGAATTAAGCTATCAGGGTAAGCAAGGTTACCCCGAATTTCAGGAGGACTTGTCACCAAGACAAGTCCTCTTTTATATGTTTCTAGATATTCTTTAGCAACGCTTTTATGTAACGCGATTTGCCAAATCGTTCTACAAAATTGTTGGCGTATTCATGCCTAGTTTAGTTTTCCTAGCAATAACTGTTTAGTCCACCGATCTGTCATGTACAAAGGCGTAATTTCCAGGGCGCGGTCATAGCAGGCCAGCGCCGTCCGATAATCGCCTAAATGCTCATAAACCCGTCCCAGATTCATATGTGGAAACTGTGGCACCTGGTAGCGGGGCGCGACCATCGCTTTTTTTAACCAGGGGATTGCCTCTTCCCAGCGTTCTAATTCAATCAAATAAGCGCCAATGTCGTTATAAGGATTGCCAAAGTCGGGATCGGTGGCGATGGCCTGGTGGCAAGCTGCAATTGCTTCATCGTACCGTCGTAGGATGCTGTATGTCCAACCGAGGAAGGTGTAGGCTTCGGCCGTCGGGTGGACGGCGATGGAGCGTTTATACAGATTCATGGCGTCGGCCAGTTCGCCCCGCATTTGATGTTGGTAGGCCTGCTCGAACAGGATTTTGGCCTGTTCTTGGGCGATCTCTTTATCGTTCATCTTGAGGGTAGTGTATCATTCTGCTTTTGGCGATTCAACTGTGCCGAGTTGGTCTGCATAGGCCCACAGTCCGGGCAGGCCGCCGGTGTGGAGGAAGATGAGGGTTTCGTTGGGGGTGAAACGGCCGTTCCTCACCAAATTCAGCAGCCCCGCAAACGCCTTTCCCGTGTATACCGGGTCCAGGATAATCCCCTCGCTGCGGGCCAGCGTACGAATGGCCGCCGCCGCTTCGCTGGTAAAAGTGGCATAACCTGGCCCAACGTATTTTCCTTCGATGATGGGGACATCCTCCGGGCTTACATTAAGTTAGATCCAAAGGGCACTCCAGGTGGTATGATGCGGTAAGAATCAGCCCGGATTCTACCCCAATTCATATCACCTGGAGGTGCTACCATGTTAGCCGAAATTGCCCGTTTCCAACAGTGGCTCCGCCGCC
>JAJRYT010000066.1 GCA_024275635.1 Chloroflexota bacterium | reverse complement strand
CCTTCGCCGCCTCCATAGCGACTTTGAATTTGAATTGGGCTGAATGTTGTGTTCTTTTCGTTGTCATTTTTCTCTCCATGTGCTTTATTTTCCCGCATAAATGTCACTTAGCACATGGTCTTGTTTTTGGGGGTAATTATAATGGCTTTTATGTATGAATTGAAACGAAGCATCTGCGTGTATCCCTTTTCTTGTTAGGCTTTTTCCGAAATTAAATTACCCAATTCGTGCGGAAAAAGCCGCTAGCCAATTCCGAGAATCCGCTCGAATTTGTGCATTTATTTTTCGGAATTGGCCTTATAGCAATGGACGGCAAGACTACCGTGACACATCAACTGTTTATTTGATTACCGATTCCAATATTAGGAAAGAGGTTTTTGGTCTGAAGTAACCATTTTAGAAGGCGATAAACTTGACAACTCTAACGAATAGACTGGCGTTTTTTCGGAAGAGTTACGTGGAACGAGTATATGAGCTCCGGTTACAACCAGAGACATAATTAGCCAGGTGGGTTTTCGGTATTCCCAAGTCATGGCAGAAACGCCAACGGCCCAAGATAGGAAAACGGTGAACCACAGCGCTGTCATCCACTTGTCTTGGTATCGAACTTGGTGGATGGCAAAAAATAGCATTCCTCCAAATAAGAGAAACCCAACAAGTCCGGTCTCAACCAACACGGAGAGGTATGTATTATGCGCGACTTGTTTCCGTGAGTTTATTGATTTATAGGCACCGCTGCCTACGCCTAGAATGGGATGTTCTTTAAAAGATGCGATGCCAATTTCCCATAATTGGGTACGGCCGTTCAAATCCCCCCCGCTTAATTCATCGCTGGTCGTGCTTAGTCGGTCAATAGATGTTTGGGGAACAAGCGGCTGCAAGAAGATTAATGCGCCCACGGCGGCGACGGCGATCAGGAGACGCGAAACGGGTTTGAGGCGCGTGATTGATCCTAACATAAACCAAAAGGCGGGCATTGCGCTGAGAACGGCCGTTCGGCTGGCGGTTAAAAGAATAGCGAAAATAGCCGGCGGCACATAGCCGAAATTGATAAATCTAAGGATATTGCCCTTTTTGCTTTCATCAGCGCTGGCGGAGACGGCCAGATGCCAGGCGATAGGAATCCCAATGACCAGAATCATGGCTAATCCGTTGGAATTAAAACCAAAACCGGAATAACGGCCGCTGTTTCCAGTTGTTTTTCCAACCAAATAGTTGCTGATAGTACTCCAAACAGACACATAAGCGCCTAAAACATAAGCCTGGTGACCTATTTTAACCTTATCCGAGGTTGTAAACAGATCCCAAATAAGCCATACCAACAAAACTAATTGAACATAGGTTTGCAAGCGAGTCATTGTGGCATTAACGCTAACCGTCCAAAACAAAGTGATAATGTTCCATAATACAAACAGGAACATAATCAGATGGAATGGGTGGAGGCGACGAATCTTTCCGGTAAATAGGATGGAATTTATCCAGACGGCGAAAGCGAGCAGTCCGGCAAGACGGGCCACGGATCCCAGTCCTTTGATTGTGATGCCTTCCCAGGGAATTGTAAAAATGAAGATAACAGATAACCAAAAAGCAATTTTTCGCACGCTTTTTTAACCTTTAGGCGGACTCAATCAGTTACAAACATATTTTCCCAGAAGCTGACTTGAGTGTTATCGTTAAGAATACACTCGTCAATTTCCGGGAAAATTTATTTGATAAACTGTCTAACAGCGTAATCAATTTATCCTGTTATTATCTGGGATGAATCTTGCATCTTGTCTGTCGAACGATAGTGGATCATTTGCGCGTTATTGGCAAATAGACAAAAATATCGGTGGGCATAACTTGCGTTGAGGTTGTCAGGATAAGTTGATCGTCTAGAAAAGCGCTTAGGGTCATATCATAAAGCGTATAGTTCGTCAATCCTGTGAGATAATATTCTTGAACGGTATAGGGGATATTTTCAATGGAGGAAGGGGGATTGCCTGTCGGGCCATTGTATTGAATTTGCCAGGTTATGGCCGTTGTCGGCAATTCAAAGTTAGTAGTCCAACTCAAATGAACCGCCCCGTCGCGCGGCGTAGCCTGTAGAGATAATGCGGGCGCGGGGACAGAGTCAATTTCATATGCGCCCAAATCAGGCCCATTTCCTGTGTAATCATAATTCACAGATGCGTTTGCCAGCCAGACAATGGGCATATTCACCGTGATTTGACGGTTGTATAATCCACAGCAGTAATCCGCACCGGGGAAAGGCCGCCCACCCGGATAAGGTCGCCCTCTTGCAAGCCAAGTCCATCGCTAAAATACCAGGCTTCATCAACTGGTATAACCGTTCCGGCGCCAGAACTGCGAGTTCGCGTTAATGGGGCGTTCGCATCGCGGGCGGGAGAATTGGGTTCAAGTTGAAAAACGAAATTGCCGCTATCCACAAATTGGGGATCCCCTTCATTGGAATTTATATCCTGGCCAATAACCGCCTGAAAACGGCCCAGCGTATCATATCGCTTGCCGTTCCACTTATAATGATCAATTTCCCCGCTGCCATTTAAGAACCAATTATTATCCATGACCCAGGTGGATGTATTGACATTTCCCTTAGGCAACTGATATTGAAATCCGCCGTTTGGCCCGAAATGGACAAAGATGTTATTTTTCCAACGCAAGTCTTGGCCGCAATCGAAATAGACGTTGGTCATATTGTTAATACTGGAAAAAATTGTGTTATGAACCGCTACGCTTTCCTTCAATTCACCAGAACGGTTACAGGTTTCTCCGGCGCCCAACTTCAAGTTTATTTGGCTGTTATTGTAGAGGATATTGCGTCGAACGATGATGTGACTTGTCACCATCGTGGCGGCTGCCGGTTCTAAAGCAACTTTAATTCCCTGTATGCCGTTATGGACGATATTTTCTTCAATAACAATGTTGTTGCCGGCTCCGTCCAGATAAATGCCGGCCGAAGTTTTACCCGGCGAGCCATGATCAGATACATTGTTACCCTTGATTAAGAGGTTATCCGCCTGCCCTTTATCGGGGCGGCAGGCAATGCCAATACCGATATTCGATGCGGTTATTATCGTATTGTCAATAATTTTTGAATTATGCACATCGCCATCGGTTTGGAGAACGGGACCCATGCCCGAATCTATGTTGATAAAATTATTGTTTTGAATCACAATGTTAGACACAACATAACCAGAGGTAAATGATGTGATTTGAACGGCTCTTTCATCATTGGTTGATGTTTGGTTTTCAAATGTGCAGCCTATAATTTCAACGTTGGAAACATTTTTATATCTTGTCCTGACCTGAATAGCTCCGTTTTGGTAATTTTTGAAGGTCATTCCTTTAATATGAATATAGCTCTGGTCGAGTATTAACCAACGCCAACTGCCTGAACTTCCGCCGTTGGTGATGATCGGGGTTTCTCCAGGGTAATTTTGATAGGTAATTGGATTTCCAGGCGCGCCTGAAACTTTTTGATTGATGTATTCGCGGTACATTCCGCCGCGAATGTAGACGATATCGCCGGGTTTGACGATGTTATTATTTACAGCATAGCTAATATGCCGCCACGGAGATCCGATTGCGCCGGAGTTGTTATCATTGCCATTGGGGGCGACGTAGTAAGTTGCCGCGTTGGGCGTTGTGTGAGCGGGGGCGCCATAGGCAAGGAACAAAAACGTTATCAATATGATTAAAAAGTACGCCTTCTTGGTTTTGAAGTTCGGGGTGATGGTAGAAGGCAACTTGTGTACTACAGGGGGCCGTTTGGACATAGTACTCTCCTTTACAAGTTGTCTCACCATGAGAGTCTAAGAAGAATGGAGAATAATTAAATAGCCTTGTAGTACTTGAAAATAGGACAATTGTCTTATTGATTGCCTTCTTTTTCTCGAATTATCTCGTTCTATGCAGAATTATGTTGAGTCTAGTTATTAAAAACCAGTTTTTTTGGGAGGGGCGATTAGTCAATGGGTGTGTTTCAAATGAGTTGAACTGAAGCGGCAGGCACAGGGCGAATGGCCTTAGTTTACTCTAAATTATGCGCCCTGTGCCTGTCACTTTTACCAAGATGAAACGTCCCCTTGATCAATTAAAGCGGCAAATTCAGAGTCTTGTAATATTTTTTTGACTTCATCATAGTTGCTGATTTCGGCGGCGTAATTGGCTTGTCTGATTTTAGAAAAGCTGGATTGCAGGGCGTTATTGGCTGGGGTTAATGATAAAAAGTCCCATATTTGTTTGAACTGCGCCGGATTTTCCAACAGCGTTTCATAGGTTATCTCTAAATGAGGCAGTCGGCTCCAGCGCAGCAAGTTTTGTATGGTTTTTGTTTTTCTCTGTAACCGTCTCATGTGGGGCAGAAGATCGGTTGGTTCGAGATAGAGTTGTATTGGTTTGGGTTGTTCCCCAGATGTGATGTGCCATTGACCCCGCGCTCGCGCTCTTTCTGACGATAGGTGAACGTTGAATGAGTTTTTGCGGATTAAATGGATGGCTTGTATACGATGCCAAAGGAGATAGGCTAATATCTCTGGGTATTTGTACAGGTTGGAGTACATGAGTTTGAACCCAATCGCACCTTGTTTTTGGTATAGGTTGTTGAGGTAGGTAAAGATGGAAAACGGCCGTCTTCCCCCCATCCCTTCCTCCGCTTCAAAAAACTGAGGGTAATCGGTAGAACCGGCCAGCCACCTCATTTTTTCGGGCAAGAACAACTCGCCATAGACAGACGTATCTTTACATTTATCCAATACATCTACCAGCCAGGTTGAACCGCTGCGCTGCGTGGTCAAAATGACAAATTTATCGGACATGGGTTATGAATATTTGTTGGGACGGGCTAATTCGGTATAAAGCGCGGCCAGTTGATCCAGACTTTTCTCTACGTCCAACTCTATTTCGACCCATTGACGGGCTGATTCGCCTAGCTGTTGGCGTAACTCCCGTTTGTCGAGGAGTTGATTTATGGCTTCGGCTAGCAACTGGGGATTGCGTTCAGTCAATCGATAATGACGGTTTGGCTGCCCCAATTCGCTAGACAGCCCCATAAAAGGCGTCATGATCACAGGCAAAGCGGCAGCCATCGCTTCGAGGACAACATTGGGCAGCCCTTCCCGACGGGACGTAAAAACAAATAGATCGGCCGCCCGCAGATAATCGGCGACATTGTTGACTTGTCCCACAAAGTGAACTTTCTCAGGCGCTCCCGACGCCGCTATCAGCGTTTTTAGTTTTTGGTGGAATTGGGCGAATGCCGGGTTTTGCTGGTCTGGTCGGGGGCCGACGATAAGCAGGCGGCTGGAGCGGCCTGCTTGGGCTAAATGACTCCATGCTTCCAGCAGCAGATCGGTTCCCTTGCGCGGCTCTACGGAGCCGACGGAGATGATAACGTTTGTATCTTGATCTATGCCCAGGATATGACGGATTTTTTGCCGGGTTTGGCCTGTTTTTTCGGGGTGAAGATGGTTGATGTTGACGCCGTTGGGGATGACTTCGATGCGCGTGGTTACGCCGACGCTGCGTAGATTTTCGCGCATGAAACTGCTATTGACGAGGACGCAATCAACTAATTGAAACGGGAATCGCCAGTAGCGGTCTTGTAAGAAGCGGTTGATTGATTGAGACGGCCGTTTCCGCAACAAATTATAAGTGGCGACTGTCGGTATTTTTTTGCGGCGGAATTGTAGTAAAGCTGGCGCGTACCAAAGCTGTAATGGGAGGAATTGAACCAAGTCAGCCCGGTATATCGGTTGTTGGCAAAAATTGGCTAATTGACGACTGTACAGCATGTCTGACCGGCGCATTCCGGCATCGGGCAGCCGCAGCCGGTGAACGGGAACGTCATCTGTTATTTGCAGGGGCATCATTTGGCCGACAGAGGCGTCTTGCCAGGTGATTTGGGTGTTGAAGGCTTTGGCGCGTTTGAGGGTTGGCGTGCCGGTAAAAACGCGGGTTTTTATGTTACGGTTGCGGAGGCCGGGTAAATAGCGCCTAAAACGTTGGGCGCCGCCGGAATAAATTGGATGGTAGAACCGGGACGCTAAACAAAGTTTGATGGAAGTCATAAGCGGCTTGTTAAATATATCCTAACGCTTCTAACCGATTGACAACGGATTCGTCAATAGACATATCATCTTGCTGCCGGCGTTTGTATTGGCTGATCCATTGTTCTAATTGTTGCGCCAGAGCGACGGCCGTTTCCGGATCGTCGTCAATCACATTATGCGTCTCGCCTGGATCGGTTTGCAAATGGTAGAGTTGATGGTCGCCATCTGACGCCCAGATGTATTTGTGCGTTTGGGTACGGATGGCGCGTAGCTGGCGCGTAAATTTGCTGTCGAATGTTAATGATTCGCGGCGGAAGGAGTGTAATTGGGGGGCCAGATATTCGGTTACGGCAAAGTCACGGCCGTTTTCCTGCAAATCGGCCGCCAATAAACTTTGCCCCTGGATAGATTCTAACGCTGGGTCGTCTGTCGCGCCTAAAATTTTGGCGATGCTGGGGAACAGGTCAATCGTTTGCACCAACGCCTTTTCCCGGCTCCCGGCGGTAAAAGAATCGGGGTAACGGATGATGAGCGGCACTTTGGCTAACGTATCATACACGCAATACTGATGATCCATCATGCCGTGTTCGCTCAAGTTCTCTCCATGATCGGATGTAATAATGAGAATCGTCTCATCCAATAGCCCTTCCTGCTGCAAGAAATCGTACACTTGCCCGATACGCATATCCAGGTAAGCTAGTTCGGCGTTGTACAGACCGTTTAGAATTTCCCAATCGTCGTCGCTTATCTTAACTTTTCCGCTGAGATATTTCCAGGCGTTTTGATTGA
Organism: Chloroflexota bacterium; assembly: GCA_024275635.1. GTDB lineage: Bacteria > Chloroflexota > Anaerolineae > Promineifilales > Promineifilaceae > JACKCC01. The sequence goes on along the minus strand of JAJRYT010000066.1, from coordinate 4,738 downwards.
CTTGGTGCTGCCGTTTTTCTTGCGCCGGAGTTAGAAAACGACGCCGAAAGGCGCGGGGCGGATCATAATTGAGGTGTGGTTCCATGTAATTGGTAAAGATGAAAAACGGCCGTTCCAATGATTGTTTACGCCAGGAACGCAGCCAACGTTTCATATCAAAATTTATCCGCCAGGCGCCGCTGTCAAACCAGGAACCCTGGCTTGGATTTTGACCGTAATAGAGCCGCCGATATAAAGCGTTTACTTTCCTTTGCCACCCGTTGGCGCGATCTGTTTGCACGATATTACGAACGTCTATAAGCGTTTGGAATCCGCGAGACAGCCCCGTTGGGTTGCCAATGAGCGCGTTGGCCGTTAACGCGACCGTCGCATACCCTTGCTCGCCCAAATAACTGGCTATCGTTGGAATACCGCTCCTCAATTTCAAGTTTCGCCCCTTTAATCCATGCCCCGACGGGTACATGCCGGTGAAAAGAGAGGCGTGGCTGGGAACCGTCCACACAGCCGGCGAAATGGCTTGCTCGTACAAAACGCCTTCTTTGGCGATGCGATCTATGTTCGGCGTCGTCAATGGGTCATAGCCATAACACGAGAGGCGGTCAACCCGCCCCGCATCCATGACCAGCAGCAATATATTGGGTCGTTTTATTTTCATTTTGTCACATTCTCGCAAATCGAATAGATTTTTGCGGCCATTTCGTCCCAATTGCGCCAGCCGCTTTTCAATCTTTGCCGCGCTTTTTGTCCCATCAATTGAGCCTGATCGGGAGATTGGAGCAATTGCAATATGGCGTCGGCCATTTCTTTTTCGGAGCCGGCTTTGTAGGTGTAGCCGGTCACGCCATGTTCAATAAGGTCTTGAATTTGTCCCCCGCGTGCGGCAACAACGGGCAAGCCCATCGCCGTATATTCGATGACTTTCAGCGGCGAGACGAAGGCTAACGCTTCTTGGGTGTATGGCCCTACGCCAATATCCATCGCTGAAATGTAATTAGGCACCTCAGAATGGAGGATGCGTCCAACCCAAACGCAGTTTTTTAGACCTAATTCGACGCTTAACGCTTCGGACGTTTGCCTTTGCGGTCCGTCGCCGACCAGGAGCAGGCGCGCTTCCGGCTGTTCGGTTTCGATTTTAGCCCAGGCGCGGAGGAGCGTGTCCATGTCATTTCCCGACCAAAATCCGCCCACGTACCCTACCGTCGGATGGCCGTCTAGCCCTAGCGCTTCTCGCGTCAGCGTTTGGTTGTTGTTTTGGGGTGTGAAACTGGCAAAATCAATGCCGTTGGGAACGGGAATGATTTTTTTTGCCGGGACGCCGACCTCCACAAACAACTGTTTCATATCTTCTGAAATGACACAGATGGCGTCGGCGACGTCATACAAAAGTCGCTCATTTTGCCGGTCACGGCGGCTGATGTAGCGCTTAAACACATGGTCGGCCTGGTACGCCAGTGGGCCGGGGGCGCGTAAAATGATGGGGATTGTCGCTCGACGGCATAATCGCGCTAATGTCTCCAAATCCTGGTGCGATATGTGCAGCAACATCACGTCGAAGGGGGCGTGCGCTTTCAGGGCGGCATCTATTTCCTGGGTCATTTTCCGCGCGTATCGTTGGGGCGCGATGGGAATTGGACTTGTTGGCGACGCGAGTTTGCGGATTGTTTTGCGAAGGGATGGGGGGATGAGGCGCTTGATTTTGCCGCGCATGCTGTTTTTTTGGGGGGGACGGCCGTTTTTCTTCGATGAATATTGTTCCATTGAGAAGGGCGGAACGGCCGTTAACTGCCACGCATCCAATTGGGTAGCGGCGGCAAAAAAATGGCGCGATACCATGCCCTCGCCCAACTTCATGGGCAAAAATGTGTTGTAATAAAATACCTTAAGCGGTTCACTCATTTTTGCGAATTCTCTTTAGACTTACCTGAGGATCAATTGTTAGACTATGCCATAGGTGGGAAACGGCCGTTTTCCATTTCCGCCTGATCATATGCAAACGCGCCAGTCGAAAATGGGCGCTTGCCAACCGGCGGCGAATTTCCCGGCGCGCAGGCGGGGCTAGATCGCGCGACAGCAAATCGTTAAACATCATAATGCGATAAGTGTGACCTTGCTGTTTATCCAGGGATAATGTTAGGCGATTCTCTTGCGCGTCGTCATCCGTCATATGCGCGCCAACGCCAGCGACAGCGCAAGCCGTTGCCCTCAATCCTAACTTGTAAAACAGATGTGTATCTTCTCGATTGCGTAAAGACGCCCAAAAACCGTCCGCAGCAAAGTAAGCGTCACGGTTGACGACGCTTGATTGTAACAACATTGGCTGTCCGGGCAGCAGCACCCAATCCGTTGCGTCAGCACGCATCTCAAACTCTCCGGTAATGGCGAACCCTCGCCGTTCCCAATAAGACTCATTGCCGGAAGAGGTGTGAACCATTGTGTCGGCAAAATAAAGGGACGCTTGTCCTTCCGTTGCCGTAATGGCGCGCGCCATACGTTCCAGATGATCGCGCTCCCAATAGTCGTCCGAATCCAAAAACGCCGCCCACGTTGAGGCTGCGGCTTGTATGCCGGCATGGCGGGCCGCCGCTGCGCCGCTGTTTTGTTGATGCAGATAGAAAACTTGATTTCCAAATGCTGTGACTTGTTCCCTTGTGTTGTCTTGCGATCCATCGTCAACGACGATTATTTCTGGCGGTCGTTCTGTTTGAGCCAGAACGCTTTCAATCGCGCGTGCCACAAGATACGCCCGATTATACGTGGGGATTATGACGCTCATCTGTATCATTTTATCAGCCGCTTCAGAAAGTTGTTTGGATATCATTGCCACCGTAACGGAAGTTAACTTCCTTCAGTCTGATTGAGCGTTGAGTTTGTTGCTGCGAACTGGACGTATTGAACATGCGGCGTTTCTTTATTGCCAATGGCGCGCAATCTTCTCATGGCTCTTTTGGCTCTGGCTTGTAACTTTCGGCCTTTTTGTTGGTTTTTGATTGTGCTATCAAGCAGTCGTCGCTGTCGTTTGTACGCCAAATCGCGGTAACCATATTTGAACTGCACCACCATTGTCTCGGCGTGCATTTCCGGTATGAGGGCTTGCGTTTTGGCGCTGTCGTGAATGATGGCGGCGGCAAGGATTTGCGGCATTGGCTTAAACTCGCCTATTGCCGATAGCCGCAGCCACAAATCAAAATCCATGGCGAAATAGAGCGATTCGTCAACGCCGTCAATTTCTTGCCATGCGTTGGCGGCAAAGAAACAGGAGGGTTGAAAAATAAACCCGCCATAATACCAATCGGCCAAACTATCTCGATCTAAACCTCTGGGGATGACTGTTTTGATGATACGGCCGTCTGGCCGAATGAGATGACACGATCCCACCCAGGCGGCCGCATCCGGGGCCGCACGGTACGCTTCGGCGACCCGCCACAACGCGCCCGGCAGCAGCATATCATCCGAATTAAGCCAGGTAAAAATCTGGCCGGTTCCCTGGTTCAATCCCTTGTTAATAGCATGAGATTGGCCGCGATCCGGTTCACTGACCCACTGTGTCAACCAGGATTCGTACCGGCGGATAATATCTACGGTTCCATCCTGTGATCCGCCGTCCATGATGATGTATTCCAGGTTGGGGTAGCTTTGCAGGAGTACGGAACGGATGGTGGCCTCAATGAATTGGCCTTGATTGTATGAAGGGGTAACGACGGTGATGCGGGGAGAGGAACGGCCGTTTCCCACTTCACCTTGTTCCGGCAGCGTTTCAACTATCCAGGGCCACCCTTCTTTATCCGGCGGAGGCGCGGGCAGTTCAGTTAGCATCGCATAAGGCATAAACACATATCTCCTACGTAAATCGAATGGGCAATTCGATACGCGATTTACCAAATCGCGCGACGGGTTTCACTCATGGTAGTGCGTACCACATATGCCGCATCTTGCGACAAATCAAAAAACGTCAGCGCCCGGTAATTAATTCTAATCATCATAAAACTTCCTGGCCAGGTCGCCTGTTTGGGCGATGATCCGGCCCGCTTCTTCAGAAGTTAAACGCTCCCGCCAGGTGTGCAAGCTGGCTCTGGCATTTCTCGGCTGGTAGTGGGTTGTTTGAGCTTCAACCGGATTCTCTTCCGACGTAAACGCTTTGATTCTCTCCTGGATATTGTCAGCTATCGCCAAACCAAGATAGTCAAAAATTTTCCTAAAACCCAACAGCGAGTCGCTGGCGAGCGATTCGTACTTTACGAAAAGCCAGGATGGATATGTCTTCTGGTAATCTAGAATTGTAAAATGAAGCAAATTCCACAGAAGCGCAGCCTGGTCAATAATATCGCCCGGTTTCCGGCAAAATGCAGCCACCTCATCATAATACGGCGCCAACTTCGTTCGCATCAGCATTTCTTGGGCCATCAAGTCTCGGAAATCAAACTGCCAACCAGCCTTCTTTAAGCTTCCGGCAAAAGCCAGCGGGTTCCGAATCATGCAGATAACCTGGAAGCCAAATTGTTCATACAGCCACCCGGCGGATAGCAGCGCGATGGGATCTTTGATAAGGAGGCGCTGTGGCGAAACAATTTGTTGCAGGAAATATTTGCCAAATCGCAAGGGTGTTTTCACATCTATTCCCGCGCGCGTACATACTTGTAAGGCTACATGAAACGGGCTGCTGTTCAATAATCTGTTAAAAGATGCTTGAATGGTCTCCTTTTGCGCGGACGCTGGCGCATAATAAAACCATCTTTCCAGT
>JAJRYT010000065.1 GCA_024275635.1 Chloroflexota bacterium | reverse complement strand
TGTTTTCCTTCAACCGCTTTACTAACAAATCAATCAGGAACGGGAGCCGCATTAGCCATTGCTGGAACCGATAAGAGCGTGTCATACTGCTCCACATCGCGTCATGGCAGCGCTGTTCGTAAACTTGCAGCGATTGCCGGGACATATCCCCTTTTTGCATTGCCTCGTGTACTGTCCAAGCCGCGAGCTTGGCCGAAACCAGGGAGTTATGAATACCGCCGCCTGTAAGCGGGTTAATAAACCCGGCCGCATCTCCTACCAATATCGCGCCATCATAAACGTACTGTAATTTTTTTTGAGAACCAAAGTTAAGCTGCCAGGTGGCCATATCGCGCAGTTTGCCGCCGTTCTTGAGCCGTTTCTTAATGGCCGGCATCGCCAGGAAAGCATTTAACATCTCTTCCAAACTTTGATTTTTAGACCGAAACTGATCCAGGCGCATCCCCAGGCCGATATTTGCCTGGCCCGGCCCGGTGGGGAAAATCCAGGCGTAGCCAGGAAGAAGTTCGTTGTAAAAATAAAATTCAACTTTATGCGGCATCTCTTCCAGGTCTTCAATGTAAGCCCGCAGCGCAACGGCGCGGTGCTTGTCTATGTGCTGGCCCGATTTCGGGCGTAAAGCGCGGGCGATGGCGGAGGTGACGCCATCGGCTCCAATCACGACTTTGGCGCGTATCTCTGCGCCGCTGCCATTGGCTTTGATCTTAACACCGACGACACGGCCGTTCTCCAACAGAGGCCCGGTCACTTGCGCCTGACGGAACTCTGCTCCTGACTCAACCGCATGCTGTTGGATCAGCGCATCAAAATAAATGCGGGGAGCTACATATGATTCACCCCCTTCTTTACCTTTGTTAAATGCGGTATCAAGTTCATATCCTTTGGGGGAAACCAGTAACATGCTGTCAAGAGGATACAACTCGCCGCGCTCGACAGCTTGTTCAATTTTGTCGCCCATGCCCAACCGGTACAAAATTTCAATCGCCCCGGCCGGAACGGCATCGCCACACGCTTTATCGCGCGGAAATTGATGTCGATCCAGAAGTAACACATCATACCCTTGCTGGGCCAGGAAAATAGCAGTCGTGGAACCCGCTGGGCCGGCGCCTACCACGATTACATCACGTTCACTTTCCATGTAAACTCCTTGAATTAATTAGTCGATTTTTTATCTCTTGCCTTTATAACCCTTCTTGTTCACGGATGGTTGCGAGCAAGCCTTGACAGCCATCGCTAACCAGTCGGTAGACATATTCGAAATTATTTGTGTAGTACGGGTCGGGTACATCGCGCACGTCGGGATGATTGGCGAAATAGAGCAGGCGATGCAGGCGGGGTTGGTCGCCGTAGCGGCGGCTTACTTCCCTGTGGTTGTCCTGATCCATGACGATGAGGTAGGTGTCGGGGTGGATGTCTTGCCGGCGAATCTGGCGGGCACGGCCGTCATAATCAATCCCATGCTTTGCCAATATACGCCGCGTCCCCGGATGCGCCTTTTCGCCCACATGCCAGGAACCGGTCCCCGCCGAATCCACAGCAATCTGGTCAGACAGCCCGGCCTCATCCACCAGCTTCTGAAAAACCGCTTCCGCCATCGGCGAGCGGCAAATGTTACCTAAACAGACAAACAAAACGCGAACCATCATGCGATCTCCAGTGTTGAGTGCTGAGTGCTGAGTGCTGAGGTATGAGGTCGACTCATACCTCAGCACTCAGCGCTCATTACCAAGTTGGCCTGTAAGCCGCATTCTGTTGCCAAATACGTGTGTAAATGGCCGGTGATCATCTATCTGGGAGCGTTATTACTAACGCCCTCGTGCAGCCTACCCGGACGTCAAATGGAGCGAGCAGCTCCTTCGTCCTGCTTGGCCTTGCTCCTGGCGGGGTTTGCCTGTCCAGCGACATTACTGCCGCTGCCGGTGGTCTCTTACACCGCCGTTTCACCCTCGCTGGTGACTGCGTAGCAGTTGCCAGCAATATGCCTCTCTGTTGCACTTTCCGGCGGGTCGCCCCGCCCGGCCGTTAGCCGGCGCCATGCTCTATGGAGTGCGGACTTTCCTCAGCCCTGAACGTGCAGGGCCGCGATCACCCGGCCAACTTGGTGGCTAGATCGTAGTGACAAGTTTGCAAGTTTGCAAGTTTGCAGGGTTTGCAGGTTGGCAAACCGGTTTCCTGATTGTCAACTTGCCGCTTGCCAAGGGGTCTACGAACAAGTTGTCACCCCTTTGGGTTTGGCAACGCCAAACCCCTACGTCAGGTCGAAATTGTAGGGGCATGGCGCGGCCATGCCCAGTGACGTCACAAACATGTTTGATAAGTTGTTCGTAGCCCCCTGGCCCATTCGCCTACTTGCAAACTCTCCTGGTGAGAACGGCCGTCATCTCGGCCCGATATGCGGCGCTGCCGCGAAAATCACCGGGGTGGCGGCAGGCGGCCTGAGCGGCCTGGGCAGCGGCTTGAATGGTTTTGTCGTTGATGCCCTTTTTCAAGTGGGATTCAGCGTCGTAGAGGCGGCACGGCCGTCCCCCAATCCCTGTCGCCGCCAACCGGGGCGACCCTTCTTGAGGCTGCCACATGGTGACAGACACAATCGGGTAATCGGCCGGGGTGCGGGCGACGCGCTCACTGCGGCCCTGTCCTGGCTGCCAGGGGATGGTGATGGCGGTGATGAGGCGCGACGGCCGTTCCCCCGCCGCCAGATAATCAGCCAGACTCATCGAAGAGACGCCAGACCCATCAAAAGTGAGCGCTGCCGCCAGCGCCAGCAGTCCGGCCAGCAGTTCGCTGTCCGGCTGGCGGGCTGCAATCGTTCCGCCCAGCGTGGCCGCATTGCGAACCGTATTTGGCCCAGCCCGGTGAATGAGCCGGCGCAGCCAGTCGGCCGGCCCGCCATCCGGCAGCGATTCCGCCAGCGCCGCCAGCGTGACCGTTGCGCCGGCGTGTAATTCACCAGCGGTCAAATCAATCCGGTTTAGACCCAGGTTTTGCAAATCAACCACCGCGCCGGACACATCCCCGGCTAACAGCTTGGTTCCCCCAGCCAGGGGAAACGTATCCGGTTGCGCCAGCAGGCGCAGCGCCTCCTCCAAATTGTCGGGACGATAGTAGTTAGTTGGTTTTTGGGACACATCGAACTCCTTTTTTGTGTGGCGGGTTGCAAAGTGGCAGGGTTGCAAAGTAACCGCGCCGCCTTGCCCCCCCCTGCCACCTTATCTTCCTTGCCGCTTTACAGAGCTATGTTATTCTATCCACAATAAATGACAGCACAAAGTAATCTGGCGCATAAATTGATTTCTGATGTCTGGCAGCGGCCGCAGCCGCGGCGCTGGCTGCTCCTGCTGGTGGCTGTTGGCGCGCTGCTGGTGATGGCTTTTTATACGGTCACAGACGCCAGCCGCCTGGCCGGCAGCCCCGTGTTGGCGGGGGCGGACTGGGCCGGGTATGCGGTTTGCCACCGGATTACGTCGCACTCTTTTTTGATTAACGGCGTGGACGTGGGCCGCCAATTCCCGCTGTGCGCCCGTTGTACCGGCATGTACTTGGGGGCGGCGTTGGCGTTTGTGATTTTTTCCCTTGCCGGGCGGCTGGGGTGGAGCGAGTTGCCACCGCGCCGGGTGCTGCTGGTTTTGCTCGGTTTTATCGGATTGATGGGGATTGACGGCGTTAATTCGTACAGCTATTTTTTCCCGGATGCGCCCCATTTGTATGCGCCGCGCAACTGGCTGCGGCTGCTGACGGGGATGGGAACAGGGCTGGCGATGGGCATTTTTATCCTGCCGGCGCTGGCGCAGACGTTGTGGCGGCGGCCGAATTGGCGCGCGCCGGTGGGGAGTTTGCGCGAGTTGGCGGGGATGGCGCTGGTGGCGTTGACGGCCGTTCTCCTCCTCCTAACCAATAATCCCACCGTTCTGTACGTCCTGGCGCTGGTCAGCGTAGCCGGGCTGCTGCTGGTGTTGAGCGGCATCAATGCCGTGTTCTTGCTCATCTTGCTGCGGCGGGATGGGCGGGCCGAAAATTGGCGGCAAACGGCCGTTCCCCTCTTGATCAGCTTGACTCTGGCCCTGGTCGAACTCAGCGCTGTCAGCATCGTCCGCTTCAACCTGACCGGAACGATGACCGGTTTTCCGGGGCTGTAAAGTGAAAGAATTAACCGCAAAGACGCAGAGGATGCGGAGGTTGGAAAAGTTCAAGATGAAACGTCATGTTTTGTTCTTGATTCTGCTTGTTTTGTTTTTGGCTGCTTGTGCGCGGGAGGAAGCGACCCCGCCGCCGCCGACGGCAACGAAAACGGCCGTTTTCTCGCCTACGCCAACCAAACCGCCGGCCACGCCTACCGCCACGCCGGAACCGACGCCTATCCGCCCGGCGATTGCGGTGGATGATCAGGTTTTGGAAGAAGACGGCCGTCTCACCATCGCCAGCGTCATCAGCCCCGATCCGGCCTGGCTGGTCATCCACGCCCAGCATGAGGGGCAGGTGGGGGAGGTGTTGGGGGTAACGGCCGTTCCTTCCGGCAGCAGCAGCGACATCACCGTGACCCTTGACCCGCTGGCGGCCACGCCTCGCCTCGTCGCCATCCTGCACCAGGATGGGGGCGAAGCGGGCGAATTTGAATTCCCCGGCCCCGATGATCCCATCCAGGATGACGGCGATGTCGTCTCCATAGGCTTTGCCGTAGACATCCAGGTCAGGCTGCCGGCTATCATCATTGCCGACCAGGAAGTGATGGACGACGGGCTGGTGACGGTGGGCAGTGTTTACACGCCCGCGCCCGGCTGGCTGCTCATTCACGCCGACGATGACGGCGCAGTCGGCCCGCTGCTGGGCCATGTTTTCCTGCGCGAAGGAGAGAATGAAAATGTGACCATCCCCATTCAATGGCGGGAGGCCACGCCCACGCTTCATGCTGTTCTGGTGGAGGATGGCGACCGCCTGACCCGGCTGGATTACCCGGATGGCGATTTGCCCGTCATCGTCAACGGCCAGCCGCTCACCGCCTCCTTTGCCGTCACTTTACCACCGGATGTGTACGTGCTGGATCAGCCGGTAGTAGACGGCAAAATCGAGGTGGAGCGGGTCATCAGCGACGGCCCCGGCTGGTTGGTGGTTTATTTTGATGAGGCTGATTTACCGGCGCGCATCATTGGCTCGGCGCCGCTGGTCGATGGGTTGAACGAACGGGTTGTAGTGGAGGTGGTTGAACGCGCCGTGACCGATAAGCTGCATATTCTCATTCACAATGATGATGAGCCGGTGGGCCAGTTTACGTTCCCCAGCGCGGATGAACCCCGATTGTATCACGGCCGTTTACCTTTCTCTTTCACCTTCCAGACGAACACGGGCAGTTATCTGGCGGTGCGGGATCAGGTGTTGGGGGAGGAAACGGCCGTTACCGTCCCCCTCGTTGTGGCCGATAGAGATACCTGGCTGGTCATCCGCAGCGGCGCCGCGCCCGACGCAGGGGAAATCATTGGCGAAATCTGGCTGCCGGCGGGGATCAACCGGGCGGTTGTGGTTCCCATTGATGCGGAACGGGTGACTAAAACGCTGTTTGCCGTCCTCCACGCCGATGGGGATGAGCCGGAGCAGTTTGATTTTCCTGATGGGGATGACCAGCCGCTGCGGGTGAACGGCCGTATCATCCAATCCCCTTTTGAATTGCTTTCGGAGTGAACACAGGAATGGAGATTGGGCGATTGAGAGAGTGGGGGATTAAGTCTCCTAATCCCCCACTCTCTCAATCGCTTATCCTACAAAACGAGACAACCCATGACAGACCTGACCCTCAAACAATGCCAGGAGACGGTAGACAACTGGATTATGACCATTGGCGTGCGCTACTATTCGGAATTGACGAATACGGCCGTTCTCATGGAAGAAGTCGGCGAAGTGGCCCTGATTATGTCCCGGCGCTACGGTGACCAGAGCTTCAAAAAAAGCGACGAAGCGGTAGACCTGGCCGACGAAATGGCCGACGTGTTATTCGTCCTCATCTGCCTGGCTAACCAGACCGGCGTGGACTTGACCGCCGCCTTCGAGAAAAACCTGGCTAAGAAAACCGGCCGTGACAAAGAACGCCACGCCAATAATCCTAAATTGAAATAACCATCTATTCAAGCGTCCCCTCTCCTGCCCGTCCTCTCTTTTTCGTTAGGGAATTAGTGACTTTTGTCACTTGCGAACCCCCCTGATTCAAGCTAGATTTTTATTGTAGAATTTGCCCGATTTGCCGATGTTTATTAACTGAATAAGCGAATCATGTTTTGAAAGACAACAAAAAAACATGAATCAGTTTTCTTTTTAAGTGTAAGTAAAGCGAGATTTTCGACACGAATGACACGAATGGCGCGAATAACAAGTTTTTAATTCGTGCCATTCGTGTCAGATTTTGGATTTGCTGAGTATGGAGGTTCTAAATGTCAGAACGTAAAAAAGTAACGCTGCCGGCGCTGTTTAAGAAAGTGGCTGAGGGGAAGCCCATCACCTGGTTGACTTGCTATGATTACCCCACCGCCTACTTTCAAGAACGGGCGGGCATAGATATGATCCTGGTGGGCGACAGCCTGGGGATGACGATGCTCGGTTATGACAGCACGCTGCCGGTGACGATGAGTGACATGATCCGGCACACGCAGGCGGTGCGGCGCGGTTCGCCTAATGCCTTTCTGGTGGGGGATATGCCGTATATGAGTTATCAGCCAAGTTCGGAAACGGCCGTCATCAACGCCGGCCGTTTCATGGCCGAAGCCGCCTGTGACGGCATCAAGCTCGAAGGCGGGGCCGAAATGGCCGACCGCATCGCCGCCATCGTCGCCGCCGGCATCCCGGCCATCGGCCACCTGGGGCTGACCCCCCAAAGCGCCAGCGCCCTCGGCGGCTTCCGGCTGCAAGGCAAAGGCGCGCTGCAAGCCAAGAAAATCATAGACGACGCCAAAGCGTTAGAAGAAGCCGGCGCCTTCGCCATCCTGCTCGAACTCGTCCCCGACCGCGTCTGCCAGATCATCACCGAACGCGCCGAACACTGTATCATTATGAGTCTCGGCTCTGGCCCCCACGCCCACGGCCAGCTTCTCATCTACCACGACTTGTTCGGCCTCTACCCCAAATTCACCCCACGCATGGCCAAAGTGTACGGCAACGCCGGCGAACTCATCCAAAACGGTCTGGAACAATACGTCGCCGAAGTCCAGAACAAGGAATTCCCCCAACCGAAAAACTACTTCGGCATGAAAGATGAAGCGTATGATGAATTGATACAGATGCTTGATTAATCATCAATCATCAATCATTGATGATTAAAGATTGATGATTGGAAAGGAAAGATTCCCACCATGCCCTCTGAAAATATCCGTGATTTGTTGAAAATATCCCCTGACCGTTTGGAAGCGATCAATGCCATCTTGTTAAATCCCTACATGCGGGTTATCAACGATTTCCTGGAGGTTGTTGCTCGCTACGGTACGCCGGAAGAAATTAACCGCAAGGCCGAAGAAGCCCGCCAACTACCTAATCTGCTCAAAAAAGTAGAGGAAACGAAGCCCGAATTTCTGGACGACCTGAAATGGCTGCAAGAACAACGGGACAATAACGCCTTCATCAGTGTGGCCGATTACCGGCGTCAGGTTTTGGGCGACGAGGTAGAGACGACCCGATTTGCCGATGATTTTGCCGTCACTTTGGAGGTGAGCGCGTGCCAATATTTTCCCTGGTTGCGGACGGCCGTTTCCCAAGCCATCGCTAACCAGACCCTCATCCCCGGCCGTTTCATCCGCGTGCGCCAGATGAAAGAGCAAGAAGCCGACGGCGACTTGGCCGCCTTCGCCGCCGCCATGCAAATCATCGGCGCCACCTACGTCGAAACCCTGGACACCAAAGGCACCGACGGATCCAACGTTCACCTGGGCGGCCCCGAAACCATCACCGGCTACTTCGGCGGCGTCGGCCAGCCCAACAGCCACGCTCTCCAATGGCTCGACGAATTCCTCTACTACTACACCAACTACGGCGTGCGCCAGGTCCTCAACATCAACCCCGGCACTGTCCTGCTCGGCTACCTGCTGCACCGCATCGGCGTGGACAACGAATTCAAAATCTCCGTCTTCATGGGCAATGACAACCCCTACGCCGCCTTGTGGACGCTGCTGGGGGCCAAGCTGTTCGCCCGCGACGACGGCGCGTCGCCGCTCATCGGCTTCAACTGGAGCAACTCCGTCAACAACGAGACCATGGAAATCACCGCCCAATTCCGCAAAGCATTAGGCTTCGAAGATATCGTTCGCTTTGAACATCACATCACCGAAACCTTCAAGAGCATCGTGCGCCAGCCGTACAATCGGCGCGACGAGCTGGTCGAAATCGCCGATCACATCGCCAACATCTCTGCCAAGCACGAAGGCGGCGACCCGGAGATTGACAGCCAACGGCCGCATCCCTCTGACATTTTAGATTATTTCCGCGACAAAGCGGAGGTGATTGACTCTGGCGATTGGGACGCGCTGGAACTTAACTTCCTAGATAAGCTGGACGCGGTGAATAGGACGGCCAAAGCGTTGACAGAGAACGGCCTCTCCTTCATCGCCGCCGATTTGCATCGTTAATGTTTGACACGAATGGCACGAATAGGATCCATCCTATCCGTGCCATTCGTGCCAGATTCCCGCTCGTTCCACGCTCTGTGTGGGATGACTGATTAGACGCTCTGCGCGGGGGGAGAGGGGATTACGGCCGTTTCCGCTCCTGCCGCCCAATAAAAATCAACGACTCCAAATCCTCACTGTCCTGCGGACTATACTTCCCCACCACCGCCCGCACTTCATCCAGCGCCGCGTCATCAGCCCAGCCCAGCATTCGCGAAACATCAGCCCAATCCTGAGCGCGCATCGCGTCCAACTTCATCAACACCAGATAAGGCAAAGAGACGACAGGAAAACCGGCCGGGTCCCGTTGCGGGTGAGCCAAAGCGTCTGCCAGCCAGGTGTAACTGCCGAACAACACATCTATTTCAACGCCAGTGGGGGATTGCATCAAATAACCCGGTACGGCCAACTTAGATACAACCACAAAACCGGCTTCTTGGAGATGTTCTACAGCCCGGTCGCCATCTGATCTCTGAACCAGGATGTCCAAATCTTTCGTCATCCGTTCCGGCATGTAGGCGCGGGTAGCCACGCCGCCGATAACAACCCAGGGGATGCCTTGCAAAATGTCGCGTAGATCAGGCCAGGGATTCATAGCGGTCCTCTTGCGCAAAAAAACATCGGCGCTGCCGGTTCCCGGCTTTTGTTTACGCAAGCTCATCTTGATGAGCAGGCGGCGTTTTTGACGCGGCGACAAATTGCCGTCAGGCGCAATTTTAGCAATAGCCGATGGGACGGTATCTACAGTCATGTCTACATTATACCAAAATTAGGCGACGGTTAATGTGCGTGCGGCGCAGCCTCCATATTCTCCGCGCCGGCCAGTTTGCCCGCTAACTGCTGCGGCTTGTGAATCAGCTTAGGCAGGCATTGCGAGCAAATCCATGCCTCCTGCCCCGCATACCGCAGCGCAACCAGCGGAATTTGATGCTCCGTCCGTTCACAGTTCAAACAATGTTGGGTTTCTGTTTTACTCATCAGGTTCTCCTTGAGAAAAATAATGATTGAAGATTGATGATTGAAGATGCCATCTTCAATCATCAATCTTCAATCATCAATCTTCGATCTTTACATCCTAAACGTCCCATACCGGTCATCTGGCAGCGGCGCATTCAACGTCACCGAAAAAGCCAGCCCCAGCGCAGTGCGCGTTTGCGCCGGGTCGAGAATGCCATCATCCCAAAGGCGGGCGGTGGCGTAGTAGGGGCTGCCTTCCCGTTCATACTGGGCCAATATCGGCCGCTTAAACTGCGCTTCCGCCTGTTGCAACTCGGCCGGCGTCGGGTCATCCATTCTATCCAAGACGCGCCTTTTGCCCACCGTCCACAACGTATTTGCTGCCGCCTCGCCGCTCATCACGCTGATGCGGCTGTTGGGCCAACTAAACAGGAAGCGCGGGTCATATCCCCGGCCGCTCATGCCATAATTACCCGCCCCATGACTGACGCCGTGCAGCAGCGTGATGCGGGGCACGTTGACGTTGCTCACCGCCATCACCATCTTGGCCCCATCCTTGGCGATGCCGCCATTCTCATATTTTTTGCCCACCATGAAACCGGTGATATTTTGCAGGAAGAGCAGTGGCGTGCCGCGCTGGCCGCACAGTTCAATGAAGTGGGCCGCTTTCAACGCCGATTCGCTGAAAAGCAGGCCGTTGTTGGCGACGATGCCCACCGGGGTGCCCATGAGGTGGGCGAAGCCGCACACAATCGTCGGACCGTAGCGGGCCTTGAATTCGCTGAAGCGGGAGCCGTCCACCAGCCGGGCGATGACTTCGCGCACGTCATAGCTCTGGCGCGTGTCGGCGGGGATGACGCCGTACAGTTCGGCCGGATCATAGGCCGGGTCTTCCGGCTCCTGCATGACGACGGGCATGGTTTTGCGCCGGTTGAGGTGGCTGACGATGTCGCGCACCCGTTCCAGCGCTTCCCGCTCGTCGTTGGCGAAATGGTCGGCGACGCCGCTGAGGCGGGTATGCACATCGGCGCCGCCCAGCTCTTCGGCGGTGACTTCTTCGCCGGTGGCCGCTTTAACCAGCGGCGGCCCGGCCAGGAAGATGGTTCCATTCCCTTTGACGATGATGGTTTCGTCGGCCATGGCCGGGATGTAAGCGCCGCCGGCGGTGCAGGAGCCAACGACGGCCGCTATCTGTGTAATCTGTTTGCCGGACATGCGGGCCATGTTGTAAAAGATACGGCCGAAATGCCCCCGATCCGGGAACACATCCGCCTGTAAATGTAAAAACGCGCCGCCGGAATCTACCAGGTAAATGGTGGGCAGGTGGTTTTCCTCGGCGATGGTTTGGGCGCGGAGATGTTTCTTCACCGTCTCCGGGAAGTACGTCCCCCCTTTGACGGTGGGGTCGTTGGCGATGATCATACATTCCAGCCCTTCAACACGGCCGATTCCCGTCACCACCCCGGCGCTGGGCGCTTCGCCGTCGTGCATCTCCCAGGCGGCCAGGGGGGAAAGTTCCAGGAAGGGGCTGTCCGGATCGAGAATCGCTTCGATGCGGTCGCGGACGAGTAGTTTGCCGCGCGCCAGATGGCGGTCAATCGTCCGCTGCCGCCGCTCGGCAGCGACGGCGCGCTGCCGAGCGGCCAACTGCTCGGCCAGCTTTTTGTTGTGTTCGTAGTTGGTTTTGTAATCGGCGCTGTTGGTGTTGATTTGACTGATTATTTCACTCATGCGGGTTCCAGTTGTTTGGGATTTTGAACGAACTGCGAACTCTCCCGGAGGTTAAGAACCTGCGGGAGGGTGACTTTGTCGTTACGATTGAATTATGCCTGAAAGAGGCTAAAACGTAAAACCTGTTTGGGAGTCGTTAATTCAATCTTCTCGATCTCCCTGGCTCGTGCTAGACTTGGGACATGAGTAAGGCGATGAACGTTGTTCAATTTTGGGATGCTCTGACCAGGGCCACCGATCCCACAGATTACAAGCCGCTACGTAATGAACAAGTCATCGCCACGCGCCTGGAGGCGCGGGACGCCCCGTATTACATTCTCAAGGAGCCGCTGACGAAATCGTACCTGCGCCTGACGGAGTCGGACTATGCGTTGTGGTGGCAGATGAACGGCCGTTACACCGTCAAGGATCTCCTCTTCTACACCCTCAAACGGTACGAAACCCTGCCCATTGGCCCCTTCAACAGCCTGCTGGCCGATTTGCGCGCCGGGCATTTTCTGCAAGACCGGCCGGTGAATATGTACGAGCAGGTTGCCGAAGCGTTGACCGCCCGCAATCCCGCCAGCCGCGGCCGCCGCCTCATCAACGGCTTCATGCATGGCGAATTGACCATCACCGGCCTGGACGACTTTTTCACCCCGCTTTACCGGCGGCTGCAATGGCTGTTCCATCCCATCATGCAGGCGGTTCTTCTGCTCATCATCCTCGTGGGCGGCGGGCTGTTTGGTTATTACTTCTGGCGGGAGGCATTTACCCTGTCCGGCGGCGGCGGTTGGCGTGTCCTCGGCCTGGTCGTCGCCAATCTCATCGTCATCACCGTGCATGAGGCAGCGCACGGCCTGATGACCAAGCATTTCGGCCGGGAATTGAACCAGGGCGGCGTGCTCATTTATTGGGGAATGCCCGCCTTTTTTGTGGACACGCGCGATATTTGGCTGTCACCCCGCCGTGACCGCATCGCCGTTTCCTGGGCTGGGCCGCATTCGGGGCTGATTATCGGCGGGTTAGTGGGGTTGGCGTTAACGGCCGTTATCACCACTTACCCCCAATACCTCGCCACTTTTGGGGTTGGCTTCCTCTACCAACTCGGCTTCATCGCCTACCTCACCGTCTTCTTCAACCTCAACCCCCTGTTGGAACTGGACGGCTATTTCATCCTCATGGATTGGTTGGATATGCCCGGCCTGCGCCGCCGCGCCTTCCAGTTTTGGCGCGAAAAGCTGTGGCCGCATTTCCAGGCCCATAAAGCCCCGCGTGATTTTTGGGGCGCGCTGAACCGGGCGCAGCGCGTCTTCACCTTTTTCGGTGGATTGGCGCTGATTTATTCCGTTTACGCCCTCATCTTTGCCCTCTATTTCTGGCAGACGCGCCTGGCGCCGCTGGCGGCCAGTTTGTGGGGGGATTACGGCTGGTGGGGGAAGTTGGTTGTGTTGGCGGTAACGGCCGTTTTCATCATTCCTACCGCCTATTCCCTAATTCACTTAGTCTGGAGCCGCATCCAGACGGGGCTAGAATGGCTGGCCCGACGCGATTTACTGGCCCGCCCCGATGTGCTGGCCCTGCTCATTGGCCTGCCCCTACTGGTTGGCGCGCCTTTACTGCTCATCGCCGCGGCCACACTGCCCCGCGCCGATTTATGGCTGAACATTGGGCTCTGGCTGCTGCACATCAGCGCCATCGCCGCGCTGGTCGGCGTGGCCCGCCAACTGCCCGGCTCCCGTTTCCAGTGGGCGATGTGGGCGTTGGCAGCGGCGCCGGTTGGCATTACGCTGGCCTGGATCAGCGGTATCGTCGGCGCTGCGCCGCTTTGGCGCGATTTGTCCCTGCTCACAGCCGCGGGCGGTATTTTGGCCGCCGGCATTGTCGCCTGGTACACCATTACCCCCGCCTACCTGGAAATCAACGACCGATTAGCGATTGGCGCCTTCTTTCTAGTGGGTGTGGGCTACGCCGCCGGCCTGATCTGGTTAGGGTTTCCCCTCGCTTGGCCCATGTCCCTGCTCTTGCTGGGCGTCTTCGCCGGATTGATGCTGATGACCCCACTCTGGCTTAATTTTTGGCGTTCCCGTTTCGCCCTGCCCTGGGGACTGCTCATCCTGGCGATGTTGTCCCTGCCCTGGCTCGCCTATTATCCGCTTTTGCAGCTGCCGATGATTGGGTTGTGGTTGTATGCCGGGCTGTTGTATTGGCTGTTGGGCGCGTTGGCTCAATTCGGCCGTTACACCCCCGCATCCTCCGTAGACGCCGCTTTCCAGGAGCGCGAACGACTCATTCACGGCTTCAACCATTTCATGCAAGCGTTATTTGCTGCCTACGAAACAGTCTTTGGCGGGCGGCGGCTGGCGGCAATCCAGACCCAAATTCTGGCGCTTGGCCCCCTCGACCCGGACGATGGCATTCTGGCAATTGCCCCACGCGCTCGCACCGCGCTGCTGCTGGCCGTTGATCGGTTGGACGATTTGGCCGGGACCCCCTTCACGCGCCAGGCCGGGCAGGCTGCTTACGACAGCTTGTCCTGGTTAGAAGCTGAAACGTTAGCCCGCCATGTCTTATCCGAGACTGATTGGGGGGTAGGGCTGGCCCAGGGTTTCATTCAAGCCCGCGACCGTCGGGCTGAACTTATCCGGCTGGCCGATATCTTTGCCGGGTTTGACCAGGCGGCAGTGCAAGAAACGGTTGCCATTGCCCATGTCAGCGCCGAACGCGGTGGCACGCTGCTGGCCCGCGCCGGAACGGATGCGACACGCTTCTTTTTGATTGATTCGGGAGAGGTGGGTGTTTTTCATGATGAAGTGCGGGTGGCAATCTTGCAATCGGGCGGCTATTTTGGCACGAATGCGCTGCTGGCCACAGGCGAGTACCAGTTCACTTATCGCGCCCTGGGTCAGACGACGCTGTTGACCATTGACCGGGATGATTTTGACCCACTCCTACGCGCCGATACAACATTGGCGAAACAGGTCAGTTCGGGCGCGGCATCGCGTCGTCTGCTGAAGCAAATGCCTTTGTTTAGCAGCCTTAGCCCGCAAGAAATCGCCGTGATTGATTCCCGACTACAGCGCCGACGTGTGGCCGCCGGTAAGATCATCGTGCGCCAGGGTCAATCCCGCTCATATTTGTTTATTGTGGCTCAGGGGCAGGTAGAGGCGTTGGCTGCGGCGGGACGGGTCGCGGGTAATTTGGGGCCGGGAGAACATTTTGGTGAATATGCTTTGTTTGCCGATGCCCCCTACACGGTCACCTACCGGGCGGCGGTGGATACAGAACTGCTGCTGTTGGACGAGCCGAAGTTTGATGAGTTGGTGGCTCAATGTGAGCAAATGTCTCATTATGTATCGCAAATTGGCAGCGCGCGCTTGATGGCGACGCGCCGCCGCCCGGGGCCGGGGGCGGTTCTATCCTGAATTTGCGGATCGTGACAACAGGCATGGCGTCATCGGGCATGGCCGCGCCATGCCCCTACAATTCTGATCTGACGTAGGGGTTTGGCAACGCCAAACCTAAAGACGTGTCTTGTCCTGGTTAGGGAATATGGCGCTCACGGGGGCGAGATGGCGCGGACGGAACGCCATATGTGTAGCCGAAATGAACCCGCGCGGTTCGAGAATTTCGCCAAACGACCATCCCGCTCTACGCTATAATTGGAATTGCTGTCTCCCCAGACCGAAATTGGACAAATTGACGTGTTTACCATAGACTTTCTGGTTCGCGTGGCTGCCGGCATTTTTGGGCCAGGGTTGGTACTGGCCGCATTTCATCATGGAAACGCCGGTGAACCGACAGGCATAACACGCGGGGAGTTGATAATGTGTTGGGGTGTTGGTTGTGTTTGTGAAGGATGAGGTGTGATGTGATTGAACGGCGTTCGATTTACCGGCGATTGTTAGGGTATCTCAAACCGTATTGGCGGCAGGTTTTGTTGGCGTATGTGGGGGTATTGTTCGCGGCTGTTCTCAACCTGCTCGTTCCTCAAATCATCAAAGACGCGATTGATAACGGTCTGGCGGCCGGTCAGGCCAGCGCCTTATTCTGGGCCGGCGGCGTTATCCTGGGCATTGCCCTGTTTCGCGGTTTGGCCGCCTTCAGCCAGCGCTACTTTGGCGAATGGCTTACCCACCGCGTGGCCTACGATTTGCGTAACCATTTTTACAACAGCGTGCAAAACCTGCCCTTCGCCTTCCACGACCGCAGCCACACTGGCGACCTGATGAGCCGGGCCACCAGCGACATTTCCGAGACGGAACGGTTTGTCGGCATTGGGCTGATGGATTTGACGGCGACCATTTTGCTCATGGTGGGCGTCATCATTGCCATGCTGTTGGAATCGGCGCGGCTTTCGTTGCTGGCGTTGGCCCCATTTGCCGTGTTGACGATAACGGCCGTTCGCTTCGGCGGAACTGTGCGCCCCATGTTCAAAGCGATCCAGGAACAGATAGGCGTCCTTTCCGAATTGATGCAAGAAAGTCTCACCGGCATCCGGGTGGTCAAAGCATTTGCCCGCGAACCGCACGAACTGGCTAAATTCGACGACGCCAATGATGAATGGTTTGAGCGTCGTTACACTGTCATCAAAACCTGGGCTAAAAATTGGCCCTTTTTCACCTTCCTTGTCACCAGCAGCATTTTCCTGCTCCTCTGGTTTGGCGGCCCGCTTGCCCTGTCCGGAGAAATAACCGTTGGTTCCCTCTTTGCGCTCCTTTCCTACGTTCTCTTGCTCAACGGGCCGGTGCAGCGGCTGGGCTTTTTGGTTAACCTGGCGGCCACGGCCGGCGCCAGCGCCAGTCGCATCTTTGAAATCATAGACACCCCCAACAAGGTCGCCGACCGCCCCGCAGCCATTGCCCTGGAAAAAGCGCAGGGCGAGGTGATATTTGAGCATGTTGGCTTCGCTTACCGCGCAGGGCTGCCTATCTTGGAGGATGTTGATTTTTACGCGCGCCCTGGCCAGCGCGTCGCGTTAATCGGCCCGACCGGTTCCGGCAAATCCACTGTTACTAACCTGATTCCCCGTTTTTATGAAGCAACTGAAGGGCGGGTGCTGGTAGATGGGCATGATGTGCGTGATTTGCAGATGTCCAGTCTGCGCCGCCATATCGGCATCGTCCTCCAAGACCCCTTTCTGTTTAGCCAGACGATTGCCGAGAATATCGCTTACGGCCGTTCCGACGCTACCATGGGAGAGATCATCGCCGCCGCCAAAGCGGCCCGCGCCCACGAGTTCACCATGAGCTTCCCCGACGGCTACGATACCCGCGTTGGCGAGCGCGGCGTCACTCTCAGCGGCGGCCAAAAGCAGCGCATCGCTATCGCCCGCGCTCTGCTGGCCGATCCGCGCATCCTGATTCTGGATGACTCGACCAGCAGTGTGGACACGGAAACAGAACACCTCATCCAGGAAGCGCTGGACATCTTGATGGAAGGGCGCACGACGTTCATCATCGCCCAACGGCTCATCACCCTGAAAAGCGCCGATTACATCTTGGTATTGGACAAGGGCCGGATCGCCCAACGGGGCGCTCATGACAGTTTGTTAGTCCAGGGCGGCCTGTACCGGCAAATTTATGATTTGCAGTTACGCGACCAGGAGGAGTTTGTGGAATTGATGATTAGAGATTAATGATTAAAGATTGATGATTGATGATTAAAGATAGCAGTTCGCCACGATCATCAATCATCAATCATCAATCTTTTGGGTAAGAATTATGACTTTTTTAACCAGACGTAATAGTCGAGACGGCCGTTTCGGCATCGAAGCGCAAGATATAAATGATCGGGAAGTGCGGGAGCGCAAAATCGCCGCCTTGTTGGATGATGAGGATGAACTGCTGGGAAAGGCATATGACGGCCGTCTCGTCCGCCGCCTGTTGCAATACATCCAACCCTACCGGCGAAAATTAGCCGCAGCCATCGCGTTGATGATCGTCAGTTCCCTGCTTGGCGTTGCCGGGCCGCTCATCGTTGGTAAGGCGATTGATAACGGCATCCGGGCCGGCAGCTTTGCCACCCTGCGTTTTTGGTCAGTCCTGCTCATCATTGCCGCCGTCGGCGAGTGGGTCGCCAACCGGCGGCGCATTGCCCTGATGGCTTACGTCGGCACCAAAGTCGTCGCCGATTTCCGCAGCCAACTCTTCCGCTACCTGCACATGTTGTCGCTCACCTTCCACAACAACTACAGCGTCGGCCGTCTCATGAGCCGTCTCATCAGCGATGTAGGCGTTCTGCAAGATTTCATCACCTGGTCCATCACCGGCCTCTTCCGCTCCGCCTTCAGCCTTATCGGCATCATCATCGCCATGTTGATTTTGAACTGGCGGCTGGCGTTGGCGGCGTTTGCCGTCATCCCGCTGATGGTTATGTTAGCTAACTATTGGCGGCATCGCGTACGCGACGCCTACCGGGCCTCCCGCCAGCGGCTGGCGCTCATCAACGGCTACCTCAACGAATCCATCGGCGGCATCCGCGTTACCAAGAGCTTCACCCGCGAAGCGCGCAATGCCCAACATTTCAACGATCTAAACCTCTCCTTCTTTGACGCCAACGCAGATGCGGCCCGGCTGTCGGCCATTTTCTTTCCCGGCGTGGATTTCATGGGCGCGCTGGCGACGGCTTTGGTCGTGGGGTTTGGCGGCTGGCTGGTGTTGGGCGACGCGCTGACGACGGGGACGTTGATTGCTTTTGTGTTGTATGTCGGCCGTTTCTTTGAACCCATCCGCTAACTGGCGCAGCGGTACAACGTTTTCCAGTCCACGATGGCTTCCAGCGAACGGCTGTTCCGTTTGCTGGATATGCCGCAAGACCTGACCGATGCGCCTGAAGCAGTTGACCTGCCGCCCATCGCCGGGCGGGTTATTTTTGATGATGTGAGCTTTGCTTACAAGGATGACGAGCCGGTATTAAGTCATATCTCCTTGCGGGCCGAACCGGGCCAGCGTATCGCCCTGGTGGGTGAGACGGGGGCGGGTAAGAGTACAATTATTCGCCTCATTGCCCGCTTTTTTGACATCAACGAAGGCGCGTTAACGATTGACGGCTATGACGTGCGTCAGGTGACACAGGCCAGCCTGCGCTCGCAGTTGGGCATTGTTTTGCAAGACCCTTTCCTGTTTGCCGGGACGATTGCGGATAACATCCGGTACGGTAAGCTGGAGGCCACGCAAGCTGAAATTGTTGTCGCCGCCAAAGCGGTGGGCGCGCATGATTTCATCAGTAAGCTGCCGGATGGCTACCAGACGGACGTAGGCGAAAATGGCGTTAATCTCAGTGTGGGCCAGCGGCAGATCATCTCCTTTGCCCGCGCCCTGCTGGCCGACCCGCGCATCCTTATTTTGGATGAGGCGACCAGCAGTGTGGACACGACCACGGAGAAGATCATCCAGCAGGCGTTGGATACGCTGATGGAAGGGCGCACCAGTTTTGTCATTGCCCACCGGCTGAGTACGATTGTAAATGCGGATATGATTGCGGTGTTGGCTAACGGCCGTATCATCGAACGCGGCACACATGAAGAACTGCTGGCTAAACGGGGCCGGTACTT
The DNA here is from genome assembly GCA_024275635.1 of Chloroflexota bacterium. Classification (GTDB taxonomy): domain Bacteria; phylum Chloroflexota; class Anaerolineae; order Promineifilales; family Promineifilaceae; genus JACKCC01. The sequence continues at coordinate 6,069 of JAJRYT010000065.1, read as the reverse complement.
CAATCTGTACACTATGCAGTGGGCGCAGGCTAATTAGGATATGAGTAATTACGTAATTACCCAATTACCCATCACGGCTGGAATAAATCCGGGTTAATCGCACCCTGTCCTGGGGTGATGGCGAAATAGTTGCTCAGGCTGTAATCACGCACTGGGGCAATCAGTTTTTGGGTCTGGTTGGCAATGCCACCGAAGCCAGGGCCTAAATACCAGATGGCCGCCCCTTTGACCTCTGGATACGCTGCGTAAAGCCAGGACGCCCACTCAATATCGGCCATGGCCTTGTTCGGGTCAGGGACTGAATTATATTCCCATCCCCATTCCGTTATCATGATGGTTGGCCGGGGAATACCATATTTGTCGCAAATATCAAACAATGTTTGAAAACGGCCAACCAGGTAGGGGTAGATGTTGCCGATGTTGGCATTGGTAAAGCTGTATTCATGCAGCGCAATTGCCAACTTATCCGGGTTTTCACCGGCCAACCGCAAAAATTCCAGCATGGCCGGCGTCTCCCACTGAGACGGTTCTGGCTCGCCGGATGACCAGCCAAACGCGGCCCAACGATAGCCGTCGGCCAGAGTCAGTTTGGCCGTTTCCAACGCAAATTGGCCCAGCCATTCGGCCCGATTTTTATCCACTTCGTTTATGGTCTCAAACCAGACCAGTGACGGATCTAGTTCCGGCGGGAAACCGGCTTTATGCCATTCCCAATGTTTTTGGGCGGCCGTTTGAGGATCGAGATTATAATCAGGGACATCTGGGTTGCCGATGGGTGCGGCGCCCTGGTAAGGGACGGAGCGCCGGAAAACCAGGGTGTGCAGGACGCCGCTGACTTTCATTAACTGCTGCGCTTCCCAAAGCGGCCCGCCGCTGTCGGCGCTTTTGAGAAAGAAGGGCACACAGGCGGCGTCTAACTGCTGCATCCATTCGCTTAAGCCGGTGGTGTTGCCGCCTGGCCCCACATGAAACCCGATTTTGTTAAATGCCAGGTCTAACCCCTGACTCCGTAGTTCATTTCGCAGCGAGGGGAAGTTGTTTGGCGGCGCACTGGTGATGGAGACGGGCGGGGGCAGGGGAGGGCCGGATGGCGTTGGGGGATTGCTGCCGGCCGAGGCGATCGATGGCAGATAGATTGTGTAGGGGGATGGCGGGTAAGTGCAGTTAGCGGCGTGTAACGGATTATTATTCGCGTGAGCCGGTTCTTCAGCCTGGAGGAGGGGGATGGATGATTGGCGGGGGACGGCCGTTCCTAGCAAGATGCCCAGGAGGGCAAGTGAGAGCATCAAAACGCTCTGCGTATGACGATAAATTTTCATAATGTTTCCTTCAAGAATAGAGGTTGGGAGACTGAGAGATTGGGCGATTCAATCATCCAATCTTTCAGTCTCCTCTTTTCATTTAGCGGGCGTTAAGTCTATGAGTTCCTTCCTAAAATCGTAACTCGAAGATATCCTCCCGGAGGTTCACGAGTGGTTAGCTGGGTCGTCAGGCTAACCTCCAGAGGGTTCGTTGTGAGACAGATGTTTACTTGGCGTACCGGGTTGGGGCCGGCAGACCCTTGGGGGTGTAGTCGCCGTAATCCAGGCAGGATATGATCTCGCGCTTGTTGTCCGGTCTTTGGCCGGGCGCATGGATTTCGCTGATGTAGCTCATCCCCCGGTCATTGCTCCACCAGCCAACCAGGCCGTAGTCCTGGGCATAAAAATAACGTTCCATAGGAGCGCTAGTCGGCTGCAAAAGCCAGGCCAGTTGAATGACGTTGTCCAGAGTTATGCCGCTGTCGAACGTATAGCTGGGGTAGTATGCTTCAAATTGCAACCAAGTTCTCTGCAGGCCACTGCTTTGCGGAACGCAATCAGTTTTGCGGTAAAACGTGACCAAAGGAGCGCGCTCAAAAACGTCGCCAACGCGCCAATATCGCGGTGACCAGGCTGATCCATACTGCCCTGTTTCGCGTAAGGTGTAATAAAGGCCGCTGCCGGGGCTGGTATCGGTGCCGCGCATGATAAATTCCTGGGTGTGCCAAAGTTCTTCCCACTCGGCGCTGATTTCGTTCCCCTTGGTGTGATAAAAACGCGAGAGGTTTACCTGGGTTTGATGGCGCGCCTGTGAACCGCTGCTGTGTCTTACTTCGTAAAGAACGCCGCTGCCTACCATGAACTGGGTCATATCAAAAAGGAGATCGGATGGCGTGGTGTCTGATTTCATCACCAATGGTAGATAGATCATGGCGGTGTCGAGATTATTAGTAACGGCCGTTTGATTATGCTGGCTGCTGTGACTCGAATTAAAATTATAGTCGTTTACGTGTGATGAAACGGCCGTTGCCACCTGGGCCACACCGACCTGATGCGGGACGCCTGAATACAAGCCCGCGAACAAAAAAAACAGTAAAAAGACAAACCTTTTCATAACCGTCCTCCTAACTGAATGGTAGCGTGTAGTTTGCTGTTACTGATCGCATGACCAGCCAACCATTGCGCATCATCAATGGCTTAACCATGCACCGTCAAATCGTAGGCAAACTTAACTCCTCGTCTATCGTTAGAAACAGGTAACATAACAGAAGTTATTCCTGTTTGCAGCTGCTTTATGTGAACAACATCATGACCGGACACTGCGGCTTATGGTATACATACAAAACACAAGCTTGAATCAGATGCCAGGCTTGCTCATCATGATGAAGTTCTTTTTAGTTTGGGGAATGACCGTTCTTGGGTACCAGGGGATGTGGATGCCGGGGGTTAGGTTTTTTCGGTTAAACGGTCAGTAGCAGCATTCCTCATTATGCATTACCGATACTACCTGCTATAGTATATTTCCTCTACCCTTACACTTTCTGAAATGCTGCCTCTCCTCTTGTGAAGTGTTTAGAAATAACTTTCCAGTTCTGGAGATTCAAAGAGTGGAGAAAGATATCACACTCGTTTAATCTTGGAAAACATGAAGTCAATAACAAACGCCCCCTTGGAGCACTCTCCGATTTAGAGGTTGGCGATTTTTAGCTCGGAGGAGTTTATCCTATAGAAACCTCGCCGGCTAACTTTGGAAGTAAGCGTCCACTCCCCCCTGGAGACTTTTGAAGTTTTGGCGCTCTGTGTGGTTGTGTACTCGACTGCAAAACTTCAAAAGTCTGTTGGCGGTTGAACGGTTACCTTTGGAAAAATAAAAAACGCCAGTATCGAAATCAAGATAGACGTCGCTCACAAAGTCCTTAGTCGTTTTCGCGGGAGAAAAGTAATGGCATGATGGGTAGGAAAAAAGTCCTATTCAGTTCGCCATTCGCCTGTGATTGTCTTGTTTGGAGTTGTTTGAACGCTGCTGCTACTGCCTCCCAGATATAAGCGCCAGATGACGCCCCCGTGGCGGCGCAGACTCCCATTGATAGACCAAATTCCGCCCGGTTGCATTATCCCATGATTGGCCGATTTGCTCGTGCAAACCGGCCGGAGACCGGTTTTGGCACAGGGCCAATTGGCCCTCGGTAGGTTTCAAGCCGCAGTCATGCAGGCGACATAAGTTTTGTTCATCAAGGAAGGTGCAGCGTCCCTGCGGATGAATGGGGGCGACACGGGCTTCCCAGCCCAAGATAGCGGGCGTTAAAAGGTAAATGCTCTTACCCTGTGATTTATCGAACCACCAGTCTACCATAAGCCTGTCTGCGTGACCGGCTTTAATTAGCCTTTGCGCGTCAGCCGGTGTGGGCCAGCAAGGTCGCTGTTGGCACATGGCCTGACATTCAGAACACGCGCAAGAACTTATATCAGGCATTGTCTAATGCCAACACCGGATACTCTTTACGTTCGGCCGTAGTCGGGTCGGCGCCCAACAGCGCCAGCAGTTCCGTCATCAGATTCGCCTTCCGCTCCGCATCCGTCCGTGACCAGGTGCGTGACTTGATTTCCAGGAAATAGCCGTCCGTTTCCGGCAGAGTCAGCTTGTCCAGGTTAATGGCAAAGTCCGTATCCCGGTAAAGCGCCCGCCAGCGCCGCCGATCTTTATTGACCTCCACTTCAACTTTGGGCGCAAAATATTCGCGGTAAAATCGCAGGGTGCGATCCGCCTCGGCCAGGAAGCGGGAACGGGAGAGCATGACGGCATTGGGAAAGGCCAGCCGATCCTCCTCGCCAATCAAGGTAAGCCGGGCACGCGCCTGGAAGACTTCACCGGCGTCATTCACGAACTCATCCTCGCGATAGCGCAGGCGGGCCGCGTCCGGGTCATGTCTATCGAACATGAAATATTGGTCATACTGCTTGTAATGAGAGCGTTTGACGATTTCTAGCTGGTCGTCGTTCATTGCCGCCAGAACGGAGGCATCATCGGCGATGGGGACTTTGACTTGAATCTCAAAGCTTTCCTGACGCTGCACGCCGGCCAGCAAGACCAGTTTGTTGTAAGGGCTGGATTCACGATCAAGGACAAAGGCATCAATCCGGGCGGCGACCTGGGCGGCGTCGACTTTGGCCTGGGCTTCGTCAACGGTTAACAATTTTTGGTCGCGCATGAGCCAACGGCCGTTACATATCACGTGCCGCACATCCGTACTCTTGGCCGCATACACCAGCCGGGAATACACCGCTTCGGCGTGATTGTTAAATTGGGGCTGATTATGCACCCCATCCATAGCCACAATCGCCAGGTCGGCCCGTTTACCCGGCTCCAGACTGCCGGTGATTTTATCCATGTGCAGCGCCTTCGCGCCGCCAATGGTCGCCAGTTCTAACGCCTGCCGCGCCGGTAAAATGGTTGGGTCATTGCTCTTTGTCTTGGCCAGCAGGGCCGCCAGCCGCACTTCTTCAAACATATCCAGGTCGTTATTACTGGCCGGGCCATCTGTGCCCACGCCTAGATTAACGCCCACTTCCAACATCTCGCCTACCGGGGCGATACCGCTGGCTAATTTAAGATTACTGGTGGGACAATGGGCCACGCCGGCGCCAGCTTTCTTCAACTCGAACATCTCGCTTTTATCAATATGCACGCAATGGGCGGCCAGCAGTTTGGTATCTAGCAGCCCGTTCTTGCCATTCCAGGGAACGGTGGGCATGTGATGTTGTTCCCGGCAGCTATTGGTTTCAAACTGTGTTTCGCCAATATGGGTGTGGACGGGTACGTCGAAAGCGCGGGCCAGGTCGGCGCAGGCGCGTAATAGTTCGGGCGTGGCTGTGTACCAGGCGTGGGGCGAGACGGCCGGTTGGATGAGGTCATGATCGTTCCAGCGTTCGATGAAGCGGCGGCACAATATCAGCACGTCTTCGTAAGTTTCGGAGTCGGGCGTGGGGAAGATGAGGATCGTTTGGCCCAGAAGCGCGCGCATACCGATGACGGCCGTTTCTTCCGCAATCGCCTCTTCAAAATAGTACATGTCGGCAAAAGAAGTAATGCCGGATCGAATCATTTCCGCGCAGGCCACGCGGGTTCCCAGTTTCACAAAATCCGGCGTCACAAATTCCCGCTCCAACGGCATCAGATAGCCCAGCCACACATCCAGGCGCAGATCATCATTCAAGCCGCGCAGTAGTGTCATAGGAATATGTGTGTGGGCATTCACCAGGCCGGGGATGATGACCTGACCGGCGCAATCAACAATTTCATTGGCCTGATAACGTTTGGCGATGTCGTCGGCCGGGCCGACGGCGGCAATGTTGTCATCGCGCACAGCTACCGCGCCGCCCACAAATACATCAAAATGCGCGTTCATGGTGACGACGGTTCCGCCAGTTAATAGCAAGTCTACTTTTTGGGGCATGATATTCTCCTGGATAATAACCGCAAGGTTTGTAGATAATGATTTTGGATAACTACCAAGACCGGCGAGGTTTATCAAACCTCGCCGATCTTTTGGTAAAAAGTTAGCCGATAATTATACCACAGGGGGCGATATTGCCGGAAAGCATGAATTTGGGCGATACGCTTTACAATTTTCTAGTTCTAACATTTTTTGTTGCTGACCTGAAAGCCCTGTAATGAGGTGGCCACAAGCAGGTTTTCAAGCCAATTGTCACGATAGACAAAACCGTTGAGTTTATGGACGGGTGATTGATACATCTCGCGCACTTTGGC